>NZ_JBKFBA010000004.1:0-110859 GCF_053345925.1 Rhodococcus sp. C26F
GACACCACCTGCTGGTCCTGACCGTGAGACACCAGCCGACGTCGACCTGGAGAAAGGACCCGAGAGCGCTGCCCCTTCCCGAAGCCCGACCGGGGTGTCACGCTGGAGGGGGTGAAGGGACCGGACTCGATGCCGATGCCGCTATGGCGGACCGCCCAGCGGTTACGCCGTGACTAGCTTGGCACCCGGCCCTTCGCCACTACAGCAGCCCGAACGACGCCAGATGACCCACCTCCGGCGAGGTCGCATACGTCAGCGTGGGCGCTTCGGCACCCCGATCCGGCGTCGATGCCTCCGGTCACACCGCGCTATCTCACCACGTCCGCCGCTCGGACGGCGCTACCGCACGTCACCACGAAGGATTGACAGGACCTATAGCCAGCTAGTCGCGGAGTCTGTGCCGACTAGTTGCAGAGCCGGTGCCGACTAGTCGCGGAGCCGGTGCCGACTAGTCGCGGAGCCGGTGCCGACTAGTCGCGGAGCCGGTGCCGACCGGGGAGCCGAGGCTGCCCGTCGTGCGCGCCGTGCTCGTCGCGGGGCTTGTTCGACAGCCCGTCGTCCGTCGCCGGATCGTCGGCCGGCGCGTCGCCGACCGTCTCCGCGGGCGCGGGTTCGACGATGCGGTCGGCACGCCGGACCGCCCAGAGGGTCACGAGCAGGGCAAGAGCGGTGAGCGGCCAGCCCATGCCTATCCGGGCCACCGCGAGCCAGCCGGTGCGGTCCTCGTCGTAGAGGTGGTTCTGCACGAGATAACGACCGAGGAAGACCAGGGTCCACGCGAGGGTCGCGACGTCGTAGGCGCGCACCGCGGTGGTATGCGAACGCCACCGCGATCCCTGGCCGTTGAGCATCCCCCAGATCACGCCCACGAGCGGTCTGCGGACGAGCACGGACAACAGGAATGCGCCCCCGTAGACCAGGCTCGCGTAGATCCCGAAGAGGAAGTATCCCTTCGCGTCGCCGGTGCGATGAGCGATGAAGGCACACAGGGCGACTCCGAAGAAGCCCGAGATCGCGGGCTGGATCGGGGTGCGCTGGATCAGGCGCCACACGAGCACCGCGAGGGCGACGCCCAGCGCGGACCAGATGGCGACGGTGAGGCCCCACAGGCTGTTGACGGGGACGAACACCAGCACCGGCAGCGTCGAATAGATCAACCCGCTGATCCCACCGAGTTGTTCGAGCATCGTCTGCTGGTTGGTGTCGCTCACTCCTACGAGCCTGCCACATCCGGCACAGGGGTACGACCCTGCGTGCACCAGGGGCACCACTCCGCGCCCACAGAGGTCAGGCGGGCTCGCGCAGCTCGTAGTAGGGGTTGTAGATCACCTTGCGTCCGTCGCGTTCGCCGACACGACCGCGGACCGTCAACGTACGCCCGGGCTCGATCCCCGGAATGCGCCGACGACCGATCCACACGAGCTGGATCGAGTCGGTCCCGTCGAAGAACTCCGCCTCGACGACGGCGGCAGCGGCACGCGAACACGACTCGACACTGCGAAGACGTCCGTACATGGTCACTTCCTGACCGCGGGCGCATTCGACGACGGGTAGGGCGCCCGTGGAGTGCGAGGATTCGGCCATCTCCTCGGCATCGAGTTCTTCGATGTCCTCGGTGAGCCGCCGTGTGAGCCGACGCAGGTAGCCGGCCGGGGAAGCCATAACACGCTCCTGTACGGAAGGGGCACGGATCTCGTGCCACCGGACTCTTCTTCGCCCGCCACTGTAGACCCATTCTCGCCGGATACAAGTTGCACGGTGCACACGCGCGTGCAGCCACCGGTCGTCCTGCTGTGCGGGCAGGTGAGCGCGGTCTCCGGGGTTCGATGGTGCAGGATCGTCCGCATGTCCCACAGCGAATCCCCGGTCCCCCCGACCGCCGGCACCGCGGTCGTGCTTCCCGGCACGGGTTCGGACGCATGCTTCGCCGAGAAGGCGTTCGGCGCCGAACTCCGACGGCGGAGCATCACCCCGATCGCCGTCGATCCGGATCCGCGCGGTGTGGTGGCGCGCTATCTCACCGCGCTCGACGAGGCGGCCGAGAACGGGCCGATCCTCGTCGGAGGGGTGTCGATCGGTGCAGCCGTCGCGTTGAGGTGGGCATACGACAATCCGGACCGGGTCGTCGGCGTCCTCGCTGCCCTACCTGCGTGGACCGGCGATCCGCGGGAGGCGCCGGCCGCCGCGAGCGCGCGGTGGACGGCCTCCGAACTGCGCGCCCACGGGCTCGATACGGTCACCGCTGCGATGACGGCGTCGAGTCCGCCCTGGCTCGCCCGGGAATTGACGCGCTCGTGGAGCGCCCAGTGGCCCGATCTCCCGTCCGCGCTGGACGAGGCCGCACACTACCGGGCACTCGACGTCGACGAACTGCGTGCCGTGACCGCGCCGGTCGGTATCGCCGCCGCGGTGGACGACGCGGTTCATCCGCTCGCAGTGGGGCGGCAATGGTCGCGGGAGATTCCTCACGCGGAACTCGCGACGGTGACACTCGAACAGGTCGGGGACGACCTCTCCGTGCTCGGGAGGTTGTGCCTCGCCGCGCTCGACAGGATCGTCCCCGTCCCGAACCGATGATCGGTACCGGCCTCAGAAGCCGAGTTGCTGCATCGCCGAACCGGATTCGCCGCGGCGTGGCGGCGTCTGCCGGGCGGGCGGGACCTGCTGCGTCTGCTGGGCGGGCTGTTCCGGCGGGGCCGTCCGCGGAGCGGGTTGCGCCGGAGCTGCGCCCTGTTGCTGCTGCGCGGCGGCCTGCTGTTGCTGCTGCGCGGCGGCCTGCTGTTGCTGCTCCTGCGCCGCGACGAGCTGGCGGGTGAGTGCCTCGGGCAACACGATCGGCAGCGGTGTACGGACCGGATGGGGTTCGGATCCGCGACGGACGACGGTGCCGGAGATCACCGACCGTGCGATCCCGACGAGTTCGGAGTCGGCTCCGGCGTTCCCCGATGGCGCCGCGACGACGCAGCGGATCATCCAGCGGAAGCCGTCGACACCGATGAACCGGAGATCCGCGTTCGTGGTCCTGCCGTGCAGTTCGCGACCCCACGGCCCCGATTCGATGCTGACCTCGGCCTTGTCGTTGCGCAGCGTCTCCGCGAGCTCGGCGGCGACCTCACGCCACTGTCCCGGCGACTTCGGTGCGGCGTACGCGGAGACCGTGATGCGCCCGAACTGGGTCACGAGATGGACGTTCTGCGGCGTCCCGTTCGGAGCCATCTCGACCTGGATCTGACCACCGGCCGGCAGCGGTACGAGCACGGATCCGAGGTCGAGACGGGAGGCGGTCACCGTCTCCTCGTCGACCTCGTCGATGTCGTACGGGCCGGAATCGGCCGCACTTCCGGTGGCGTACTCGTCGTACTTCTCGTCGGCGGGCTCGTCGTACGCGCCGAGGTCGCCGGCGGAAGCGGCGTCGGTCGCCTCGACGTTCGACCCGCGGTCCTTGCGGCGTCGTCCGAACATGTCAGGAACCCTCCTTCACGAGGCCGGCGTGCCCGCCGCTCGATCCGTATCCGCCGCTGCCCCGCGCCGTGTCGTCGAGCTCGTCCACTTCGACGAAATCGACGAGTTCGACACGCTGGACGAGCAGCTGCGCGATGCGGTCGCCTCGGCGGAGTTCGACGGCGCGCTCGGTGTCGTGGTTGATCAGACACACCTTGATCTCTCCACGGTAGCCCGCGTCGACCGTCCCGGGAGTGTTCACGACGGACAGGCCGAACTTGGCGGCGAGGCCCGAACGCGGGTGGATCAGGCCGACCGTGCCCACGGGCAGCGCGACGGCGATGCCGGTGCCGACGAGCGCCCGCTCCCCCGGGCCGAGGGTCACGTCGACCGACGTGCACAGGTCCACACCGGCGTCACCGGGGTGGGCACGAGTGGGCACGGGAAGCTCCGGATCGAGCCGGCGCAGCGGTATCGGGGGAAGATCGGTCACGTCGTCCGAGACTACTCGCGTGCCGGGTCGCTCCACCGAGGCGACTATCCTTACGGTGTGTCCCGTTCCTCGCGCACCTCACCGACTACCCCTCCGACGGCCGACGCTCCGACCTTCTCGGAGCGGATGTGGGTGCCGTGGTGGTGGTGGCCGATCGGGCTCGGTGTGGCCGCCCTGCTCGCGGCCGAGCTGCACATGGGCGCCCCGGGGATGTACGCGTGGCTTCCCTACGTCCTTCTGCTCCCGGTCCCGATCTGGGTCCTGACCTGGCTCTCACGCAGCCGGGTCGAGGTGGTCGGCGGCGAACTCGTCGTCGGTCGCGCACATCTGCCCGTCGACGTGATCTCGCGGGGTGTGGTGGTTCCGGCGTCGGCCAAGAGCGCCGCGATGGGACGCCAGCTCGATCCGGCGGCGTTCGTCCAGCACCGTCCCTGGGTGCGGACCATGGCGCTCGTCGTGCTCGACGACCCGGAGGATCCGACACCCTACTGGCTGGTGAGCACGCGGCGGCCTGCCGAACTGCTCGCGGCGTTGGGTTGCGACGAGTCGGGCCGCAAGGACGATCCGACCCGCAAGTAGGGCTGCTCGAACGGGCATCGGTCCCCGTATACGACAGGGCCCCGGATGCCGGGAACAGCAGAGGCTGCCGCGGCGCCGGGGCACACAGGAGGGAGACGCGGGTGACCACGGCGCACCGTCGTCACCCGGCCTCGTTTCGCACCTATGTCCTCACGCTGCCCTATGTCCTCACGCTGCACAGTCCCGGCAGATCATGACACCGTTCTCCTCGCTCGCGAGTCTGCTCCGGTGATGCACCAGGAAACAGCTCGAGCAGGTGAATTCGTCGGCCTGCTTCGGGACGACACGCACCGACAGCTCTTCGCCGGACAGATCCGCCCCGGGCAGCTCGAAGGACTCGGCGGTGTCCGATTCGTCGACGTCCACCACAGCGGACTGGGCCTCGTTGCGCCGGGCCTTCAGTTCCTCGAGTGAATCCTCCGACACATCGTCGCTGTCGGTCCGCCGGGGTGCGTCGTAGTCAGTCGCCATTTCCTCTTACCTTCTAGTACTCGTACCGGTAGCCGGCCGGGACACGGACGGTGCTCCCGGCCAGGGCAACGCACGGCCGTCCGTTGGAGTTCCCGACGGGTGTGCCATTGCTGTGGCATACCCGAATTCACTCTGTTTTCGCGCCGCACGCCCCTTCTTGGACGGTTCGGCCGCCGAACAATAGCCGACCTCACGCACGAATATGCAATCGATGCGTGGAAACGCCGGAAATTGTCTGGCAATCGTCATCAACAACACAACGACTCGTGACATTTCCTCGGGTCGGCGGTTCCACCGACCACGTCCGCGACCTCTACAGTGAGTGCGACGAACACGGCATGACACGAGAGGCAGGGCCGCGTGGTTTCCCTGATCACCGAAGGAAGCGCAACCGATGACCGCGGCCGTCCGTTCCGTCGGCGCCGGGTGGTCCCGGCCGCCGTGGCGGGTGCCGTCCTCGCCGCAGGCACCATCGTCGTGTGGTCCTCCGTGTTCACCTCGTCCGAGCCCGTCACGACCACCGTGGCGTGCAACGCTCCCCCGACCGAGGCCACCGACCCCGAAGGCCCGCAACCGGCTCCGCTCGGCGAGGTCGTGGACCGGTCGACGCTGCTCGAGGTCGAACCCGCTCCCCTGGCGGCCACCCGGGTGCGCGTCTACAACGCCAACGGCGAACGCGGCCAGGCCACGCACGTGGCCGCTCAGCTGAGCGATTACGGTTTCTCGAGCCCGCCCGACGTGCAGGCCGGCAACGATCCGGTCTACGTCGACCAGAACATGCAGTGCCAGGGGCAGATCCGCTTCGGCGAGGCCGGACGCGCTGCTGCGTCCTCGGTGTGGTTGCTCGCCCCGTGCGCCGAGTTGGTGCAGGACACACGCGAGGACGACACGGTCGACCTCGCGCTGGGAACCTACTTCCGGGACATCTCCCCCGGGGCGGATGCCGAGGAGGTCCTGCGGGCGCTACGCGAGGTCCCGGTGGGCGAGGAGACGGCTCCGCTCGACCTCGATCTGCTCACGGCCGCACGCAATGCCCGGTGCTGAATCTCTTTTCACAGACCGTGCATCCTGTTTTTCGTCACTGCTGCGGTAAAAGGTGACGAACGACAATTCTCGATGTGACGAATCGGTCAATTCGGAATTGCGTCGAGCGCTCCGATTTCGGTGAGCAGAGTTTCGAAATCGGCGGCGATCCCCGGCGCGGCCGCGACCGTGAGCTCCCCGTCGTCCCCGGTGCCGCTCGGGACACGCACCACCGCACCGGCTTCCGCGGCGACGAGCGCCCCCGCCGCCCAGTCCCAGGGACCGAGTCCGTGTTCGTAGTGGGCGTCGACCCTGCCGGCCGCGACCATGCACAGGTCCAGGGCGGCCGCTCCGACACGCCGGATGTCGCGCACCCTCGGTAGCAGCGCCGCCACCAGCTCACCCTGACGTGCGCGTCGTGCCGGCGAGTACGAGAAGCCGGTCGCCACGAGCGCCAGTCGCGGATCGGTCACGGGATTGCATCGCAACGGCACCCGCGTGCCGTCGACGTCCAGATGGGCACCGAGACCCTCTGCCGCCGAGAACGTCTCCCCCGAGGCGATGTCGACGACGGCACCGGCCACCGAGCGTCCGTCGACCCGCGCGGCCACCGAGACCGCCGAGGCGGGGAGTCCGTAGACGAAGTTGACGGTGCCGTCGATGGGATCGACCACCCAGACGACTCCGCTCGCGGCAGCCGACGTCCCGCCGTCGGTCCCGGTCTCCTCGCCGAGGAAGGCGTCGCCGGGCCGCAGTTCCGTGAGCCGGGCCCGGATGAGTTCCTCGCTCTCGGTGTCGGCGGCGGTGACGGGATCGGTCACCGTCGATTTCGTCCCCACACGGGCGGCCTCCCCCGAGCCCGGAGGACCGAACAGCTCGACCCGGCGTGCACGGACGTAGAAGGCGGCCTCACGTGCGACGGTCACCGCCACATCCCTCAACGCGGACAACTCGGATTCGGAGAGTGTTCTCTGTGCATGCACGAACCGATCCGAACACAGTGCCGACGGTTTCGCCACCGCCCCCGCACCCGGTGACACCGGGCATTATCGTTTCCACACGAGCGGAGCAGCCGGCCCCACCCAGCGAGAGGAAGTACGCAATGGCACAGGACGTCCCCACGGACCGATCGACTCCCGTCAACCACGGATTCGGAGTCGACATCGGGGGCAGTGGCGTCAAGGGTGCCGTGGTGGATCTCGACACGGGCCGTCCGGTCGGCGACCGCATCAGGATCCTCACTCCGCAACCGTCCACCCCCGAGGCCGTGGCGAAGACGGTGGCGCAGATCGTCGAACAGGCCAGCTGGACGGGTCCCGTCGGTGTGACCCTGCCGAGCGTGGTCACCGGAGGCGTCGCCCGCACCGCCGCCAACATCGACAAGTCGTGGATCGGCACCGACGCCGGATCCCTCTTCTCGCGGGTGCTCGGCGGCCGGGACGTCTCGGTGCTCAACGACGCGGACGCCGCGGGAATCGCCGAAGACCGCTTCGGTGCCGCCAAGGACACCGACGGCGTGGTGATCCTCCTGACCTTCGGCACCGGGATCGGTTCGGCCGTGCTGCACAACGGTGTACTGCTGCCCAACACCGAGTTCGGGCACATGGAGGTCGACGGCAAGGAGGCCGAGCACCGCGCCGCCTCGTCGGTCAAGGAGCGCAACGACCTGTCGTACAAGCAGTGGGCCAAGGAGGTCTCCCGCGTCCTCACCCGCTTCGAGGATCTGCTCTGGCCCGACCTGTTCATCGCGGGCGGCGGCATCAGCCGCAAGCACGAGAAGTGGATCCCGCTCCTGACCAACCGCACCCCGGTGGTCCCCGCCGAACTGCGCAACGCGGCGGGAATCGTAGGGGCTGCTTATGCTGCGAAAACAGGTGTCACTCCCTGAGTCCGGCGCATCGGCCGCCCGAGGGATCGTTACAATGGTCCCCAGCAGGCCGGAACCGGCTCTCATCCCGACAGACCTCTCCGCCGGAATCACTCTGGCGCGACGCCGCACTACCTCGTCACGAAAGGGCGTACGTGGCAGCCACCGACATCCACACCGCTGATTCCGCCAACGAATCGGCACCCGTTGCGGACGCTTCGAGCGTCGCAGGCGCTGCGGACTCCGCGGAGGGCACCGCACCCGGTGCCGAGCCGCCGGCGAAGAAGACCGCTGCGAAGAAGGCCCCCGCGAAGAAGGCAGCCGCCAAGAAGGCTCCTGCGAAGAAGGCAGCCGCCAAGAAGACCACCGCGAAGAAGGCAGCAAAGAAGGCCACGAAGGCTGCGGGTTCGGGCGACGAGGACTTCGACGCCACCGAGGAAGCGGACCTCGCAGACCTCGAGGTCTCGGAGGGTGATCTCGCCGGCGCCGAGGATGTCGTGGTCGACGACGACGAGCCCAGCGAGAAGGACAAGGCTTCGGGCGACTTCGTCTGGGACGAGGAGGAGTCCGAGGCGCTGCGTCAGGCACGCAAGGACGCCGAGCTCACCGCGTCGGCCGACTCCGTGCGCGCCTACCTCAAGCAGATCGGCAAGGTCGCCCTCCTCAACGCCGAGGAGGAGGTCGAGCTCGCCAAGCGCATCGAGGCCGGTCTGTACGCGACCCACATGCTGCAGCAGCTGGCGGAGAAGGGCGAGAAGCTCCCCGTCGCCCAGCGCCGCGACCTGAACTGGATCTGCCGCGACGGCAACCGCGCCAAGAACCACCTGCTCGAGGCGAACCTCCGTCTCGTCGTCTCGCTCGCCAAGCGTTACACCGGCCGCGGCATGGCGTTCCTGGACCTGATCCAGGAAGGCAACCTCGGTCTGATCCGCGCGGTCGAGAAGTTCGACTACACCAAGGGTTACAAGTTCTCCACCTACGCCACCTGGTGGATCCGTCAGGCCATCACCCGCGCCATGGCCGACCAGGCCCGCACCATCCGTATCCCGGTGCACATGGTCGAGGTCATCAACAAGCTCGGTCGTATCCAGCGCGAGCTGCTCCAGGATCTGGGCCGCGAGCCCACGCCCGAGGAGCTCGCCAAGGAAATGGACATCACGCCGGAGAAGGTGCTGGAGATCCAGCAGTACGCGCGTGAGCCCATCTCGCTCGACCAGACGATCGGCGACGAGGGCGACAGCCAGCTCGGCGACTTCATCGAGGACTCCGAGGCCGTCGTGGCCGTCGACGCCGTCTCCTTCACCCTGCTGCAGGATCAGCTGCAGTCGGTGCTCGAGACCCTGTCCGAGCGCGAAGCGGGCGTCGTGCGTCTGCGCTTCGGCCTCACCGACGGCCAGCCGCGCACCCTCGACGAGATCGGTCAGGTCTACGGCGTGACGCGCGAGCGCATCCGTCAGATCGAGTCGAAGACCATGTCGAAGCTGCGCCACCCGTCGCGGTCGCAGGTGCTGCGCGACTACCTCGACTGACATCCGGAACGAAGAACGAGGGCCATCCGATCGGGTGGCCCTCGTTCTTCGTTCCNGGACCGCGGGGCCCGCCGGAGAAGGGGCCGCTAGAGAAGCTCCGGTTCGTCTCCGGGAAGGCGCTGTCGCCCGTCGCCTCCGGGGAGTCGCGTGGATGCGAACCGCATCACCGGTTCGACGACCCGCGCGGCCACCGGACCGAGCACGGCGGTGATCATCACGTATGCCGAAGCGATCGCCGCGAGGCGACTGTCGACGTGTCCGGAGGCGACGGCCAGACCGGCGATCACGATGGAGAACTCTCCCCGGGCGATGAGTGCCGCGCCGGCGCGCGCCCGGCCCATCACGGCGATACCGTGACGGGCCGCCGCGATCCATCCGGTGACGAGCTTCGTCAGCGCGGTCAGCACGGCCAGCAGGATCGCCCAGCCGAGCACCGGCGGTATCGCCGTCGGATCGGTGTTGAGTCCGAAGAAGACGAAGAAGATGGCGGCGAACAGGTCGCGGAGCGGTTCGAGGACCCGGACCGCGTTGTGTGCCGTCGAACCGGAGATGGCGATGCCCAGCAGGAAGGCGCCCACGGCCGCGGACACCTGCAGAGCCGACGCGATCCCCGCCACCAGCAGCGCTGCGCCGAGCAGCTTGAGCAACAGCGTTTCCCGATCGGGGCTGTCGAGCACGACCGAGACGTAGCGCCCGTATCGCACCACCAGCACCAACACCACGGTGACGAGACCGAGTGAGATCGCGACGGCTTCGAGGCCGCCGAGCAGACTCACGCCCGCCAGGATCGCGGTGAGGATCGGGAGGTAGACGGCCATCGCGAGATCCTCGAAGACGAGGATCGACAGGACGACCGGTGTCTCGCGGTTGCCGAGGCGCCCCAGATCGGCGAGGACCTTCGCCACGATCCCGGACGACGAGATGTATGTGACACCCGCGAGCACGAAGGCGCCGATGGGTCCGAGACCCAGGATCAGCGCGACGGCGGCTCCCGGCACCGCGTTCAGGGCGAGGTCGAGCAGGCCTGCCATCCGCGAGCGTCGCAGGCCGCTGATCAATTCGTTCGCGGTGTACTCGAGACCGAGCAGCAACAGCAGCAGGACCACGCCGATCTCGCTGGCGATGTGACTGAATGCCCCGATGTCGCCGAGCTGGATGAAGCCACCGTTGCCGAAGCACAGGCCGCCGATCAGATAGAACGGGATCGGCGACATGCCGATCCGCGCCGCGAGCCGTCCGAGGACGCCGAGTCCGAAGAACACCGCACCCAGTTCGATGAGTGCGAGTGTCGTCGTGTCCATTCTGCGGGATCAGCCGTTGCGCAGGATCCTGGCGGCCGCGTCGAGACCGTCGGCCGTGCCGACCGCCACCAGGATGTCCCCACCCGTGAGAACGAAGTCGGGTGTCGGAGACGGCATGACCTGACCGGCACGCATCACGGCCACCACCGACACGCCGGTGCGGGTGCGCAACGCGGTGTCGCCCAGTACCGCTCCGTCGAACCGGGAATCCTCGTTGATGTGGAGCTGGCGGGTGAGGATTCCGGGCAGGTCGCGGTGGTCCTCACGCAACTGGGCGACGAGCTGTGGGGCACCGAGCAGATTGCTGAGCGTCGCCGCCTCCTCGACCGTGAGGGGCAGGGAGGCCGCACACGCGTCGGGGTCGCCCGCCTTCGAGATGATGAGGTCGCTGTGACCGTCCCGATGGGTGATGACCCCGATGCGGCGCCCGGAGGCCAGTTCGAAGTCCTTGCGTACACCGATCCCGGGAAGCGGCGTCACGTCGACGATCATGGTCGAAAGACTAGTCCTCCGGACCGACGGCGTCCGCTCGCTCCCGGTCCAGGGGCGGGAACCGACCGTCCGGTCCCGGCAGGTAGGGCGTCACCTCCACGACGGCGTCGACGGGCAGCGGCCCGTAGAGGTGAGGAAAGCGCATCGACTCCGGGTCCTCCGGTACGCCGGGTTCGAAACGGAGCGGGTCGACGAGTCGCGTCGGGTCGACGCGCAGCAGGAGGAGGTCCGTGCGGCCGGAGTACAACCGGTCGGCGGGCAGGTGCACCTGGTGCGGCGTGGACAGGTGGACGAAACCCTGGGTCCCGAGGGAGTCCGGCGCAACCGCCCCGAGGGGTCGGAAGCGGTCCCAATCGTCGCGGGAGATGAGGTGCAGCAGGGTCTCGGTCATGGCGTCATTGTGCGTCGGACAGCTCGTCCGGGGCGTTCCCGGCCCCCTCGAGCTCTGCGCTGTGAGCGAACACACTGTGCGGAAAATGGCCATGTCGCAGCGTTTTCGCTGTTCGATGCGTGAAACACGCCACCATTGGGCATCCAGGGGAACAACACGTGAATACGAATCGTCTGTCAGAGTAGATCCACCGCGCCGGCCGGTGCGGCGGACCAGACCCCGGCACCCGATATGAGCGGTGGCCAGTTTGGAGGAGTCATGCCCGGTACGTTGACCAGCCCGAAGTTGACCGCTGCAGATCGCTGCGATCGGTGCAATGCCGCCGCTCGTGTCCGCGCCGTCCTTCCGACCGGCGGAGAACTGTTGTTCTGCGGGCACCACGCGAACGAGCACACCGACCGCCTCCGTGAACTCGGAGCGACGATCGTGAGCGAGTCCGACGCCACCGTGTGATCCGCCGTCCGGAACCACGGTTCCGAGACCCGACCGAACGGGCGANCGAGGTGGTCGCCCGTTCTCGTCGTCACCAGCTGCGCAGGATCGCGATCCGGTCGCGCAGTTGCTCGGCGGTCGCCATCGCCGTCGGCGGACCCCCGCACTGGCGACGCAGTTCGCCGTGGATCACCCCGTGCGGCT
Source organism: Rhodococcus sp. C26F (assembly GCF_053345925.1). NCBI lineage: Bacteria > Bacillati > Actinomycetota > Actinomycetes > Mycobacteriales > Nocardiaceae > Rhodococcus > Rhodococcus sp. C26F. Next base: position 12,224 of record NZ_JBKFBA010000004.1, read on the forward strand.
TCCTGGTCCGGTGGTGCACGACCGCGACGAGCGAGTTGAGTTCGCGGCGGAGCTGGGCGAGGGTGTCGGCGGTCTCGACACGCTCGGTCACCTGGGGCGGCGGCGTGGGTGCCGGTTCGGACTTCGGCTTGTTCAGCTGCTGTTCCTGACGCTGCCGCAGCAGCGCCCGCATCTGTTCCGCGTCGAGCAGACCCGGGAGCCCCAGATAATCGGCCTCCTCGTCGGAACCCGCGAATGTCGCGGTGCCGAACGAGGATCCGTCGTAGATGACCTGATCGAGTTCGGCGTCCGCCCCGAGCGAATGGTAGGCCTTCTCGTCCTCGCCGGGCTCGTCCTTGCGCCGGTTCGCGTCGGCGAGCAGCTCGTCGTCGAAGCCCTCCTTGACCCGGTGCGGCTTGCCGAGGACGTGGTCGCGCTGGGCCTCGAGCTGGCTGGCGAGCTCGAGCAGCACCGGCACTGACGGCAGGAAGACGCTGGCCGTCTCCCCCTTACGCCGCGACCGCACGAAGCGGCCGATCGCCTGCGCGAAGAACAACGGGGTCGAGGCGCTGGTCGCGTACACACCCACCGCCAGTCGCGGGACGTCGACGCCCTCGGACACCATGCGCACGGCGACCATCCACCTCTGGTTGCCCTCGCTGAACTGCGAGATGCGGTCGGAGGCGGTGGGATCGTCCGAGAGCACGACGGTCGGCATCTCGCCGGTGATCGTCTCGAGGATCTTCGCGTACGCACGCGCGGTGGTCTGGTCGGTGGCGATGACGAGCCCACCGGCGTCCGGCATGCCGCCGGCACGCAGCTGCTGCAGACGGGTGTTCGCCGCCCCCAGCACGGCAGGAATCCAGTCGCCCTGGGGGTCGAGGGCCGTCCGCCACGCCCGGGCGGTCTGCTCGGCGCTGAGGGGCTCTCCCAGTCGCGCGGTGAACTCCTCCCCCGCACTCGTGCGCCAGCGCGCCTCGCCCGAGTACGCGAGGAACACGACGGGGCGCACGACGCCGTCGGCGAGTGCGTCGGCGTAGCCGTAGGCGTGGTCGGCCTTGGACTGCAGCAGACCGTCCTCGTTCGGCTCGTAGCTCACGAACGGGATCGCACTGTCGTCGCTGCGGAAGGGCGTACCGGTCAGCGCCAGACGGCGGGTCGCGTCCCCGAACGCCTCGAGAATGCCCTCACCCCAGCTCTTCGCGTCGCCACCGTGGTGGATCTCGTCGAGGATCACCAGGGTGCGACGCGCCTCCGTGCGCACACGGTGCTTGAACGGGTGCGAGGCGACCTGCGCGTAGGTGACCACGACGCCCTGGTAGTCGCTCGACGTCTGCCCGGTGGAGTTCGTGAAGTTCGAGTCGAGCGCGATGCCGATGCGGGCCGCGGCACCCGCCCACTGGTGCTTGAGGTGCTCGGTGGGGGCGACCACCGTGATCTGGTCGACAGTCCGGTCGCGCAGCAATTCCGACGCCACCCGGAGGGCGAAGGTCGTCTTACCGGCACCGGGGGTCGCGACGGCGAGGAAGTCGCGCGGCTTCGTCGCGAGGTACTTGGTGAGGGCGCGGCGCTGCCAGGCACGCAGCTGGGCCACAGGGGCGGAGGTCGTAGCTTGTCCGACGGTTTCGGTGCTCACCGGTTTCTCGTGCTCCTTGTCCGCTTCGCTCGGGTCGGTGCCACCGCACTCGTCCGGGCGCCGACCGTCATGCAGCCTATCGTCTCGGAGCCCGCGAACCCGCCGAAGCCGCGGCGTCGGCGGGTTCTCCGAGGACTGCGTGGCAGAATTCGAGACGCCCTCACCTGCCTGTGCGCGCACGCGAGCGTGTCTTCAGGAATTCTGGAAGTAGATGAACGACACACCACGATCCCCCGCACAGGCAACCTCCGGCCGCGTTCGCCGCGCGGTCGGAAAGGGCTGGGAGGTCGTGACGCACACCCTGTCGTCGGCCTGGGACCACTCGATCTTCAGCAAGGCGGCGACCGCGGCCTTCTGGCAGACCCTCTCGCTGCCGCCCCTGGTGCTCGGTCTGCTCGGCAGTCTCGGTTACGTCGGTGGCTGGTTCGGTCCCGACACGGTGGAGATCATCACGTCGAAGACCGTCACCTTCCTCCGCTCGGTCTTCAGCGACAGCGTGGTCGACCAGATCATCGAACCCACCGTCGAGGACGTCCTCCGTCGGGGTCGCGCCGACGTGATGTCGTTGGGCTTCGTGTTGTCGCTGTGGGCAGGATCGTCGGCGATCTCGACGTTCGTGGATTCGATCGTCGAAGCGCACCACCAGCAGGACCATCGCCACCCGGTGTGGCAGCGGATCTTCGGTCTGCTCCTCTACGTGGTCTTCCTGATCCTGGCGGTGTTCACGATGCCGCTCGTCGCGCTCGGACCCACCCTGATCGGCCGGTTGCTGCCCGACGCCTGGTTCGATGTCGGCTCACGGATCATCGACACCTTCTACTTCCCCGCGGTGGGCCTGCTCCTGCTGATCGGTCTGACGACCCTGTACAAGGTGGCGCTGCCGAAGTCACTGCCGTGGCACCGACTGCTCGGTGGCGCGGTGCTGGCCGGGGTGTTCTTCCTCGCGTCGAGCGTGATCCTGCGGTGGTACCTGACGTGGGTCGCGGCCACGGGCTACACCTACGGCGCGCTCGCCGCCCCGATCGCGTTCCTGCTGTTCACGTTCTTCCTGGGTTTCGCCGTGGTCCTCGGAGCGGAGTTCAACGCCACGGTGCAACAGTTCTGGCCGGCGCGCGCCACGCGTCTGGAGCAGTGGCGGATCTGGCTCGCGGAGCAGTCGGCCCGTGATCCGTCGCCCGACAGCGGGCCGGTGACGAACCTCACCCGCCGGTTGACGAGCTCCACGACCATCCGGCTGTCGGACCTGATCCGGCCCGGGGATCGCCAACCCGAGTCGTGGCCGATCGACGGGAAACCCGCCGAGTCGGATGCGGCGCCGGACGACCGGCCTGCCCCCCACGACGACACTGCCTCGCACGACAACGCTGCCTCGCACGACGACAAGGCCGGGGGATCCGAAGTTCCCCCGGCCCAGACCGAACTTCCGCCGGTGGAGGCAGTATCACCGTCTTCGCCGGCAGCAAGACCGTCGCCGGAATCACCCGACGCCGCGGCGGACGACGAGGTGTTCCACCAGGTGTCTCAGTCGCCCTTGCGCAAACCGTCGTAGACTTTCTTGCATTCGGGGCACACCGGCGAGCCGGGCTTCGGCGACCGGGTCACCGGAAAGACCTCACCGCACAGCGCGACCACATGGGTACCCATGACCGCACTCTCGGCGATCTTGTTCTTCTTCACGTAGTGGAAGAACTTCGGGGTGTCGTCGTCGGTCGTTTCGTCGGTGGTGGTATCCGGCCGTTCCTTGATATCCGTGCTCACGTGTCCATGATGCCGCACGGAAGGGCCGGATGTGTATGTGCGTGCGAGGGCCCGGCGTGGGAAGGTGGAAGACATGGCGAGAACTCACGGTTTCGGCGGATCCCCCGAGAACGGATCGCCCGACAACCCGGTTCTGATCACCGCGGCGGAGGCGTCGCTCGAGGATCAGCACCGAGCACGGGTTCGCAAGTACCTCACCATCATGTCGGTCCGCATCCCCGCCCTGTTGCTGGCGGCGATCGCGTACGGCGTATGGGCCAATCCCTGGATCTCGATGGCGATCATCGGGGTGTCGATCCCGCTGCCGTGGATCGCCGTCCTCATCGCCAACGACCGGCCGCCGCGTCGCAAGGACGAACCGAGCCGCTGGGACGGCCGCTTCGACGACGCCCCGGCGATCGAGTCGTCCCGACACCATGTGATCGACGGCTGAGAGGGACCCCCGACGGGGCGCTTGCGAGAATGTCGTGGTGGACCGCGACCTTCTCCTGTCTCTCTGCCCGGCTCTGCGCACCGCACTGATCCGGTGCCGCTACGACCTCGACACCGTGCGGGAACTGCTCGGACCCGAGGCGCACGCCGCCCTCGGACGCAGTGAACCCGTCCCCGCCCGGCGCATCGCGCGTGGTGCGGGCGATCTCGGCGTGCTCGTGCGACTGTTCCTCCTCCAGGACACCTGCCCCGAGGACGAGGTCGCGCAGGCTCTCGCTCCGGTGACGACGGAACAGGCCGTGCAGGCGGGGCTCGTCGAACGCGACGGCGACGGTGTGCGGGCCGCGCTCGACCTGCGACCGCTCGACGCCGGGACCGGTAGCCGCTGGGTGCTGTCCGATCTCGACGGCTCGATCCGGCCCGTCCCGACCCGCCCCGATCACGTCCTCGGCGTCGGTCAGGCCTCCCTGTCGCTGCTGCAGGCCACCCCGACCGATCGGGTCGGTTCGGTGCTCGACCTCGGCACCGGTTGCGGGGTGCAGGCCATCCGCGCCGCGGACCACGCGGACGAGGTCACCGCCACCGACATCAATCCCCGTTGCCTGACCCTGGCCGCCGCGAGCGCCGCGCTGAACGAGATCGACATCGATCTTCTCGAAGGGTCGTGGTTCGAGCCGGTCGCCGACCGGACCTTCGACCGCATCGTCGCGAACCCGCCGTTCGTGGTGAGCGCGGGACGCGTCGAGCACAGCTACCGCGACTCCGGTCTCGACCTCGACGGCGCCAGCCGGCTCATGATCTCGCAGGCCGCCGAGCACCTGAATCCCGGCGGCACCGCCGCGATGCTCGCGTCCTGGGTGCACGTCGAGGGTGAGGACTGGCGGGCGCGGGTCGCATCGTGGTTGCCGTCACACGGCGTCGATGCCTGGGTCGTGCAACGTGATGTCGCCGACCCTGCCCTGTACGTCGGGACGTGGCTGCGCGACGGCGACGCCGATCAGCGCGAGCCGGAGGTCGCGGTGCGCGCCGAGCAGTGGCTCGACCACTTCGAGGAGCACGGCGTCGAGGGCGTCGGGTTCGGGTTCGTCTACCTGCGCCGCACCGACCTGCCGTCCGACGTGATGGCCGAGGATCTGCGGCACGCGTTCACCGATGCGCTGGGTGACGAGGCGGTCGACTACTTCCGTCGCCTCGACTGGCTGCGTACGCACGAGGTGCTCGACGCCCGTTTCGCGGTGCGGCCCGACACGGCCCTCGAGCGGGTGCACCTGCCCGGCGAGGACGGGTGGGACCAGGTGGTCGTGCGGGTGCACCGCAGTGGCGGTCCGGCCTGGCAGCACGAGGTGGACGATCTCGCGGCCGCCCTGCTCGGCGGCATGCGCGCCGACGGTCTTCCGCTCGGGGATCTCGTTTCGCTGCTCGCGGCCGCGCACGACGAGGACGAGGACGACCTCCTCACGCAATCGGTGGGCCTCGTGCACGGCTTGGTGCGGCACGGGTTGATCGAGCCCGTCTGACCCCCTTCGGGGCGTTCCTGAGGTTCCACGATTCGGTTCTCTCAGCAACTTCTCAGGAGCTCATCGGGTTGGTGCAGGTCAGCGCGGTGGTACTCGGAGACCGACGGGAACTCCACCGCTTCGCCGGTCGTTGAACCCTGTGAGACACCACCGATGAGGAGGCACGTCATGGCACGCCCCGAAACCACCGCTCGCTTCGATTCCGACCTGGACGGTCAGAGCCCCGCAGCCGATCTCGTTCGCGTCTACCTGAACGGCATCGGACGGACTGCTCTGCTCACCGCAGCCGACGAGGTGGAATTGGCCAAGCGGATCGAGGCCGGCCTGTATGCCAAGCACCTGCTCGAGACGAAGAAGCGTCTGTCGGCGGCGAAGAAGCGCGACCTCGCGATCATCGTCCGCGAAGGACAGGCCGCTCGCAGCCACCTGCTCGAGGCGAACCTGCGCCTCGTCGTCTCGCTGGCGAAGCGTTACACCGGACGCGGTATGCCCCTGCTGGACCTCATCCAGGAGGGCAACCTCGGCCTGATCCGTGCGATGGAGAAGTTCGACTACGCGAAGGGCTTCAAGTTCTCGACCTACGCGACGTGGTGGATCCGTCAGGCCATCACCCGCGGAATGGCTGACCAGAGCCGCACGATCCGGCTCCCCGTCCACCTCGTCGAACAGGTCAACAAGCTCGCCCGCATCAAGCGTGAGCTGCACCAGCAGCTCGGCCGCGAGGCGACCGACGAGGAACTCGCCAACGAGTCGGGTATCCCCGTCGAGAAGATCGCCGACCTGCTCGACCACAGCCGCGACCCGGTGAGCCTCGACATGCCCGTCGGCAACGACGAGGAGGCCCCGCTGGGCGACTTCATCGAGGACGCCGAGGCGACGTCCGCCGAGACCGCCGTCATCGCCGGCCTCCTGCACAGCGACGTCCGCAGCGTCCTCGCGACGCTCGACGAGCGCGAACAGCAGGTCATCCGGCTGCGCTACGGCCTCGACGACGGCCAGCCCCGCACCCTCGATCAGATCGGCAAGCTCTTCGGGCTGTCCCGTGAGCGTGTCCGCCAGATCGAACGCGAAGTAATGGCCAAGCTCCGCGAAGGAGACCGCGCCGAGCGCCTTCGCGCCTACGCCAGCTGACCGGGCGCGTCAGCGGTATCCGATCCCCGAGAACCGGGCTGGGTTCTCGGGGATCGTTGCCGTTCGAGGGCCTTTTCCGGCAGGTGGTCGGCCACCGGACTGCCGTCAGCGCAGACGGCGCGGTCCGAGGTCGAGCGGGTGCGGTTCGGGCCCGATCCGCACGTGCGCGTCGGTGAGTTCGGCTCCCACCACCGAGGCCAGGACCGGTTCGCACACCAGTTCACGCACCTCGGGCAGGTCGTCGGCGAGCGCCGAGATCCGCTGGACGAAGTCGACGAGTGCCGGCTTGTTCACCGGTGCGGCATTGCGATAGCCCGAGAGCAACGGCGCCGCCTTCGGCGCGTCGATCAACTCGACCGCCTCGTCCTCCGTGAGCGGAAGAACCCGGTAGGCGCGGTCGCCGAGCAGGTCGGAGATCACACCGGCGAGACCGAACGAGATGAGCGAACCGAACGACGGGTCGTCCTGCACACGGATCGCGCAACCGATGCCCTTGTGGGCCATCCGCTGCACGTGCATCAACGGCTCCCCCGACACCGCGGCCAGGTCGCGATAGGCGATCCGTACCGAATCGGCGTCGACGAGATCGAGCCGGACCCCGCTCAGATCGGGCCGGTGCCGCCACTGCGCACCGGTGGCCTTGACCGCCACGGGGAAGCCGATCTCGTCCGCCGCCGCGACCGCCTCCTCCTCGGTGGTGACGGCGCGGAAGTCCGCGACCTCGACTCCGTAGCAGGACAGCAGCAGGGCCGCCTCGGTGTCCGACAGGTAGCGACCCTCGGGAGTCGTCTCGAGCCAGCCGTCCACGAGCGCACGGGCGCGCTCGGGATCGATGCCCGCCGGTCGCACGACCTGCGAGGGTGGACGACTGCGCCACTTCGCGTACCGCCACGCCCGCCCCAGGGCGAGCGCGGCTCGTTCCGGCCCGGGATAGGACGGCACGGATCCGCGCATCGGAGTGCCGTCCGGTCCGCGTACGGCCAGCACGTCGGGGATGCCCTCTGTCGCCAGGAAGGTGGTGACCACGGGCTTCTCCGACCCGGCGACGGCGTCGCGCAGGGCCTGGGCGTAGGGCTGGACGTCGACGGCGACCGGCGGGACGAAGACCGCGATGACCGAGTCGACGTCGGGTGAGTCGAGCGCCCGGGCGACGGCGTCGGCGAACTCCTCCGGCGACGCCTGCGCGCCGAGATCCACCGCGTCCGGTGCCTGCAGGCCCTGTCCGCGGGCGGCGTCGACGGCGAGCAGGCCCAGGGCGGTGGAGTTGCCGACCACGGCGACGCGGGGACCGGCGGGCAGCGGCTGGTAACCGAACAGCAGCGCCGAGTCGAAGAGCTGGCCGATGGACTCGACCTGGACGACGCCGGCCTGCTCGAACAGGTATCGCACGATGGTGTCGTCCATCTCCCCCGTGCGGGCGGCGAGCGCCGGGGGCACCGCGTGGCGGCCGCTCTTGACGGCGACGATCGGCTTGCTGCGCGCCACCCGCCGCGCGATGCGCGAGAACTTGCGCGGGTTGCCGAAGCTCTCCAGATACAGCAGCACCACTTCGGTGGCAGGATCGGTGTCCCAGTACTGGAGCAGGTCGTTGCCGGACAGGTCGGCACGGTTACCGGCCGAGACGAAGGACGACAGTCCGACACCCGTCTTGGCAGCCTCATCGAGGATCGCGATGCCGAGGGCGCCGGACTGGCAGAAGAAACCGACGTTGCCGGACGCCGGAAGTACCGGCGCGAGGGTCGCGTTGAGCCGGATGGCGGGATCGTTGTTGGCGACACCGAGAGCGTTCGGACCGATGAGCCGCATACCGTGCGACCGCGCGGCCAGGGTGAGCCGCCGCTCGGCGTCGCGGCCCTCCGGTCCGGTCTCGCCGAAACCGGACGAGACGACGAGCAGCGCCTTGACGCCCTTCGCGAGACAGTCGTCGAGCACCGAGTCGATCGATTCGGCGGGTACGGCGGCGACCGCGAGGTCGATCTCGTCGGGGATGTCGCGGACAGTCGGGTAGGCGCGGACACCCCGGACGGACCGGTGTTCGGCGTTGACCGGGTAGACCGGCCCGGTGAACCCGCTGCGCAGCATGTTCACCAGCACCGCGTTGCCCACCTTGCGGCTGTCGGTGGAGGCACCGATGACGGCGACACTGCCGGGACCGAGGATGTTGCGCACGCTGCGCGCCTCGGCAGCGCGTTCGCGGGCGTTGCGGACCGAGACGAGGGCCTCGGTGGGGTCGATCGCGAACTCGAGCCGGACGACTCCCCCTTCGAAGCTGCGGCTGACCTGGTAGCCGGCCTCCCGGAAGACCGTGATCATGTGCCGGTTCTCGGCGAGGACCTCGGCGACGAAGGTGTGCAGTCCGTTCTCGGCGGCCGCGCCGGCGAGATGTTCGAGCAGGATCGGACCGAGACCGCGTCCCTGGTGGGCGTCGGCGACGGTGAAGGCCACCTCGGCGGAGAGGCCGTCGCCCTCGTGCGAGAGTCCCTCGTACCGCCCGACGGCGATGATCTCGTCGCCGAGCACCGCGACGAACGCCACTCGCGACTTGTGGTCGACGACCGTGAAGTTGAACAGGTCCTTCTTCGAGATCGTCGGGTACGGACCGAAGTACCGCAGATAGCGGGTGCGTTCGGACAGCTTGCCGTGAAAGGCGACGATCCCGTCGGCGTCCTCGGGGACGATCGGCCGTAGGTGCACGACACCACCGTCCGAGGCCAGCACGTCGGCGACCCAGTGCCGCGGATAGTCGCGGGCGCGCGCCAGCGCCGCCTCGCGCGCGGGGTCGGTCTCCCCCGTCGTCCAGGCGCCCTGTGCGGGTGCGGGCCCCGCCGCAGACGCGGAGTCCGGTGCCGCCGCGGGATTCTGCCGGTCAGTCACGGGGGTCCTCCGGGTCCAGGCCGAGCAGCGGGAAGGCCGCCCGCCTCGTGGCGATGATCGCCGAATCGATGCGGGTCAGTGCACGGTCCAGGGAGGCGATTCCCGTTTCCGGGGTGCCGCCGGGACCGTCCCACGGCAGGTACGAGACGTCGGAGCCCTCCCCCATGACGGTGGGCAGTTCGACGCTCGGCGTGAGAGCGCCGACGCGCTCGCTCCAGTCCGCCGGGATCGGGGTGCTCAAATCGATCTCGCGGTCCAGCGCTGCGGCGATCAGGTGGGTCCACGCACGCGGCACCACCCGCACGAGGCCGTAACCGCCGCCGCCCACGGCGAGCCAGCGGCCCTCGCAGTAGCGATCGGCAAGATCGCGCATCGCGAGATACGACGCGCGCTGGCCGTCGACGGTCAGGGACAGGTCGGCCAGGGGGTCCTCGCGGTGGCTGTCGGCACCGCACTGACTGATGAGGATCTGGGGGCGGAACGCCGCGACCGCGCCCGGTACGACGGCGTGGAAGGCGCGCAACCACAGGGCGTCCACGGTGCCCGGCAGCACCGGCAGATTGATCGCGGTGCCCTCGGCCGGACCCGAGCCGACCTCGCTGGACCAGCCGGTGTTGGGCCACAGCGTCGCCGGATGCTGGTGCAGGGAGATGGTCAGGACGCGGGGATCGCCGAGGAAGGCGTGCTGGACGCCGTCGCCGTGGTGGGCGTCGACGTCGATGTAGGCGATGCGGTCGTAACCGTGGTCGAGCAGCCACGAAATCGCGATGGCGGCGTCGTTGTAGACGCAGAATCCCGCGGCCCAGTCGGCCATCGCGTGATGCATGCCGCCCCCGATGCTCACCGCGCGGCGGGCCCGGCCGCTCGCGATCTCGCGTGCGGCGGCGAGGGTTCCTCCGGCGAGCGTCGCGCTGGCCTCGTGCATGCGGGGGAAGATCGGGTTGTCCTCGGTGCCGAGACCGTGGGGGGCGTCGGCCGGGGGTGCCGCTCCCTCGGGGGCGGAGCCCGCGCGCTTGACCGCGTCGACGTAGGACGAGGTGTGGATGCGCAGCAGATCGGTGTCGTCCGCAGGGGACGGGCGCACCGTCTCGACGCCTTCGAGGAGACCGAGACTGCGGGACAGCGCCATCGTGAGATCGAGACGCGTGGGATTCATCGGATGTGTCGGACCCCACCGGTAATCGAGGTAGTCGGGGCTCCACACCACTATCCGATCGCCGCTCAGCTGTGTCGTACCGCCCGCCGCGGTGGAGCTCGTGGTCATGGACACAGACGCTACTGGTCCACCCACGGACATGCGAGCCTCGGAGGGCGCCCCCACCGTCCTGTTCGCACGGTTAGAATCGGCCCAGACGAAGGGGTGTGAGAGTGAAGGACCTGGTCGATACAACGGAGATGTATCTCCGGACCATCTACGACTTGGAAGAGGAAGGCGTGGTGCCGCTGCGCGCGCGTATCGCCGAGCGCCTCGAACAGAGCGGACCGACGGTCAGCCAGACCGTGGCCCGTATGGAACGCGACGGCCTGCTCCGGGTCGCCGGCGACCGCCACCTGCAGCTCACCGAGAAGGGCCGCGATCTCGCGGTCTCGGTCATGCGCAAGCACCGGCTCGCGGAACGGCTTCTCGTGGACGTGATCGGTCTCGACTGGGAGAACGTGCACGCCGAGGCGTGCCGCTGGGAACACGTGATGAGCGAGGAGGTCGAGCGCCGCCTCGTGGAGGTGCTCAACAACCCGACCACCTCCCCCTACGGCAACCCCATCCCGGGATTGGCCCAGCTCGGTCTCGACCGCACGGCGGTCCTCGACGAGAAGCTGGTGCGGCTGACGGAGATCCCGCACGGCAAGCCGACCGCGGTCGTGGTGCGCCGGCTCGCGGAGTACGTCCAGTCCGACCCCGAGGTCATCGCGCGGCTGCGTGAGGCCGGTGTGGTCCCGGACGCGCGGGTTACAGTCGAGACGCGACCGGGCTCGGTGTCCATCACCGTGGCCGGTCACGACAGCTTCGAGCTTTCCGACGAGATGGCCCACGCCGTGCAGGTGAAGCAGGTCTGACCCAGACCCCTTTTCGCATGTCCGGTACGGGCGTGCGAAAAGGGGATGTCCAGCGTGAGACTTCTGGTGACCGGCGGCGCCGGCTATGTGGGCAGCGTGTGCACGACCGTGTTGCTCGAGCAGGGCCACCACGTCGTGGTCGTCGACGACCTGTCCACCGGGAACGCCGAGGCGGTCCCCACCGGCGCCGAGTTCGTCGAGGGCGACATCGCGGCCGTCGCCGACGAACTGCTCTCCGGATCCCGTTTCGACGGTGTCCTCCACTTCGGTGCACAGTCGCTGGTCGGCGAGTCGGTGGAGTTCCCCGAGAAGTACTGGCAGGGCAACGTGGTGACCACCCTGGCCCTGCTCGAGGCCGTCCGCCGCTCGGGTACCCCACGGTTGGTGTTCTCCTCCACCGCCGCGACCTACGGCGAACCCGAGAGCGTGCCGATCACCGAGGACGCACCCACCCGGCCGACCAACCCGTACGGTGCGTCGAAGCTCGCCATCGATCACGCGATCTCGTCGTACGCGCACGCTCACGGTCTCGCGGCGACGAGTCTGCGGTACTTCAACGTCGCCGGCGCCTACGGCGGTGCCGGGGAGAACCGGGTCGTCGAGACGCATCTGATCCCACTCGTGCTGCAGGTCGCTCTCGGTGTGCGCGATCACATCTCGGTCTTCGGCACCGACTGGCCGACCAAGGACGGCACCGCGGTGCGCGACTACATCCACGTCAAGGATCTCGCCGACGCCCACGTACTGGCACTGACGAAGTCCGAACCCGGCCGCCACGGCATCTACAACCTCGGCAGCGGAGAGGGCTTCACCGTCCGCGAGGTCATCTCGGCGTGCGAGCGGGTCACGGGCCTGCCGATCGCAGCGGTCGACGCGCCGCGCCGCGCCGGTGATCCGGCCGTGCTCATCGCCTCGAGCAGCCGCGCGATCTCCGAGCTCGGGTGGAACCCCCAGCACACCGATCTCGACGAGATCGTCTCCGATGCGTGGGAGTTCACCCGGTCTCTCGGCGACCGGCTGCACGCCGCTCGACGCTGATCGAGGACACGGCTCCGGTTCAGGACGGTTCGTCGCCGCGCGGCAGTTCGAGTCCCAGCCGCGCCGCGATCTCGTGTCCGGTCTCCGCGAGGCCACGGATCGACTCGGGACGCAGTCCCGCCTGCAGGGCCTGGTCGAGCAGATCCGAAAGCCGGTGGCGGGGATCGGATTCGAGGGCCGCTGTGAGCGCGACCCCGGCGAGCGGACCGTCGCCGCGCACGTAGGCGCCGAAGCCGACGAGCGCGGCGGCATCGGCCCGTTCGGGATCGGGCAGGGCCCGGGCGAGCTCGGTCCACAGACGCTCCGCCGGCCGTGCGAGCGGTCCGGTCGCGAGTCCCATGGCGGCGTCGCGCACCGTGCGGTTGGCGAGCAGGACGGCCAGCTCGGCGATGTCGGACGCGCTGGGATCCGTTCCGCCGGCGTACGTCTCGATGTGTGCGAGCACGGTTTCGAGTTCGAGACGGTCGGCGCGTTCGCCGCCGCCCTCGCGGGCACAGCGTTCGTACTCGCGGTCGCGGGTCTCGACGACCTCGTCGATACACCGCGCGACCTCCTGCCTCACCGCCGGCGGATACGGCGCGAGCAGTGCGGCGAGTTCGGTGCGGGAGCCGCGGATCGGGCTGCCCTCGAACACCCGGGCCGCCGCGACCACCGAGGACCCGGGATCGGCCACGCTGCCGGTGATGTCCTGGCCGGGCACGAACCAGGTCGCTCCACCGGTGATCTCCGGCAGCGCGTACACCCCCGCCAGGTCGATGCCGACGGCGTCGAGATGGTCGGCGAAGTCGTCGACGAGTCTGCACACGTCGGTGATCACCCGATCGTGCCGGTCGGCGAGATCGTCGTCCACGAGAACGGCCACCACAGATTCCGCGCCCTCGCGGGCACAGACGGCGCAGAAGCGCCGGAACGCCGCGCGCATGAGCTCGGGGACCGGTTCCCCGGGCCGGGGCAGGACGAGGTCGTGTCGCATCACCGCACCGATGCTCGCCACCCTGCCGTTCGGGCGGGTCGGAGCGTCACCGGTCGGGGTCAGGCACATCACGACGATCGAACGCATCGGCGGGAAGCCCATGAGGGCGGGCAGGGCGGCGATCACGTCACCGACATCGGTGAGACGGAGTGGGTGCGACGACGAAGGCGTGGAAGTTGTCATGCTCGAACCGTGGCCCATCGGTCCGAGCGGAAAGCGGCTCCCGGGGCCGTTCCGGGGCCTTCTGGGGATGAACCGGCCGGCTGTGGACAACTTCGAGACCGGCACCGTGATCGGGTGTCGAGCGGACGATCCCGTCGGCGGGCGCTGTTAGGGTGCCACGCCCGGCCCGCGTCAGGGGCGGGCGGCGAAGTCGACGGCCTCCCGGAACACGCGGTCGAGATTGTCGGTGTCGGGCGATGCCGCGTCGAAGGACATGTACGTGACCGTCACACGCACGTCCTCGATCTGTGCGATGCGCGTGGCCATCGACTGCGTCAGGCCGCCCGATCCCCGGCCGGAGTCGACCGTCCGCGTCAGGGCCAGCGTCCCGGCTCCGTCGACGGGCGCAGCGGGATCGTCGCCCAGGACGGTCGAGACGGTCGAGGTGATCCCCCGCACGGTGGCGTCCACCTGCGAGCACTCCGTCAGATAGGTGCGGTACTCGGCGAAGTCCGGAGCAGGCCGGGTGACCTCGACGCTGATCGTCGCGCGACTGGCGTTGTCGGTACCGACCACCATGGCGGTGCTCTCGGGGTCGTAATTCTGCGCGGGCGGCAGACATCCGCCCGGATCGACCCTCGAGCCGGGCTGGATCCCGGTCAGGTCGGGCGCCGCCTGCGCCACGGCCTCCGGTGGGAGGACCACCGCGACGTACGGTTCGGGAAAACGTTCGGGAGGAAGCACCAGTTCGCCCGGTGCCCGGACGATCGCGGGTGCAGGTGCAGGTGCAGGCGCGGTTCCCGTCAGGGCCGCCGGTTCGGGCCGGGGGTCGCCGGAGACGGTCTGGGAGCAGGCGGATGCGAGCATCAGGCACGCTGCCGCCACCGCGCTCCGGGCGGCCGATGCGCGGCGCCTCGGACGAGTGTCGCGTCGGGTCACCCGAACCTCCCTCGGTCGTCGACGTCGGGCAGGATGTGCGCCCCGGAATCGGTCGTCGTGGCGTCAATTAGACTCGAACACCACCATGCCACGTCGGGTGACCCCGGCGGAGATGCCGAGACTGAGTGTGATCGGAGTGGTTCGCAGATGGACGAGCAGTCCCGCATGTACGAGCTGGAATTCCCGGCTCCGCAGCTCACCTCCCCGGACGGTGAGGGGCCCGTCCTCGTGCACGGTCTCGAAGGGTTCGCCGACGCGGGACACGCGGTGCGCCTGGCGACCACGCACCTGCGCGAGAGCCTGGAGACCGAGCTCGTCGCGTCGTTCGCCGTCGACGAACTGATCGACTACCGGTCGCGTCGGCCGCTCATGACGTTCAAGGCCGACCACTTCTCGGACTACGCCGAGCCCGAACTGAACCTGTACGCACTCATCGATGAGGCCGGCACCCCGTTCCTGCTGCTCGCGGGTGCCGAGCCGGATCTGAAGTGGGAGCGTTTCATCACCGCGGTGCGGTTGCTCGCCGAGCAGTTCGGGGTGCGGCGGACCATCGGGCTCAACGCGATCCCCATGGCGATCCCGCACACCCGGCCGTTGGCGGTCACCGCGCACTCGACGAACAAGGACCTCATCGCGGGGCATCACCGCTGGTCGGGTGAGCTGCAGGTGCCCGCGGGGGTGTCGTCGCTGCTCGAATACAGGATGGGGCAGCACGGGCACGAGTCCGTGGGCTTCTCCGTGCACGTGCCGCACTATCTCGCCCAGACCGACTATCCGGCTGCCGCCGAGACGCTGCTGACGAACGTCGCCGAGGTCGGGGGCCTCGAGTTGCCGCTGCAGGCGCTCGGCGAGGCCGCGGCACGGGTGCGGGAGCAGATCGACGAGCACATCGAGGACAACGCCGAGGTCCTCGGGGTGGTGCATGCGCTCGAGCGGCAGTACGACAGTTACGTCGCCGCCCAGGAACAGCAGACCTCTCCCCTGCCGACCGACGAGAGTCTGCCGACGGGTGAGGAGATCGGGGCGGAGTTCGAGCGGTTCCTCGCCGAATACGACCGGCGCGGCACCGATCCCGGCGGCGATCTCCCCGGTCCGGACGACGGAGGAACCGGCGACGGCGGGTTCGGCGAGTTCGGCCCGGACGACGGGGACGATTCCGCTCCGCGTTGACACCACGGCGGGTTCGCCGGATGTTTCATGATCGTCACAATCGTCGTTGTCGACGTCACATACAGACGGTACGCTTCGGCGACATGCCACAGTGGTAGCTGTGTCCGGTTCCCCGCGACGGGTCGGGCAGCCCGGCTACCACCACGCGATCACCGACGTCGCAGGAGACGCTCATGGTTCCACCGCGCGCCCGGACGCTTCGCCCGGTTCCGGACAACGAACCCCGCATCGTGTTCCGCACGATCCACGGGTACCGACGCGCGTTCCGCATGGCCGGCAGCGGTCCCGCACTGTTGCTCGTGCACGGCATCGGTGACGACTCCTCGACCTGGCAGGACGTGATCCCGCACCTGGCGGAGAAGTACACCGTGATCGCCCCCGACCTGCTCGGGCACGGTCGATCCGACAAGCCGCGGGCCGACTACTCGGTGGCCGCCTATGCGAACGGCATGCGCGACCTGCTGTCGGTCCTCGGGATCGAGTCGGTCACGGTGATCGGTCATTCGCTCGGCGGCGGGGTGGCGATGCAGTTCGCCTACCAGTTCCCGCACATGGTCGAGCGTCTGGTGCTCGTCGCGTCCGGCGGGGTCACCAAGGACGTTCATCCTGCCCTGCGGCTGATCTCGGTGCCGATCGTCAGCGAAGCGCTGCGGGTCCTGCGACTGCCCGGGGCCATGCCGGTCCTGCGCGCCGCCGGTGCCGTGCTGAACCGGGTCAACGGATCGCCGCTGCGGCCCGGTGCCCTGCTGCACGACACCTCGGATCTGGTGCGCGTGCTGGGGAACCTCCCCGACCCCACGGCCTACGAGGCGTATCTACGCACTCTGCGGGCGGTGGTCGACTGGCGTGGTCAGGTCGTGACCATGCTCGATCGCTGCTATCTGACGGAGAACCTCCCAGTCCAGCTCATCTGGGGCGATCACGACAGCGTCATCCCGATCGCCCACGCCTATCTCGCGCACTCGGCCATGCCCGGTTCACGTCTCGAGATCTTCCGGGGCTCCGGCCACTTCCCGTTCCGCGACGACCCGCTGCGTTTCCTGCGGGTGGTCGAGAACTTTTTGGAGACCACCTCTCCCCTGGAGTTCGACCTCGACCGTTGGCGCCGACTGCTCGTGTCGGGTGTGAGTGAGTCGCAGATCAGCGGCGGCCCGGAGACCCGCATGGCGGTGCTCGGCGCGATGGGTTCGGACGAGCGCAGCGCCACCTGACCTGCACCGCCTGCAGGGCCCGACCTGCACTGCACGCAGGGCCGCGACCCGCGCGGGTGGGTCGGCTCCTTCCGACTAGCCTGGAGAAGTGCTGCTTCCCGATCTGATACCCGACCCCGTCGACGACGACGCGCTGTTCGACGCGTTCACCACCTGGACGACGGATCGGGGCATCTCGCTGTATCCGGCGCAGGAGGAAGCGCTCATGGAGCTCGTCGCCGGCTCCAACGTCATCCTCGCCACGCCCACCGGCTCGGGTAAGTCGATGGTGGCGCTCGGCGCGCACTTCTTCGCGCTCGCCGCGGGGAAGCGCACCTTCTACACCGCCCCGATCAAGGCCCTGGTGAGCGAGAAGTTCTTCGCCCTGTGCGACGTCTTCGGCGCCGACAAGGTCGGCATGATGACCGGCGACGCGTCGGTCAACGCCGGAGCACCGATCATCTGTGCGACCGCCGAGATCGTCGCGAATCTCGCGTTGCGCGAGGGACCGGACTCCGACATCGGCCAGGTCGTGATGGACGAGTTCCACTTCTACTCCGAACCCGACCGCGGGTGGGCATGGCAGGTTCCGCTCATCGAGTTGCCGCACGCACAGTTCCTGCTCATGTCCGCGACGCTCGGCGACGTGACCTTCCTGCAGAAGGATCTGACCCGGCGCACCGGACGGCCGACGGCGGAGGTCTCGGGCTCCGAACGCCCGGTCCCGCTGACCTTCTCGTACTCGCAGGCACCCATCGGTGAAGCGATCGAGGAACTCGTCACCACGCACCAGGCGCCCGTCTACGTCGTGCACTTCACCCAGGCCGCGGCCCTCGAGCGCGCCCAGGCCCTGACCAGCGTGAACATGTGCACGAAGGCCGAGAAGGAGGCGATCGCCACCGCGCTGGGCGACTTCCGGTTCTCCACCGGCTTCGGCAAGACCCTCTCGCGTCTCGTCCGGCACGGTATCGGCGTGCACCATGCGGGCATGCTGCCGAAATACCGGCGCCTGATCGAGAAGCTCGCACAGGACGGGTTGCTGAAGGTCATCTGCGGCACCGACACGCTCGGCGTCGGCATCAACGTGCCGATCCGCACCGTGTTGCTCACGGGCCTGACGAAGTTCGACGGCACCCGCACCCGGCAGCTCAAGGCCCGCGAGTTCCACCAGATCGCCGGTCGTGCAGGTCGCGCCGGATACGACACGATGGGCACGGTCGTCGTACAGGCCCCCGAGCACGAGATCGAGAACGTCCGGGCCCTCGCCAAGGCCGGGGACGACCCGAAGAAGCGCCGGAAGGTGCAGCGCAAGAAGGCACCCGAAGGGTTCGTCTCGTGGGGTGAGGGCACCTTCGACAAGCTGATCGCGGCGTCGCCCGAACCACTGCAGTCGCGGTTCTCGGTGAGCAACTCGATGCTGCTCAACGTCATTGCGCGACCGGGCAACTGCTTCGACGCGATGCGGCATCTGCTCGAGGACAACCACGAACCCCGTCCGGCGCAGCGCAAGCACATCCTCAAGGCGATCTCGCTGTATCGGGGGCTGCTGCAGGCGGGGGTGGTCCAGCAGCTCGACGAGCCGGACGAGTTCGGGCGCCGGGCCCGTCTCACCGTCGACCTGCAACGCGACTTCGCGCTCAACCAGCCGCTGTCGCCGTTCGCGCTCGCAGCGATCGAACTGCTCGACGTCGACTCCCCCACCTACGCGCTCGATGTGGTGTCGGTCATCGAATCGACGCTCGACGATCCGCGTCAGGTGCTCATGGCGCAGCAGCACGCCGCGCGCGGTGAGGCCGTCGCGCAGATGAAGGCCGACGGCATCGAGTACGACGAGCGGATGGAACTGCTCGAGGAGATCACCTGGCCCAAGCCGCTCGTGGAGCTGCTCGAGCCGGCCTTCGAGACGTACCGGGGTGGGCATCCCTGGGTATCGGAGTTCCCGCTGTCCCCGAAGTCGGTGGTGCGCGACATGATCGAGCGCACCATGACCTTCTCCGAGCTGGTCTCGCACTACGGTCTGGCCCGCTCCGAGGGATTGGTCCTGCGCTATCTCGCCGACGCCTACCGCGCGCTGCGGCAGACGGTGCCGGACGCCGCGCGCACGGAGGACCTCGAGGACATCATCGAGTGGCTCGGTGAGCTGATCCGCCAGGTCGACTCGTCGTTGCTCGACGAGTGGGAGTCGCTGACCCACCCCGGGGCGGAATCCGACGAGCAGCAGATCGCGTTCGGCGCCGACTCCCCTCGCCCGTTGTCCGCGAACGTCCGTGCGTTCAAGGTCATGGTCCGCAACGCGATGTTCAAGCGGGTCGAACTGGCCTCGCGTCGGCGCTGGGACGAACTCGCGGCCCTCGGCGACGGTCTCGATGCCGAGGACTGGGAGGACCTGCTCGAGTTGTACTTCGAGGAGTACGACGAGATCGGCACCGGCCCCGACGCGCGCGGGCCGTTGTTGTTCAACGTCGAGACGGGTCCGGAACTGTGGCGGGTGCGTCAGACCCTGCACGACCCGCAGGGGGATCACGGCTGGGCGTTGATCGGCGAGGTGAATCTCGGTGAGTCCGATGCCGCCGGCGAAGTGGTGTTCGACGAGTTCGAGATCGTCGAGGGTTGATCGTCGCAGGCGGCGGGTCCCGGGAGCGGTAGCCTGACTCGGTGAGCGAACCGACCGTGCAACCCTTCCGCTTGGCCTACGTCCCGGGTGTCACCCCCGCGAAGTGGGTGCGGGTGTGGAACGAGCGGATGCCGGACGTCCCGATCGAACTGGTCCCCGTCGAACCGACGGCAGGTGCGGATCCGCTGCGCGAGGACGTCGCCGACATCGCGCTGCTGCGCCTGCCGCTGCAGCGGGACGGCCTGTCGGTCATCCCGCTCTACACCGAGGTCTCCGTCGTGGTCGTGCCCAAGGAGCACGTGTTCGCGGCGGTCGACGAGGTGTCGGTGTCCGACCTCGCGGACGAGACGGTGCTGCATCCGCTCGACGACGTGCTCGACTGGGTCGCCCTCCCCGGTGAGGAGGCCTTCGAACGGCCCGCGACCACCGAGGACGCGATCTCGCACGTCGCCTCGGAGGTGGGTGTGCTCGTCACGCCGCAATCGCTCGCCCGCCTGCATCACCGCCGCGACCTGACCTACCGTCCCGTCGTCGACGCGCCGGCGTCCCAGGTGGGTCTCGTGTGGATCACCGACCGGACGACCGATCTCGTCGACGAGTTCGTCGGGATCGTCCGGGGGCGGACGGCCAACAGTTCTCGTGGACGCCGCAGTGATTCCGAGCCGGAAGCCGAGTCGGGCGGCACCTCGCGTCGTGGCGAACGCAAGGGCTCGACCCCGAAGCGCCGCGCGCCGGAACCCAAGACGTCGCGCCGGGCGGGGGCGTCCGCGCGGAAGCGCCCCGGGAAGCCCCGGCGTGGTCGGCGCTGAGGGGTCTTCGTCAGGAGACGGGGCGGCAGGTCGGCGGGACGCAGCCGCGGATGGTCTCGGCGAGGATGCGGTAGTCGACTCCGCGCGGGGACGACGAGCGGAACACCAGTCCGATGCGGCGGCCGGGTGCCGGGTCCGCGAAGTGCGCGACCTCGAGGTCTCCCCGGGCGGTTTCGACGGCGACCGCGGAGGCCGGGACGAGGGTGATACCCAATCGTCCTGCGACGCAGCGCACCACGGTGGACAGGGAGGTCGCGCGGGTGTCACCGAGTGCCGGTCGCGCGTCGACGGACCGGCACAGGTCGAGTGTCTGGTCGCGCAGGCAGTGGCCTTCGTCGAGTAGCAGCAGTTGCGCGTCGTCGAGTGCGGAGACCGAGAGATCGGTGCGCCCGGCGAGTTCGTGTCCGGTCGGCAGGACGAGGACGAAATCCTCGTCGTACAGCGGAACTTCGATCACACCCGAGACGTCGGCGGGCAGTGCGAGGACGGCGACGTCGAGGGTTCCGGCGCGCAGTGCGTCGAGGAGCCGCGCGGTCTGGTCCTCGACGACCTGCAGCGACAGGGCCGGCATCGCTTCGTCGAGTGCGGGCAGGATCTCGGGCAGGACGTAGGGCGCGACGGTGGGGATCAGCCCCACCCGCAGCGGGCCCGACAGTCCGTCGGATACTCCTGCCGCCGCGTCGACGAAGCCGTCGGCTGCGTCGAGCACCACCTCCGCGTAGGGAAGCAGGCGTGCACCCACCGGTGTCACCAGCACACGGCGGGTGCTGCGCTCGATGAGCTGGACGCCGAGGCCGTTCTCGAGAGCCGCCAGACCCTGCGACAGGGTGGGTTGGCTGACCTCGAGTCGCGCTGCGGCCGTGCCGAAGTGGCGGTAGGTGGCCACCGCGACGAAGGCACGCAGCTGCGAGAGGGTGGGCTGGTAGCTCTGATCGGTCACGCCTATCAGTGTAGAACGACCTATCGCCTTTACCTTTCGCAACTATCGGACTACGCCGGCCCGGGCCCTACGACGCCGAGCCTGCCGCATTTCCGGCAGCGAGGTCGTCCTCGTCGAGCACGACCTGGATCTCGCCACCGAACTCCACCCCGGGAGCGAGCGGCAGCCGATCGCCGCTCCAGAACCGGCCGGGGTCGTACCAGTTGCTTCCCCGGTGCCGTTGCTGCAGCAACCCCATCTCCTCCAGTGTCAACCCGACCACCTCGGCGCAGTACGCGCTCTCGAGCCCACCCGACGGGACGGCGGCCCGGCGACGACGTGGGAGCCGGCCCGCGAACCATCGCCCCGTGAGTTTCGTCGTCGACGGGAACGGTGTGCCGTCGAGCCTCGCGATCGTACGCAGCAGCTGATCCTCCTGATCCGGGGTGACCGCCACCGAGATCTGCCGCAACCAACCGCGCTGCCCGTAACGCGCGGCCCACACCTGCACCGCACTGCGCAGGTCGTGCAGCTGCACGCCGCGCTGGTGCCGCCCCGTCCACATGTCCGGGAGGCTGCGTCCGAGCTCGGCGTGCCACATCAGCGGCGGCAGGTCCTCGAGTGCGACCGTCATCCCCACGTGGTTCACCGGCGCGTTGGTCAGCGTCTGGATCGCTCGGTCGGCCGGGGTGGCGCCGCGGAAGATCCACAGATCCCCCGTGCGGGTCGTCGCCACGGCCTCGTCGAGGGTGAGACGTGAACGTGCGCCGGCGGACCGCTCTGCCGACGAAGTGTCCATGCCGTCAGCCTGCCATGCCCGACGGCCGCTGGGGTCGTCCGCACGGCCCCGACGGCCGCTGGGGTCGTCCGCACGGCCCCGACGGCCGCTAGGGTCGTCCGCATGGCGCTACGCGGTGGCAAGTGGTGGAAACTCGTCGGACTCGCCGGGATCGTGGGAGTCGCGGCGACCGGTGCCGTCGCCGCCCGCAACGAGCGGCAACGACGGAACTACAGCCCAGACGAGGTGCGGTCGGTGCTGCACGAACGCTATGCCCGTTCGCTCGCCGCACGCGACGGCAGCGCCGAACTCCCCCTCGCCGAGGTACCGGTCGGGCCGAAGGAACGGATCAGCCGAGTGCTGCGGCGATTCCGTCGGCGAGATCGGTGATCTGCTCGTCGGTCATCACGAACGACGGGGAGATCTGCATCGCGCCCTGACCGGCCGCGCGTCCCGAGATCCCGTGCTGCCGCAGGGTCTTGACGAAACCGAGCGCCTCGGACGGATCGGTGAGCTGCACGGCCGCCACCGCACCGAGGCCGCTGCGCACCTCCGCCACCCGCGGGTGGTCCGCCAGCGGAGCGAGCTTCTCGTGCAGCGTCCGCTCGATCCGCGCCGCCTCGGCGAGCAGATTCTCACGCTCGATGATGTCGAGGTTGGCGAGGGCGGCCGCTGCGGCTGCAGCATGCCCGCCGTAGGTGTATCCGTGGCGCCACCACACGCCTCCGGCGAAGAACGGTTCGGCGACCCGCGGAGCGACGAACAGGGCGCCCATCGGCAGGTAGCCGGAGGTGAGTCCCTTGGCGGTGGTGACCATGTCGGGCTCCAGGTCGAATCGCGACGACGCGAACCACGAACCACCGATACGACCGAAGCCGGTGACCACCTCGTCGACGACGAACAGGATGTCGTGGTCGCGGCAGATGTCGCGGATCTCGGCGAGATAGCCGTCCGGCGGCAGGTACACCCCGCCCGCACCGATGACGGGTTCGCAGAAGAAGGCCGCGATGGAGTCGGCACCGACCGAATCGATGAGTTCGAGCAGCGCCTTGGCGTCGTCCCATGCAACCCGCGCGGTGTCCTCCCACAGGCGGCCGTAGCCCTCACCGTTGACGGGGATACCGGCGAGCGAGGTGCCGCCGACGTGCATGCCGTGGTACGCCTTCTCGCGCGAGACCAGCAGCCGCTTGCCGGGCTTCCCGACCTCCTGCCAGTACCGCCGCGCGAGCTTGGCCGCCGAGTCGACGGAGTCGGATCCACCGGAGGTGAAGAAGATCTTGCTGCCCGGAACCGGGGCGATCCCCGCGAGACGCTCGGCGAGTTCGACGGCGGGTTCGGAGGTCAGATCGCCGAAGTTCGAGTAGTGGGCGAGCTTGGCGACCTGCGCTGCGATCGCGTCGCCGATCTCGGTGCGGCCGTGACCGACATTGGTGAACCACAGTCCGGCGGTGGCATCGAGGTAACGGTTGCCGGCGTCGTCCCAGATGTACGCGCCTTCCCCGCGCGACACGACGAATGCGCCGTCCCGTTCGATCGCGCCCATATCGGCGAATCCGTGCCACAACGCACCCACGACCAACTCCCGTCCACGACGATCACGACACCCGTCATCGTATGCGGAGGAAACGACTCTGGCGCCGGAGGCCCGTACCCGCCACCCTGGTGCCATGACCGAGTTCCGCTTCTCCGTCAACATCTTCGAGGTCGGGTCTCCCGATGCGTTCGTTCGCTGGTGCCGCGCCGTCGAGGACGCGGGTTTCGACGCGGTGTACGCGGCCGACCATCTCGGTGTCCCCGCGCCGTTCCCCGTCCTGGTCGCCGCCGCCGGTGCCACCGAGCGTCTGCGGGTCGGCACGATGGTGCTCAATGCCGGTTTCTGGAATCCGGCACTGCTCGCCCGCGAGATCGCGACCACCGATCTGCTCACCGGCGGCCGGCTCGAGGTCGGCCTCGGCGCAGGCCACATGAGATGGGAGTTCGAGGCGGCCGGGATCGAGTGGGAGCGCTTCGACGAGCGCGCCGAGAGACTCGAATCCACCGTGCAGGAACTGCAGCGATCGTTCACCGGGTCCGGCTTCGACGAGCAGGCAGCGCTGCGCGAAGCGTTCGACCTGCCCGTACTCCGGCCGATGCAACGGCGCGGATTCGGCGGCTACGGTCCGCCCCTGATCGTCGGAGGCACCGGCGACCGGATCCTCGCCGTCGCCGCCGCCCATGCCGACATCGTGAGCGTCGCCGGCGCCGTCCAACTCCCGGGGAGGCCACCGGGGACGTTCCGCATCGCCACGGCGGCCGAGGCCGACGACCGGGTCGCGTTCGTGCGGGCACGGGCCGGCGACCGGGTGGAGGACATCGAGTGGCACACCCTGCTCCAGGCGGNCGAGACCGACGACCGGGTGGGCACCGCCGCCGCGCTCGCCGAGCGATTCGAGCACACCGTGAGCGCCGACGACCTGCTCGACTCGCCGTTCGTGCTGATCGGCACGGTCGACGAGATGGCCGGGCAGATCCTGCACAGCCGGGAGCGCTACGGGTTCACCCACTTCACGGTCCACGCCCCGTACCGGGAGATCCTCGGTGAAGTGATCGGCCGGGTGCGTGCCCTGGCGGGCTGACCACCTGGCCTGCCTGCCCTCCCCGACCGGCCCCGACCGGGTCGTTTCGCTAGGCTGTGTGATCAGCATGTCCATCTCCCCCGCCCCGAATCGTCGCGAACTGCGCGCTGCCCTGTCCGAGGTCTCCCTCCGCGACGAGAACCGCCTCCGTCGCAGGCTCGACCGGGCGCGGGGCGGCGAGGCGCTGACCGAGGTCGCCGCCGAGATCGAGAACGCCCGCACCCGGCTCGCGTCCCGTGCGTCGTCGGTCCCGGAGATCCGTTATCCCGAGGACCTACCGGTCTCGCAGCGCAAGGACGACATCGCCGCCGCGATCCGCGACCACCAGGTCGTGGTGGTCGCCGGTGAGACCGGTTCGGGCAAGACGACGCAGATCCCGAAGATCTGCCTCGAACTCGGGCGCGGGGTTCGCGGCCTGATCGGCCACACCCAGCCGCGCCGTATCGCCGCGCGCGCCGTCGCCGAGCGACTCGCGGAGGAACTGGACACCGAGCTCGGCGACGCCGTCGGATACACGGTGCGCTTCAACGATCAGGTCACCGAGTCGACACTCGTCAAGCTGATGACCGACGGCATCCTCCTCGCCGAGATCCAGCGCGACCGCCTGCTGCGCCGGTACGACACGCTCATCATCGACGAGGCGCACGAGCGCAGCCTCAACATCGACTTCCTGCTCGGCTACCTCGCGCAGCTGCTTCCGCGTCGCCCCGACCTGAAGGTGATCATCACCTCGGCGACGATCGACCCCGAACGTTTCGCGCGCCACTTCGCCGACGCGAACGGCACGCCTGCCCCCATCGTGGAGGTCTCCGGCCGCACCTATCCCGTCGAGGTGCGTTACCGGCCGCTGACCGTCGAGGTGGGCGACACGCTGGTCGACCGCGACCCCGTCGACGCGGTGTGCGAGGCCGTCGAGGAACTCCAGCGCGAGGGCGACGGCGACATCCTGGTCTTCCTCTCCGGCGAGCGCGAGATCCGCGATACCGCCGACGCACTGCGCGACCGCAAGCTCCGCAACACCGAGATCCTCCCGCTCTACGGACGCCTGTCGGCGGCCGAACAGCACCGTGTCTTCGCACCGCACACAGGACGCCGGGTCGTGTTGTCCACCAACGTCGCCGAGACGTCCCTGACGGTTCCCGGCATCCGCTACGTCGTCGACCCCGGCACCGCACGTATCTCGCGGTACTCGGTGCGGACGAAGGTGCAGCGACTGCCGATCGAGCCGATCTCGCAGGCCTCGGCACGTCAGCGCGCCGGGCGCTGCGGTCGTGTGGCCGACGGCATCTGCATCCGCCTGTACTCCGAGGACGACTTCGACGGCCGGCCGGAGTTCACCGAACCCGAGATCCTGCGCACCAATCTCGCGTCGGTGGTGCTGCAGATGACGGCGCTCGGTCTCGGCGACATCGAGGCGTTCCCGTTCGTGGAGGCACCGGATCCTCGCGCGATCCGCGACGGCATCGCTCTGCTCGAGGAACTCGGCGCGCTCGAACCTGCGAAGAAGGGCGAGACGCCGCGCCTGACCGCGACGGGCCGCGAGATCGCCCGGCTGCCCGTCGATCCGCGCATGGCCCGGATGATCGTCGAGGGCCACCGCAACGGATGCCTGCGCGAGGTGCTCATCATCGTCGCGGCCCTGTCGATCCAGGACGTGCGCGAACGCCCGACCGAGTTCCAGCAGGCCGCCGACGAGAAGCACGCCCGGTTCGCCGTCGAGGGCTCGGACTTCCTGGCCTTCCTGCGGCTGTGGGACTACCTGAAGGAGCAACGGCGGGAACTGTCGTCGAGCAGGTTCCGCAAGTTGTGCCGCGACGAGTTCCTGCACTGGCTGCGGATCCGTGAGTGGCAGGACCTGCAGGGGCAGCTCCGTCAGATCACGGTCGACATGGGCTGGCAGACACACCACCGCGACGTGAATCCCGACGACGTCCACAAGTCGCTGCTCGCAGGCCTGCTGTCGCACATCGGTCTTCGCGAGGGCGACAAGCGCGACTTCCTCGGTGCCCGCGGCGCACGGTTCGCCGTCTTCCCGGGATCGTCGTTGTTCAAGAAGCCTCCGCGCTGGGTCATGGCCGCCGAACTCGTGGAGACCTCACGGCTGTGGGCGCGGACGGCCGCGCGCATCGAACCCGAATGGGTCGAGAAGCTCGCTCCGCACCTGGTCAAGCGCACCTACTCGGAGCCGCACTGGTCGACGCGCCGCGAGTCGGCGATGGCCTACGAACGCGTCACGCTCTACGGCATCCCGTTGATCGCCCAGCGTCCCGTGCCGTACGGACGGATCGATCCGGAGGTCTCGCGCGAACTGTTCATCCGCCACGCCCTCGTGCAGGGCGAATGGCGCACGCAGCACAAGTTCTTCCACGACAACCGGGCGCTGCTCGAGGACGTCGAGGAACTCGAACACCGTGCGCGCCGGCGCGACATCGTCGTCGACGACGAGACCCTGTTCGACTTCTACGACCAGCGGGTCGGCCCGGAGGCGATCTCGGCCCGGCACTTCGACACGTGGTGGAAGAAGACCCGCAGGCAGCAACCCGACCTGCTGACGTTCACGCCGGACACCGTGGTGAACCAGGACGCCGCCTCGGTGCTCGAGGGCGACTACCCGGATGCGTGGCGCCAGGGCGAGATCCAGTTCCCCCTCACCTACCAGTTCGAGCCGGGCACGGAGGAGGACGGCGTCACCGCCCGCGTCCCCGTCGCGCTGCTCGCGAACCTCAAGTCCGTCGGTTTCGACTGGCTCGTACCCGGGATGCGGACCGAGCTGGTGACGGCCCTCATCAAGACCCTGCCGAAACACCTTCGGAGGCAGGTCGTCCCGGCTCCCGATTTCGCAGCGGCCGCCCTCGCCTCGGTGACGCCGCGCTCCGAACCGCTCGTCAATGCGATGGCCCGCGAGCTGTCCCGACTCGGCCGGTGCACGATCGAGCCCTCGGACTTCGATACCGGTGCGTTGCCCGACCATCTGCGGATGACCTTCGCCGCGGTCGACGAGCGCGGCACCGTGCTCGGCCGCAGCAAGAGCCTGGCGGCCCTGCGGAAGAAGTTGGCTCCGCGGGTCGAAGCGGAGGTCTCGCGCGCCGCTGCGGGCACCGAACGTCCCGCGGCGGTGGTGTGGACGGCCGAGACCCTCGGGAACCTGCCGGAGACCGTCACCCGCGAGGTCGGCGGCCGGAAGGTCACCGGTTACCCTGCCCTGGTCGCGGAGAAGGACGGCGTCGCGGTGCGCGTGCTCAGCACACCGCAGGCCCAGCAGAACGCGACGCGTCAGGGGTTGCGTGCCCTGCTTCTGTCGTCGGCACCGACGAAGGCGAAGGCCGTGACCTCGGGGCTGACCAACATAGAGCGGCTCGCGCTCGGGCGGAACCCCGACGGATCGTTCGAAGCGCTGATCGAGGACTGCCGTGCCTGCGCGGTGGACGAACTCATCGCCGCGCACGGAACTCCCGTGCGCACACCCGAGGAGTTCGAGGCGCTCGCGGCCACGGTGCGGTCACACCTGCCGGGGCGCGTGGCCCGTCTGTTGAAAGCGGTTGTGCCCGTGCTGTCCCGCGCCCACGAGGTGGGTGTGCTCCTCGATCGGTCGAACGGCGAGGCTGCCGACGACGTACGCGAACAGCTGCAGTCGTTGCTGTTCCCCGGCTTCGTCACCGATCTGGGGTCGCGGCGGATCGCCGACCTGCCGCGCTATCTCACCGCGGCCGCGCAACGCCTGGAGGCGTTGCCGGCGAGTGCGCATCGCGATGCCGCGGGAATGGATGTGCTCGATCGCGTCTACGGCGCCTACGACAAGCTGCTCGCACGACTGCCGGAGGAGCGGCGCGCCGCGCCCGAGGTGGTCGAGATCTACTGGATGATCGAGGAACTGCGCGTGAGCCTGTTCGCGCAGGGTCTCGGAACGCGGATCCCGGTGTCGGAGAAGCGCGTCCTGAAGGCGATCGACGGGATCCGGTAGCGGCCGGGACGGTCAGTCGGTCGCGTCCGAGCGGGACTTCTTGTGCTCGCGCAGTTCCTGGATCTCGCGTTCGAAATCCTCTGCGGAGCTGAAGGAACGGTAGACCGAGGCGAATCGCAGATAGGCGACCTCGTCGAGATCGCGTAGGGGTCCGAGGATCGCCAGTCCCACCTCGTGGCTCGGGACCTCGGGCGATCCCTTCGCTCGCACCGCGTCCTCGACCTGCTGCGCGAGCTTGTTGAGCGCATCGTTGTCGACATCGCGTCCCTGGCAGGCGCGGGCCACGCCGCGCACGACCTTCTCGCGGCTGAACGGCTCGGTCACGCCGCTGCGCTTGACGACGGACAGCACGGCCGTCTCGACTGTGGTGAAGCGGCGCCCGCATTCGGGACACGCCCGCCGACGACGGATCGCGGCACCCTCGTCTGCCTCGCGCGAATCGACCACCCGGGAATCGGGATGGCGGCAATACGGGCAGTACATGTCGGTTCCTTCGTCGTGCCCGTGCGGGTCGCGACGTCGGCGCCGAAGCAATGTCTCCCGACCGGAACCGTCTCCACCCGCGAGTGGGCCGACACCGCCGCAACCACACGGAGTGGTGTGACTGACAGTGTTAGACAATACCCGCCTGTCCGGTTCGGGAGCGGATCGCGGGTCGGGCAGGGCCACGACAACCCTCATCCCCGGGTGGAATCCGGCACGAGGAGGCGGCTTCCGGCCTGCACGGCCGTACCGTCGAGCGAGTTGAGGTCGGCGATCCTCGCGACCGTGACGTCGACCGGGGCGTCGGGCCACCTGCGAGCGGCCAAGGCCTCCAGGCTCTCCCCCTCTCGCACGACCGTGACCGTGGTGCCGGCGCTCTGCGAGATCACCTCATCGGTGCGCACGTGGGCCAGCACGAGGAGCATCGTGGTCGCGAGCGCGGTGAGGAGCACCGTCGTGGCCATCTGCCGCCAACTCGTCCCCTCCGCAGGCCGGCGACTGCGCGGTGTGATCTCCGAACGGCGGTGCAGGGGTTCGCGCGAGGGCGCGGCGCCACATTCGCGCGAAGGCGCGGCGACGCGCGGTCTCGTCCGCGCCGGGACACGGGTGCGATGGTGCAGCGTCGACGTTGCGATCGGCCGGATGCGATACGCCGCCGCCCCGGGTGCACCTGCTCCGGGCGGGCCCGCGACGGTCCGTCCTGCCGTGCTCGTCCGGACTGAGGCACCGGTTCGGGTCACAGCGCCCTGTCGCGCCGTACCCACCGGAACCGCCGTGTCGATCCGAACCGCTCTGCTCATCGGAAATCCTCCGTGTCGCTGTGCGTGGTCTTCCGACCCCGTCCGTGTCGCTGTGCGTGGTCTTCCGACCCCGTTCGATCACTCGATCATGTGTTCGAACGAAAGTCTGTTCGAATGTTCTACCACGAGTCGCACCCCGACGACAGCTCCTCGGAGGGTGAATCTCGAACATCTGTTTGATATACGCGCGGGATCTCGATAGATTCGAAAGGCAACTTGCAACCCATCCGACACTCGCCGCACGGAGGTCACGATGAAGGCGGACGGAACATCCACAGCCCGCCGGGGCGGACCCGCGACCGACGATCCCACCGCGAGCCTCACCGAGCGTCAGCGTCGTGTGCTCGAGGTCATCCGCGATTCCGTCAGCGAACGGGGGTACCCACCGAGCATCCGCGAGATCGGCGACGCCGTCGGACTCAACTCCACGTCGTCCGTCGCGCACCAGCTGCGCACGCTCGAACGGAAGGGCTTCCTGCGCCGGGATCCGAACCGTCCGCGTGCCGTGGACGTCCGCGGTCTCGAGCCCACCCCCGCACCGGAGTCCTCCCCCGAGGTGGTCGCCGGCTCGTCGACCGACGACATCCCTTCGGCGGCAATGGTTCCCGTCGTCGGCCGGATCGCAGCCGGTGGCCCGATCCTGGCCGAGGAATCGGTCGAGGACGTCTTCCCGCTGCCGCGCGAACTCGTCGGTCAGGGCTCGCTGTTCCTGCTCAAGGTCGTCGGCCAGTCGATGATCGACGCAGCCATCTGCGACGGCGACTGGGTGGTCGTCCGGCAGCAGAACGTCGCCGACAACGGCGACATCGTCGCCGCGATGCTCGACGGCGAGGCCACCGTCAAGACGTTCAAGCGGGTCGACGGCGACGTCTGGCTCATGCCGCACAACCCGATGTTCGAACCCATCCCGGGCAACGACGCAGTCATCCTCGGCAAGGTCGTCACCGTCGTCCGCAAGATCTGATTCCCGGGCCCACCCGGAGACGAACGAGGCCGGGGTGGCTGCGCTGAGCGGAGCCACCCCGGCCTTTCTCGTACGTGCCTCAGACGTTGAGGCCGCGCCCGATGACTTCCTTCATGATCTCGTTCGTGCCGCCGTAGATCTTCTGGACGCGGGCATCGAGGTACGCCTTGGCGACCGGGTACTCGCGCATGTAACCGTAGCCGCCGTGCAGCTGCAGGCAGCGGTCGATCAGCTCGACCTGCTTGTCGGTGGTCCAGTACTTGGCCATCGCGGCCTCCTGGACGGTGAGCTTCTTCTCGTTGAGCAGCTCGATGCACCGGTCCACGAACACCCGGGCCAGCTGGGTCTCGGTGGCGAGCTCGGCGAGCTCGAAGCGGGTGTTCTGGAACTTGCCGATCGGCTTGCCGAACGCCTTGCGGTCGCGGCAGTACTGGATCGTGTCGTCGAGCACGCGCTCCATCGCAGCAGCGGCGACGACGGCGATCGCGAGACGTTCCTGCGGCAGGTTCTGCATCAGGTAGATGAAGCCCATGCCCTCCTGGCCGAGGAGGTTGGCCGCCGGGACGCGAACGTCGTTGAAGCTGAGCTCCGCCGTGTCCTGCGCGTCGAGGCCGATCTTGTCGAGGTTGCGTCCCCGCTCGAAACCCGGCATGCCGCGCTCGACGACGAGCAGCGAGAAGCCCTGGGCGCCCTTCTCCGGGTCGGTGCATGCGACGACGATCACCAGATCCGAGTGGATGCCGTTGGTGATGAACGTCTTGGCGCCGTTGAGGACCCAGTCGTCACCGTCGCGCACCGCGCGGGTCTTGATGCCCTGCAGGTCGCTGCCGGTGCCCGGCTCGGTCATCGCGATGGCCGTGATCAGCTCACCCGAACAGAAGCCCGGGAGCCAACGCTTCTTCTGCTCCTCGTCGGCGAGCTCGAGCAGGTAGGGAGCGACGACATCGTTGTGCAGCATGAAGCCCAGACCGCTGAAGCCCAGCTTGGTGGTCTCCTCGGCCATGATGGCGTTGTAGCGGAAGTCGTCCATGCCACCGCCGCCGTACTCCTCCGGCACCGCCATGCCGAGGAAGCCCTGCGCGCCGGCCTTCTTCCACACCTCACGGTCGACGATCTTGTCCTTCTCCCACTGCTCGTGGAAGGGGGCCACCTCCTGTTCGAGGAACTTCCGGTACGACTCCCGGAAGAGGTCGTGCTCGGGCTCGAAAAGGGTGCGTTCCATCTGCGCTCCTGTGTGAGACGTCGTTCGACATACTCACGGTATGCAGACGAGGGCCCGGTGACGCTGACACAACCGAGCGCATTTTGTGACCCGGACGACCCCGGCGGGTACGCGTCGGTATCGAACGACCCGCGGGCGCGTGTCGGTGTCGGCCGATGCGCCGGGTTCCGGTCAGCGGCGCAGATCCGCGAGTCTGCGCAGCAGCGGGTACGCGACGAGGATGCCGATCGAACCCCAGGCGATACCGCCGAGTTCGACCGAGCCGATCGACAGGGTCAGGTCGCCGATGCCGGCGACGAGCGCCGCGGCCGCGACCGTGAGGTTGACCGGATCCGTGAAGTCGACCTTCGCCTCCGTCCAGATGCGGACACCGAGGATACCGATCAGGCCGTAGAGCACGAGGGTCGCGCCGCCGAGGACACCGTCGGGCACGGTGAACACCAGCGCACCGAACTTCGGCGAGAAGGCCAGCACGACGGCGGTGACCGCCGCAACGGCGTATGCAGCGGTCGAGTACACGCGCGTGGCCGCCATGACGCCGATGTTCTCGGCGTAGGTGGTCGTGCCCGAACCGCCGCCCGCACCGGCGAGGGTGGTCGCAAGGCCGTCGGCGATGAGCGCATTGCCGGCCATGTCGTCGAGGTTCCGACCGGTCATCGCGGCGACCGCCTTGACGTGGCCGACGTTCTCCGCGACCAGCACGACGACGACGGGCAGCGCCAGCAGCACGACCGACAGTTCGAAGGTGGGGCCGTGCAGATCGGGCAGGCCGAACCAGGCCGCGTCGCGCATGGCGTCGATGCGTTCGGACGCGATCGCGCCGGTGAACGCCGCAAAGATCCATCCGACGATCACACCGACGAGGATGCCGAGGCGGCCGAGCATGCCCGGGCCGGCCACCGTCACGAGCAGCGTGACCACGAGCGTGATGGTGGCGACGAGCGGTTGGGCTTCGAACGATCCGGTGGCGGTCGGCGCGAGGTTGAGGCCGATGAGGGCGACGATCGCCCCGGTGACCACCGGCGGCATGACCGCGTCGATGATGCGCGAACCTGCCGCCTTGACCACGAGACCGATGAGCACCAGCACGATGCCGACGGCGACGATCCCGCCGAGCTGCGCTGCCGGACCGGAACCGGCCGAAGCGCTGAGCGGCGCGATGAACGCGAACGACGAGCCGAGATAGCTGGGCACCCGGCCGCGCGTGATGATCAGGAACAGCGCGGTGCCGATTCCGGAGAACAGCAGCGTGGTCGTGACGGGGAAGCCCGTGATCGTCGGCACGAGCAGGGTGGCGCCGAACATCGCGATGACGTGCTGCATCCCGATGCCGATGGTGCGCGGCCACGACAGTCGCTCGTGCGGTGCGACCACCGCACCGGGATTGATACGACGCCCGTCGCCGTGCAGGGTCCAGCCGCGGCGTGTGGTCGTGCGTCCGGTCGTGTTCGCTCGTTCGGTCACGACAGGTCATCGTAGAACCGGCAGCCTCATCGGCGTAGAACAGGCCGTCCCGGCCGCGTAGAACAGGCCGTCCCGGCCGCGTAGAACAGGCCGTCCCGGCCGCGTAGAACAGGCCGTCCCGGCCGCGTAGAACAGGCCGTCCCGGCCGCGCCGCTCAGTCCAGCAGTTTCGCTGCCGCGGCACGTGCCGCGACGGGGTCGTCGCTCGCGAGGACCGCCTCGGCCGCCTCACGGCAACGGTCCATCGGGACCGAGGAGAGCCTGGCCCCGACGCCCGTCACCGCCGACGCGGCGCACGACAGGGACGTCACGCCCATTCCGGTCAGGACGCAGGCGAGGAGCGGGTCGGCCGCCGCCTCGCCACACACCCCCACCGGCTTGCCCGCGGCCGCCCCGGCCTGTGCCGCGCGGGCCACCAGCGCGAGCACCGCGGGCTGCCACGGGTCGGTGAGTGCGGCCAGCTGCGGCGACATCCGGTCGGCCGCCATCGTGTACTGGGCGAGGTCGTTGGTGCCGATCGACAGGAAGTCCAGGTGTTCGAGCAGCCGGTCGGCGAGCAGGGCTGCGGACGGAACCTCGATCATGACGCCCGGTGACAGTCCGCGCTCGCGCACGCGCGCGGCGAAATCGGCGGCCTCCGAAACGGTCGCCACCATCGGCGCCATGACCCACGGCATGGCGCCGGTGCGCGAGGCCGCCACGGCCACCGCGTCGAGCTGACGATCGAGGACTCCCGGCGCCGTGGTCGTGATGCGGATACCGCGGACGCCGAGGGCGGGATTGTGCTCGTCGGGGTGGTTGGCGAACCGGAGGGGCTTGTCGGATCCGGCGTCGAGGGTCCGCAGGACGACCTTATTTCCTTCGAACGCCTCGAAGACCTTCGCATAGATGTCGGCCTGCTCGTCCACCGTCGGTTCGGTGTCGCGGTCGAGGAAGCACAGCTCGGTGCGGAACAGTCCGACGCCCTGCGCCGGCGTCCGGCGCGCCGCGACGGCACCGGCTCCGTCCTGCACGTTGGCGAGGATCTCGACCGGGTGACCGTCGGCGGTGGCGCCGGGGCCGGACCAGCCAGCCACCCGCTCGCGCTCGACGCGGTCGCGTTCGACCTCGGCTGCGGCCTCGGCGCCGTCCGGGGAGAGCACGATCCGGCCCGTCGCGCCGTCGACCAGCACCTCGGTGCCGGCCGGGACATCGTCGAGACCGGCCACCGCGACGACGCACGGGATGCCGAGCTGGCGCGCGATGATCGCGGTGTGGCTCGTGGGTCCTCCGAGGGAGGTGGCCAGCGCGACGACGACGGACGGGTCGAGTCCGGCGGTGTCGGCGGGTGCGAGATCGGCCGCGAGGAGCACGGACGGCGAATCGGGCATCTCGAGACCGGGTTCGGGGGCGCCCTGCAGTTCGGCGATCACGCGGTCGCGGATGTCGAGCAGGTCGGTGACCCGCTCGGCCTGCAGCCCGCCCATCTTCTCGAACAGGGCCGCGAACTGGTCGGTGGCGGCGACGGTGGCGCCGACCGCGTCGGATCCGGACCGGATCTTCGTCGCGGCCGCCCCGCGCCAGGCGCGGTCCTCGACCAGCACAGCGGTGGCTTGGAGCACTTCTGCCGCGGCACCCGATGCACGCGAGGCGCGGGCCCGCAGCCGCTCGGCCACGACCTTCGCGGCGTCCTCGAACCGGCCCACCTCGGCCTCGCGCGCCGTGTCGGGGATCGAGGCGCCCTGCGCCGGGACCACAGGACGCGCGACGGGACGGATGACCGGCCCGTATCCGATACCGGGGACGACGGGGGTGCCGTGCAGGACGGACGCCGACTGCTCCATGGAGATCTCCTCACCGCAGTAGTTCGTTGTGACTCAGATTACTCGGAAGCCTTGACATGTCAACACAGACGGGCGTAAAACAACATAAACCAACATTGTTTCCCCACAAGTCGGGTACCCCCAGGAGTGTCGGTGTACGCAGAGGAACGGCAGCAGGCGATCGCAGCGCTGGTGGCGGCACGTGGCCGCGTGTCGGTCGCAGTGCTCGCCGACCGGTACGGCGTCACCACCGAGACCGTGCGCCGCGACCTCGCACACCTCGAACGCCTGGGCCTCGTGCGGCGGGTCCACGGCGGCGCGATCCCGGCCGCCTCGCTCTCGGTGGCCGAGCCTGCCCTCTCCGAGCGCGAACACACCCGCGCCGAACACAAGGACCGCATCGCCGCCGCCGCGACGTCCTTCCTCCCGCCGTCCGGCGGAAGCGTGCTCTTCGACGCCGGCACCACGACCGGCAGGATCGTCGGAGCGCTGCCGCCCGACGTCGACCTCACCGTCGTCACCAACTCGGTGCCGATCGCCGCGCGCCTCGCCGCGATGAGCACCGTGCAACTGCACCTGCTCGGCGGTCGCGTCCGCGGTGTCACGCAGGCCGCGGTGGGTGCCGAGGCCCTCGCCACCTTGTCGACGGTGCACGTCGACGTGGCGTTCATCGGCACCAACGCGCTGAGCATCGACCACGGCCTGTCCACCCCCGACGCCGACGAGGCCGCGGTCAAGCGCGCGATGGTGCGCACCGCCGACCGGGTCGTCGTGGTCGCCGATTCGTCGAAGGTCGGTCGGCGCAATCTGCTGAGCTTCGCGTCGCTCGAACCGATCGACGTCCTGGTCACCGACACCGATCTCGACGACACCGACCGTCGGCA
This sequence comes from Rhodococcus sp. C26F, assembly GCF_053345925.1. Lineage (NCBI taxonomy): Bacteria > Bacillati > Actinomycetota > Actinomycetes > Mycobacteriales > Nocardiaceae > Rhodococcus > Rhodococcus sp. C26F. The sequence continues at coordinate 48,392 of NZ_JBKFBA010000004.1, forward strand.
ACTCATCGAACACGGAATCGAGGTGGTGACGACATGATCGTCACGCTCACGGCCAACCCCAGTCTCGATCGCACGGTCGGGCTGACGGGCCCACTCGAGCGCGGGAGGGTGCATCGCACCGAGCGATCCACCGTCGATCCGGGCGGCAAGGGGATCAACGTCGCCCGTGTGCTGCACGCCGCGACGACCGAGGTCGTCGCCGTTCTCCCGGCCAACGCCGGCGATCCTCTGCTCGCCGCGCTGGACGAGCAGGGCATCGCCCATCGGGCCGTGCCCACCTCCGGGCCGACGCGCAACAACATCACCGTCGCCGAACCCGACGGCACCACGACCAAGCTCAACGAACCCGGAACCCCCTGCACCGGACGCACACTCGGCGAGTTGCACGCAGTCCTGCTGGAATGCGCGCAGGGAGCCGCGTGGACCGTCCTGTCCGGTTCTCTTCCTCCCGGTGTGCCCGAGTCGTGGTATGCCGATCTCGTGGGTGCCCTGCGCGGTCTCGGATGCCGCATCGCGGTCGACACCTCCGAGCGGCCACTGCTCGCCCTCGCCGAGCGGTTCCCCGCGGCGGCCCCGGACGTGATCAAGCCGAACGCCGACGAACTGGCCCAGCTCACCGGCGCGGACGCCCACGAACTCGAATCCGGCGCCGCCGCAGGAGACGTCGGCGCCGTGGTCGACGCGGGACGGGTGCTGGTGGAACGCGGGGTCGGCGCGGTACTCGCGACCCTCGGCGGTGCGGGCGCGGTGCTGGTCACCGCCACCGGCGCGTGGCGGGCCACCGCCGACGACGTCACGGTCCGCAGCACGGTCGGCGCGGGCGACTCGTCGCTCGCCGGATATCTGCTCGCCGAGCAGGCCGGTCACACCCCCGACGAGTGCCTGCGCCTCGCCGTGGCGTACGGGACCGCAGCCGTCACGCTCCCCGGAACAGCCCTGCCCACACCCGATTCCGTCGATCCATCCCGAGTGCACGTCACCGACGTCCACCGCCGACCCCGACCGCTCCCCTCCCACTCCTAAGGAACGTCATGTCCGACACCACCTCCGGCTCCGCAGGCGGTTCCTCGATCATCGGCACGGAACTCGTCTCGCTCGATGTCGACCTGGGATCCGACAAGAACTCCGTCATCGCCGCGCTCGCCGAGCGTCTCGCAGCGAACGGTCGCGCGTCCGACGCCGACGCACTCACCGCGGCCGTTCTCGAACGGGAGGCCAAGTCCGCCACCGGCCTTCCCGGCGGGATCGCGATCCCGCACGCACGCAGCGAAGCGGTGACCACGCCGTCGCTCGGTTTCGCCCGGCTGTCCCCGAAGGCCGACTTCGGTGCGCCCGACGGACCCGCCGACCTCGTCTTCCTCATTGCCGCGCCCGAAGGTGCGGGCGGCGACCACATGAAGCTGCTCACCGCTCTCGCTCGTGCACTCGTGCGCCCGGACTTCGTCGCGTCGCTGCGCGCGGCCGCGTCCGCGGACGAGGTCATCGCGCTGGTCGAGGACGTCCTCCCGCCCCGACCGGAGTCGTCGAGCAGCGCTCCTGCCGGCTCGACCGCAGCGCCGGAACAGCCGTCACCGACAGCCTCCGCGAAGCCGGCGGTCGCGCCTCCGCAGAGCGCGGAACAGCCCGGAGGCCGCACGATCGTCGCGGTCACCGCGTGCCCGACCGGTATCGCGCACACCTACATGGCCGCCGACGCGCTGGCAGCCGCCGGTGAACGCGCGGGCGTGACGGTCCGGGTGGAGACGCAGGGATCGAGCGGCAGCACTCCCCTGCCCGCCGACGTGATCGCCGGCGCCGACGCCGTCATCTTCGCCACCGACGTGGGCGTCAAGGGCCGCGAACGGTTCGCCGGGAAGCCCGTGATCGCATCGGGCGTCAAGCGCGCGATCAACGAACCGGACACCATGGTCGACGAGGCCCTGCGGGCCGCCACCGATCCGTCCGCACGCACCGTCGAGGGCACCGCGGGCGCCCCGGCGGGTGAGTCGGAGAGCGGCAGCGACCTCGGTTGGGGTACCCGGCTGCGGCAGATCCTGCTCACCGGTGTGAGCTACATGATCCCGTTCGTCGCGGCCGGTGGTCTGCTCATCGCTCTGGGCTTCCTGCTCGCCGGTCCCGACATCACCGACTCGGCCGCCGACATCGTCCTCGACAACACGCTCACCAACCTGCCCGAGGGTGGGCTCGGCACCTATCTCGGTGCGGTGCTGTACCAGATCGGCTCGTTGGCGTTCTCGTTCCTCGTCCCGGCACTGGCCGGGTACATCGCCTTCGCGATCGCGGACCGTCCGGGTCTGGCTCCGGGCTTCACCGCCGGTGCGGTGGCCGTCTTCGTCGGCGCCGGTTTCATCGGCGGTCTGGTCGGCGGCATCATCGCCGGCTTCGCGGCCCTGTGGGTCGGCCGTATCCCGCTGCCCACCTGGGCTCGTGGCCTGATGCCCGTGGTGATCATCCCGCTGCTCGCGAGTCTGATCGTCGGTGGGCTCATGTTCCTGCTGCTCGGTCGCCCGCTCGCCGCGATCACGACCGGTCTCACCGACTGGCTCAACGGTCTGTCCGGTGGTTCCGCGGTGCTGCTCGGTGCGATCCTCGGCCTGATGATGTGCTTCGACCTCGGCGGACCGGTCAACAAGGCCGCCTACGCCTTCGCAGTCGCGGGTCTCGACGTCGCCAACACCGGTTCGCTCGAGATCATGGCGGCGGTCATGGCCGCCGGTATGGTTCCGCCGCTCGCCATGGCGCTGTCGTCGCTGGTGCGTCCGCGTCTCTACAGCACGGCCGAACGCGAGAACGGCAAGGCCGCCTGGCTGCTCGGTGCATCGTTCATCTCGGAGGGCGCCATCCCGTTCGCGGCGGCCGACCCGTTCCGGGTCATCCCGTCGATGATGCTCGGCGGCGCCGTGACCGGCGGCATCGTCATGGCGACGGGTGTCACGCTCACCGCTCCCCACGGCGGATTGTTCGTGCTGTTCGCGATGGACCGCGTCGTGTGGTTCCTGATCGCACTGGCGGCCGGCACGGTGGTCGCCGCACTCGCGGTCAGTATCGCCAAGTCGATCACGCGTCCCGCCCGGGTCGCCGCCGACGAGGCGAACCCCCAGCCCGTAGCGGCACGCTCCTGATCACAGCGGCACGCCCCTGATCACAGCGGCACGCCCCTGATCACAGCGGCACGCTCCTGATCTACCCGACTTCCTGCACTTCCCCACCACGAAGGAGATTCACATGCCCAGCACCACGGTTGCCGTCGGTTCGTCCATCGGCCTGCACGCCCGTCCTGCAGGGATCATCGCCGAGGCCGTGGTCGCGGCCGGTGTCCCCGTGACCCTCGCGGTCGACGGCGGCGAGCCCGTCGACGCCGGTTCGGCCCTGATGATCATGACGCTCGGCGCAGAAAAGGGCACGCAGGTCACGATCTCGTGCGATGACGACGCGGTCCTCGCGCAGGTCGCGGAGCTGGTCGCCGCAGACCTCGACGCTTGACCTCGGCCGCGATCGCGGCATCTGATCTCAGCCGCGGGCGCGGCGCCGGACGACGAGTCCGAGGACCCCGAGGGCGATGACCCCGGCGGCCACGCCCGCACCGACGACCGGCAGTGCCGCGGACGACATCTCGTCCGCGGCATCGTCGTCCGCGGGTGCGAAGAGATCGGTCGCACCGCGACGGATATGGATCGGTGGATTCTCCGTGCCTGCCGCGCCGCGCTCGGACGCGGTGACCAGGTCACCGTCGGCGGTGAAGGCGACCGCTTCGCCCTGCGGTTCGTCCGGGACCGGGACGCGGAAGCGCGGACCGGCGACCAGAGCCGACGCGAGATCGCCGTCGGGGACGTGGAACAGGTAGACGTCGGTGTAGGTGCGGACCGCCGCGACCGTCCCGTCGGCGCTGACCGCACCGCCGGTGATCATCGAGGAGGACGCACCGGGAATGGGACCGCCGGGGGTGTCCGACGGTCCGAGTGCCAGCGACCCGACCTTCTCGAGGGGGGCAGGTCCCGGGACGGGGAGGCCGTCGATCGTGAGTCCGCGTGCGGGCCGGTAGACATTGCTCGAGCCGAACAGCGCCTTCGTCACGATCACAGGTTCGCCCGTCGAGGAGACGAGCACGGTCTCGGCGTCGCGGGGACCGTCGGGATAGGTCAGCCGGTGCAGATCTCCCTGCCCGGTGTCGGGGTCGAGGGAGATGAGCGCGATCGTCTCGCGGACACGGGAGTTGTCGCCGAGATCCCCGAGCCACAACCGGCCGTCGGGCCCCGCGGCGAGATCCTCGACGTCGTAGGGATCGACGGGCGACGGAACGCGTTGCAGCACCGAGCAATCGCCGTCGAGTTCGACGATGCGTTCGTCCTCCCCGGCATCGGGCGTCGCAAACAGCCGGTCGCCGATCGTCGCGAGGCCGGATAATTCGGCGAGCACGGGATCGTCGGGGGTACACAGCATCTCGGTCGGCAGATCCGCGACCGGAATCCCGGCGTCCTGCGCGCCTGCGTGCGAGACCGGCACGAACGCCGCGACGGCAGCGAGCAGCGCCGCCCGGCGCACGACCCGCATCAGGCCGCGAAGTCTACCAATGCCGACGCCAGCGCTGCCGGCACCTTCGCGTGCACCCGCGTGCCGTCCACCTCGTGCTCGGACGACAGGATCTGACCGTCCGAATGGATGCGCGCGAGCAGATCACCGCGGGTGTACGGCAGGAGCAGCTTCACCTCGACGTCGGGATCCTTGAGCAGACCCGCGAGCTGGGTCTGCAACTCCTCGACGCCCTCGCCGGTGTGCGCGGAGACGAACACCGCGCCGGGGATCGCGCTGCGCAACTGCGTCAGGGTGACCGGGTCGGCGGCATCGATCTTGTTGACGACGATCAGTTCCGGCGGCGGCGGTGCGTCCGATTCGCGGAGCACCTCGGTGACGACCTCGCGCACCGCCTTGATCTGCTCGGTGGGCATCGGGTCGGAGCCGTCGACGACGTGGAGCAGCACATCGGCGTCGGCGACCTCCTCGAGGGTCGACCGGAACGCCTCGACCAGCTGGGTCGGGAGGTGCCGGACGAAACCGACGGTGTCGGTGAGCACGTACTCGCGGCCGTCGGGCAGCGCCGACCGGCGGGTCGTCGGGTCGAGGGTCGCGAACAGTGCGTTCTGCACCAGGACGCCGGAGCCGGTGAGCTTGTTGAGCAGGCTCGACTTACCGGCGTTGGTGTATCCCACGATCGCGACGGACGGGATCTTGTTGCGCAGACGCCGGGTGCGCTTGGTGTCGCGCGCGGCCTTCATCGCCTTGATCTCGCGACGGAGCTTGGCCATCCGCTCACGGATCCGGCGACGGTCGGTCTCGATCTTCGTCTCACCGGGACCGCGCAGGCCCACACCGCCGTTGCTGCCGGCACGGCCACCGGCCTGCCGCGACATCGATTCGCCCCAGCCGCGCAGACGCGGGAGCATGTACTCCATTTGCGCGAGGGAGACCTGTGCCTTGCCCTCTCGCGAGGTGGCGTGCTGGGCGAAGATGTCGAGGATCAGCGCGGTCCGGTCGATGACCTTGACCTTGACGACCTTCTCCAGCGCGGTGAGCTGGGCGGGGGTGAGTTCGCCGTCGCAGATCACGGTGTCGGCGCCGGTGGACAGGACGATCTCCCGGAGTTCGTCGGCCTTGCCGGAGCCGATGTAGGTGGAGGCATCGGGCCGGTCGCGACGCTGGACCAGGCCTTCGAGGACCTCGGAGCCCGCGGTCTCGGCGAGCGCGGCCAGCTCGGCCAGGCTCGCTTCCGCCTGGGCGGCCGTTCCGCCCGTCCAGACACCGACGAGCACGACACGCTCGAGTCGGAGCTGGCGGTATTCGACCTCGGTGATGTCCTCGAGTTCGGTGGACAGACCGGCCACACGCCGCAACGCGCTACGGTCTTCGAGTTGCATCTCGCCGACGGACGGATCCTCGGCGGTCCAGCCTCCGGATGCGTCGTACGCGGTCGGAGTGCTGTCATCTGTGGTTGCGCGATGCATGCGCTGTGTGTTCGTCATACACCTCCATGGTGTCACGAAGCCCGAATCGGTGCATTCGAGTTTTTCTGCCGCATCCGCGCGGGGGGTACCCGAGTGCGCGCCGGCCGGGCCGAGCGGCGCCGATCAGATCGGCGCCGACCACCAGGTGTCGTCGAGTTCACCCGTCGCGACCAGCACAGACGGCCCGCGCAACCAGGCGCGACCGTCCTCGATGCGCACCTCGACCGAGCCGCCGGGGATCCGCACCCGCACCGCGCCCTCGGATGCGCCGTCGAAGCGCAGGGCCGCAGCAGCCGCGGCCACCGTGCCGGTTCCGCACGAGCGGGTCTCCCCCACGCCGCGTTCGTGGACGCGCATGTGGACCGTCCCGGCCGCGATCGGGGTCAGGAACTCGATGTTGACCCCGTGCGGGAAGAAGCCCGGGTCGAAGCCGGGCGAGGTGAGGTCGAGACCGGCAAGGCTCGTGTCGTTCAGGTGCGGGTCCACACACGCGAGGTGCGGGTTGCCGACGTCGATGCCGATGCCCGGATAGACCCGCCCGTCGATGGTCGCCGCCGACTCGCCGAGGGTGCGCACCGTCCCCATGTCCACGGTCACCTCGCCGAGGACCGGTCCGGTCTCGTGCACGGTGACGGGCTTGCCTCCCGCCCGGCTGCCGACGACGAACTCGCGGCGGTCCTCGAGCCCGTGCGCGGTCAGATAGTGCGCGAACACCCGCACACCGTTGCCGCACATCTCGGCGATGGATCCGTCGCCGTTGCGGTAGTCCATGAACCAGTCGTCGGCGTCGGTGCCCTCGGGCAGTTCTCCGAGCACGCCCGCCGACACCAATGCCCCGGCCCGGGCCACGCGGAGCACACCGTCGGCGCCGAGCCCGCGACGCCGGTCGCACAGGGCGGCGATCCGGCCTGCGTCGAGGTCCAGGCGGGCGTCGGGATCCTGAAGGATCACGAAGTCGTTCTCGGTTCCGTGCCCTTTGCTGAACTCCATGCGCGCTACCTTATCGGGCTGGTGAGGCCGGTGATGTGCGTGCGTCCCGGACGGCCCGCAACGCGACGTCGAGCAGGTGGGGGTCGGCGCCGTCCAGCCAGTGGATGCGCGGGTCGCGGCGGAACCACGAGCGTTGCCGTCGCACGTAGCGCCGGGTCCCGATGAACGTCCGCTCGCGTGCGTGGTCGAGGTCGTACTCCCCGTCGATGTACGCGAGCACCTGTGCGTAGCCGATCGCGCGACGTGCAGTGACGCCCTCGCGCAGGCCGACTTCGAGGAGTCCGTGCACCTCGTCGACGAGGCCGCGTTCGAACATCAGGTCGGTGCGCCGCGCGATGCGGTCGTCGAGTTCGGCGGTGTCGCGGTCGACGCCCAGGATCACGGTGCCCCAGCGGGGCTCACCGATCGTCGGCTGCGACGCCGCGAACGGTTGCCCGGTCAGCTCGACGACCTCGAGCGCGCGGACCATGCGGCGGCCGTCGGTGGGCAGGATCGTCGCCGCGGCGGCGGGATCGGCGCTCTGCAGGGCCCGGTGGACCGCGGCGAGCCCCTCGGTCTCGAGCACCGCCTCCCACTTGGCACGGACCTGCGGATCCGTCGCCGGGAACTGCCATTCGTCGAGCAGTGCCTGCACGTACATCATCGATCCGCCGACGACGATCGGGAGGCGACCACGGCCGAGGATCGCCTCGACGTCGGCGATCGCGGCCTGCTGGTAGCGGGCGACCGTCGCGGTCTCGGTGACGTCGAGGACGTCGAGTTGATGGTGCGGGATTCCGCGACGCTCGTCCGGTGCCAGCTTGGCCGTCCCGATGTCCATCCCGCGGTACTGCTGCATCGCGTCGATGTTGACGATTTCGCCGCCGAGCGCTTCGGCGAGGTCCAGTCCGAGATCGGACTTGCCCGTGGCGGTGGGGCCCACCACCGCGATCGGTACGAGCGTGTCGGCGGGGCCGGTGCTGCCTGCGCTCACGGTGTCCAGATCCCCACGTGGTAGCCCACGCCGTAGGGCGCGGCGGAGTAGGTGACGGACGCCGAACGCGGGCGCGCGCCGAGGGTGGCCGCCAGGACGTGCCAGGCGGCGCGTCCGGTCAGCTTGATGTCCGAACACAGCTCGGGGTCGAGTGCCGCGAGCGCCTCCGGATCGCCGGCGCCGAGCGCCGCGGCCAGGGCCGCCTCGACCTCCTCCGAACGCGGATCGTAGGCGCCGGGCGCCTTGGCCGTGAGGGTCGTCGCTCCGTCCGCGACGACGAGCAGCGCTCGCGGCCGATCGTCGCGGTCGAGCTCCGCACGCAGGTCGCGGCCGAGATCGGCGCAGTGGGCGGCGTCGGCGTCGGCGGCCACCACGTGGGTCGTCACGCGGGTGCCGGGTGCCGTGCGGTCGCGGATCCAGCCGGCCACCAGAGCGGTCAACGCGAGCGCGGGATCGGGTTCGCCGGCGGCTTCGGGACCGAGCTGGACCGTGACGTCGACACCGAAGCCGAGGAAGGTCCCGCGCGCGGTGGGGTGAACGGTCTGCTCGGCCGTCTCGGCTCCCACGACCACCCATTCCGCGGCACCGGACAGGCTGCGACCGACCTCGAGAACCGCCTCGCGCAGATCGTCGGTCTCGGAGGCGGCGAGACCGGTCAGCTCGGGGACGAGCAGCGGTGGGGACGGCACGAACGCCGCGGCGGTCAACACATCGGCAACCGTAGTCCACCGGACCCGGCGCCCTGCATCGACACGACCTGTTTCAATAGTGGGCGGACACGATCGCGGAGCCCCGGGATCGACCGGCGGTAGACCCATGCGACCAGGCAGCCGTGCCGCGCGGCAGAGATGAGGTATCGATGAGCGACCCGAACGCACAGGACCGAACCGGCGAGTCGACGCAGGAGCGGACCCCGCGTCCCGGTCCCGCCACACCCCGAGCCCATGCTGCGACGCCCGGCCCCGCGGGCCGAGAGAACGGCAGTTCCACCGCAGCACCCCCGAAGCCGCATCCCGTCGCGGCCCAGACGCACCCCCACGTCCCGGCGGTGCCCGCGAGCGATCCGAGTCGGTTCGGACGCGTCGACGAGGACGGCACCGCATGGGTCCGCACGAGCGAGGGCGAGCGGTGCATCGGATCGTGGCAGGCAGGCGACGCCGCCGAGGGCCTCGCGCACTTCGGACGCCGTTACGACGATCTCGCCACCGAGGTGGCGATCCTCGAGACCCGGTTGACCTCCGGCACCGCCGACGTGAAGAAGACCCGCGCGGCCGCCGAGGCACTGGCCGAGTCGCTGCCGACCGCCGCCGTCATCGGTGATCTCGATGCGCTCGCCGCCCGGCTCACCGCGATCATCGAGCACTCCGAGGAGGCCGCGGCTCTCGCCAAGCAGGAGAAGGAGCGTCGGCGCGCCGAGAGCACGGCCCGCAAGGAGGCCCTCGCGGCCGAGGCCGAGACGATCGCCGCCGAATCCACCCAGTGGAAGGCCGCGGGCGACCGGCTGCGCGAGATCCTCGAGGAGTGGAAGACCATCCGCGGGGTCGACCGGAAGGTCGACGACGTGTTGTGGCGTCGCTATTCGAAGGCACGCGAGGCGTTCAACCGGCGTCGCGGAGCCCACTTCGCCGAACTCGACCGCGAGCGCGCCGCGGCGAAGAGCCGCAAGGAAGAACTCGTCGCCCGGGCGGAGGAGCTGCAGAACTCCACCGACTGGGGTGCCACCGCCGCAGCCTTCCGCGACCTGCTCGCCGAGTGGAAGGCGGCCGGACGGGCACCGAAGGACGCCGACGACCAGCTGTGGAAGCGGTTCAAGGGCGCCCAGGACGTCTTCTTCGCCGCACGCAACGCCGCGAACGCCGAGCGCGACGCCGAGTTCGAGGAGAATGCCCGCGCGAAGGAGGCCCTGCTCGAGGTGGCCTCCTCGATCGACCCGTCGGCCGATCTCGAAGGTGCCCGGGCGCGCCTGCGCGAGCTGCAGGACCAGTGGGAGGCGATCGGCAAGGTGCCGCGCGAGCGCATGCACGATCTCGAAGGCCGTCTGCGGGCCATCGAGAAGAAGGTGCGCGAGGCCGCGGATTCCGAGTGGCGCCGCACCGATCCCGAGGCCCTCGCGCGTGCGGCCCAGTTCCGTGAGCGGGTGCGTCAGTTCGAGGAACAGGCCGCCAAGGCGACCGCCGCCGGCCGGGCGAAGGAGGCCGAGAAGGCTCTCGCCCAGGCCGCGCAGTGGCGCGAGTGGGCCGACGCGGCCGAAGGTGCCGTCGGCGAGCGCTGACCCCGCGACATCCGAGACGGACGATCCCCCTCTCCCGGTCCGGGAGAGGGGGATCGTCGTGTTCGTGCCGGAGGCGTCAGGCCTCGGGGTCGTCGCGCATCAGGCGGGGCCGTTCGTGCTGGGCTGCAACCTTCCGCAACTCGGCCTCGGCCTCGAGCTGGGCCGAGGTCCGCGCCCACACCACGCGGGCCCAGTGGAAGACGATCACCATGACGGCGAACCAGCCGATCACGAGACCGAATCCCGGTCCCGCGGCGGACGACTCGATGGGCAGGGTCTGGCGCGACCAGATCGCGAGCATGCCGAAGACGATGGTCACCGCCGAGCCGGCCAGGGACACCCACGCCAACGCCCACTTGCGGGTGACGAGCGCGAGAATCGAGCCCAGCCCGGCGAAGACCACTGCGAAGCCGACGAACAGCCGCGACGGCAGACCGATCTCCTCGGTGGTCGCGTCCGGGGCGAAGGACAGCACCTCCCACCCGTTGGCGGATCCGGCGTGGGGCAGGCTGAAGGTCGCCAGCAGGATCAGGACGGCGATCGCGACGAACATCGCCCGGGCGCCCGGGTCGATGTCGCTCGCCACCTTCCGTTCGGCGGCTTCGAGTTCGGCGCGTACGTCACCCGTCGCGTGGTGATCGTGCGGCTTGTCGGTGGTCATGCGTTGCATCCCATCTGAGGCGGCAGCGGGTCGGGGACGCCGATGCTCGGCAGTCCGAGTCCGACACCGATCGGCGGTGTCTTGGGCAGCCGGCCCTGTTCGAAGTGGTCGCCCGCACGTGTACGGCGGTGCGTGAGGATCGGGGTGTCCGCGACGAGGTGGTGCGGCGCGGCGTCGCTGACGACGATCGTGATGACGTCGCCGGGACGCACCGCGGTGTCGATCGCGCCCTCGGGACGGAAGTGGACGAGGCGGCCGTCGCGGGCACGCCCGCTCATCCGGGCGGTCTCGGCGTTCTTGCGGCCCTCCCCCGCCGCGACGAGCAGTTCGACCTCGGTGCCGACGAGCTTGCGGTTCTCCTCGAGGGTGATGCGTTCCTGCAGCGCGATCAGACGGTTGTAGCGCTCCTGCACCACGGCCTTGGGGACCTGACCCTCCATGTCTGCTGCGGGCGTGCCGGGACGCTTCGAGTACTGGAAGGTGAACGCGCTGGTGAAACGCGCCGTCTCGACGACCTCGAGGGTCTGCTGGAAGTCCTCCTCGGTCTCACCGGGGAAGCCGACGATGATGTCGGTGGTGATCGCGGCGTGCGGCATCGCGGCCCGGACCCGCTCGATGATGCCCAGGAAGCGTTCCTTGCGGTACGAGCGGCGCATGGCACGCAGGATCCGGTCGCTGCCGGACTGCAGCGGCATGTGCAGTTGCGGGCACACGTTGGGGGTCTGCGCCATCGCGTCGATGACGTCGTCGGTGAACTCCGCCGGATGCGGGGACGTGAAGCGCACCCGCTCGAGGCCCTCGATGTCGCCGCACGCGCGCAGCAGCGACGCGAAGGCGCCCCGGTCGCGGGGCTGCTCCGGATCGGCGAAGGACCGACCGTAGGAGTTGACGTTCTGGCCGAGCAGTGTCACCTCGAGCACGCCCTCGTCGACGAGCGCCTGCACCTCGGCGAGGATGTCGCCCGGGCGCCGGTCGACCTCCTTGCCGCGCAGCGACGGCACGATGCAGAAGGTGCACGTGTTGTTGCAGCCGACGGAGATCGACACCCATCCGGCGTACGACGACTCGCGCTTGGCGGGCAGCGTCGAGGGGAACGCCTCGAGGGCGTCGAGGATCTCGACCTCGGCACGGCGGTTGTGCCGCGCGCGTTCGAGCAGTGCGGGGAGATTGCCGATGTTGTGCGTGCCGAAGACCACGTCGACCCAGGGCGCCTTCTTCACGACCGTGTCGCGGTCCTTCTGGGCGAGGCAGCCTCCGACGGCGATCTGCATGCCGGGGTTGTCGTCCTTGACCGGACGCAGATGACTCAGATTGCCGTACAGCTTGTTGTCGGCGTTCTCCCGCACCGCGCAGGTGTTGAAGACCACCAGATCGGGTGACGCGCCGGGCGCGGCCTTGGTGAAGCCGGCGTCCTCCAACAACCCCGACAGACGCTCGGAGTCGTGTACGTTCATCTGGCAGCCGTAGGTGCGGACCTCGTAGGTCCGGGCACCGGTACGGGGGGCTTCTTCGTCGATCAGTGACACGTCTCAGGGTATCTCACCTCGGCGGGTCCCCTTTCCTCGCGCCGACCGCGCGGGCCCCGTCGAGGTATCCGTTACTGCTCGTGCAGTAAAAATCCCGTGACGCGTGCACCGAAGGTGTCCCGAAATGCGAAGTCTCGGGCGTCGGACGGCATAGGGTCTGCAGATATGACATCAGCGGCAGCCGGAACGGATCGTCCGTCCGAGAAGTCGGACACCAGCTCGTCCATGATCTCCATGAACGGGGTGAACAAGCATTTCGGATCCCTGCACGTACTGCAGGACATCAACCTCGAGATTCCGCGAGGACAGGTCGTCATCGTCGTCGGCCCGTCGGGTTCGGGTAAATCGACCCTCTGCCGCACCATCAACCGGCTCGAACCGATCGATTCGGGAGAGATCCACGTGGACGGCACCCTGCTGCCGGAGGAGGGCAAGGCACTCGCCCGCCTTCGTTCGGACGTCGGCATGGTGTTCCAGTCGTTCAACCTCTTCGCCCACAAGACGATCCTCGAGAACGTCATGCTCGGCCCCCTCAAGGTGCGCAGGATCAAGAAGGACAAGGTCCGCGAGTCGGCGATGCAGCTGCTCGACCGGGTCGGGATCGCCAATCAGGCCGACAAGTACCCGGCGCAGCTGTCGGGCGGCCAGCAGCAGCGCGTGGCGATCGCACGCGCGCTCGCGATGAACCCCAAGGTCATGCTGTTCGACGAGCCCACCTCCGCCCTCGACCCCGAGATGGTCCAGGAGGTCCTCGACGTGATGACCTCCCTCGCGAAAGAGGGCATGACGATGGTCGTGGTCACCCACGAGATGGGATTCGCCCGCAAGGCCGGCGACCGCGTTCTGTTCATGGCCGACGGTCGCATCGTCGAGGACACCGATCCCGAGACCTTCTTCACCGCACCGAAATCCGATCGCGCCAAGGACTTCCTCGGCAAGATCCTCAGTCACTGACCTGATTCCCGCATCCGACGGGCCGCCCGGTCCGTCGGACGTAGTTCCGAACCGCACCGGAGGTATTCGATGAAATTGTCCCGCTCCATCCGCCTGGGCATCGGCGCCGTCGCCGTGGCAGTGGTCGCCACGGCGTGCGGTGGCGACGAGACGCGCAGTGTCTCGCAGTCCGCGGAGAACGGCACCCTGACGGTCGGTATCAAGTTCGACCAGCCGGGCCTGGGCCTGCGCAACCCGGACGGTTCGTTCAGCGGGTTCGACGTCGAGGTCGCCAAGTATGTCGCCGGTCAGCTCGGTGTGTCCGAGGAGAACATCGAGTTCAAGGAAGCTCCGTCCGCACAGCGCGAGACCCTCATCCAGAACGGTGAGGTCGACTACATCGTCGCGACCTACTCGATCACCGATTCCCGCAAGGAAAAGGTGGACTTCGCCGGCCCGTACTTCATCGCGGGCCAGTCGCTCCTCGTGCGCGCGGACGATACCGAGATCACCGGACCCGACTCGCTCAACGGCGGCAAGCGCCTGTGCTCGGTGGCGGGTTCGACCCCGGCCCAGAACGTGAAGGACAACTACGCGCAGGACGTCCAGCTCCAGGAGTTCGACACCTACTCGCTGTGTGTCGAGGCGCTGCGCAACGGCGCGGTCGACGCGGTGACCACCGACGACATCATCCTCGCCGGCTACGCCGCGCAGAGCCCGGGCGACTTCAAGGTCGTCGGTGAGCCGTTCACCACCGAGCGCTACGGCATCGGTCTCGCCAAGGGCGACGACGAGTCGCGCAATGCGATCAACGACGCGATCGAGGAGATGATCGCCAGCGGTGCGTGGGAGGCCGCGTTCCAGGAGACGGTCGGCGCCTCGGGCTACGAGCTCCCGGAGCAGCCGAGCGTCGATCGCTACTGAGTGTCGATCGTCACCGAGTACGGGTACCACCCGTCACGTCCGCCGGTGCGGCCGGTCCGTGATCCCACGGACCGGCCGGACCGTTCCGGACTCCCACCCGTCCCCTCGATCCCGGAGTGACCTGTGGATCTGTTGAGCAAGTACAGCAGCCAGCTACTCGACGCGTTCTGGACCACGATCCAGTTGACCGTCATCTCGGCGATCGGTGCACTGATCCTCGGAACGATCCTCGCCGCGATGCGCGTGTCCCCCATCCCGGTGGCGCGTGCCGTCGGCGCCGCCTACGTGACGATCTTCCGTAACACCCCGCTGACCCTGATCATCATCTTCTGCCTGTTCGGTCTGTCCCAGACGCTCGGCATCAAGCTGGCCTCCGAGTCGTCGCCGACCTTCCTGGTGGACAACAACTTCCGGCTCGCCGTGCTCGGCCTGAGCGTCTACACGGCGGCCTTCGTGTGCGAGTCGCTCCGCTCGGGCATCAACACGGTCTCGCTCGGACAGTCGGAGGCCGGCCGCTCGCTGGGTCTGACCTTCAGCCAGAATCTGCGCCTGATCGTCCTCCCCCAGGCGTTCCGCGCGGTCATCGCCCCGCTCGGTTCGGTGCTCATCGCGTTGACCAAGAACTCGACGATCGCCTCCGTCATCGGCGTGTCCGAGGCCTCGCTGCTGATGAAGACGATGATCGAGAACGAAGCGGCCATCTTCGTCGTCGGTGGCATCTTCGCGCTCGGGTTCGTCATCCTCACCCTTCCCACCGGCCTGCTCTTCGGCCGGCTCAGCAAGCGATACGAGGTCGCCCGATGAGTGCACACGGAACCGTTCTCTACGACGCACCCGGGCCCCGCGCCAAGGCGCTCTACCGGATCCTGTCGGTGGTCGTGGTCGCGCTCCTCGTCCTCGTCGGCTGGATCGTCTACCGCGCGCTCGACGCCAACGGGCAGCTGACGGCCGCCAAGTGGGAGCCGTTCGTCGAATCGTCCAGCTGGACGACCTATCTGCTGCCCGGTATCCGCGGCACGATCATCGCGGCCGTCGCGTCGATCGTGCTGGCACTCGTGCTCGGCACGGTCCTGGGTATCGCGCGTCTGTCCGACCACCGGTGGGTCCGCTGGATCGCCGGCGCGATCGTCGAGTTGTTCCGCGCCGTCCCGGTGCTGATCCTGATGATCTTCGCCTACCAGGTGTTCGCCGAGTACCGCGTCTTCAAATCCGGATATCTCGCGCTCGCGGCCGTCATCACCGGCCTGACCCTGTACAACGGCTCGGTCATCGCCGAGATCGTGCGCGCGGGCATCCGGTCGCTTCCGCGTGGTCAGAGCGAGGCCGCCTACGCGATCGGCATGCGGAAGAACCAGCTCATGCGGCTGATCCTGCTGCCGCAGGCCGTGACGGTCATGCTCCCGGCGATCGTGTCGCAGATGGTGATCGCGCTCAAGGACTCCGCGCTCGGCTACCTCATCGGCTATGTCGAAGTGGTGCGTTCCGGCCAGCAGCTCGGCGCGTTCTTCCAGAACTACCTGCCGTCGCTGCTGGTGGTCGCGGCGATCATGATCATCCTCAACAGTGCGCTGACACAGTTCGCGATCTGGCTCGAGAAGCGCCTGCGATCCGGGAAGCGGAAGAAGGGTGCCGTGCCGGCCGAAGAGCCTCAGACGATGCCCACGATGTCGGTGCCAGGCCTGGACCTGAGCGGCGAGGGCCGCAAGTAACAGCAGCACTGTGGTTGCGAAGTTCGCAGTCGAGCCCAGGCGTTTCGCAGTCGGGCTCAGTCGTGCGGGAGGTCGCTCGCGTCGGCACCGAACGTCGCGAGTTCCTCCCGCACGACATCGAACGCCATCCCCTGCGCGTAGCCGCGCCGGGCCAGCATCCCGACCAGCCGCCGCACCAACTTGTCGCGTTCGGCCGCGATCTCGCGCCGATCCCCTTCGGTGGGCAGCGGCGGCTGGGTGCGGAGCTTCTTGCGGACCAGTTCGACCGCCCGTTCCCGTTCGTCGGCGGTGTCGATCTGTTCGAGGGCAGCCGCCGCGTCGTCGGCGTCGATTCCCTTGCGGCGCAGTTCGAGTGCGATCGCGCGCTTACCCTTCCCCGCGTGCAGATGCCGTGAACGTGCCCACTGGTCGGCGAAATCCGCGTCGTCGATCAACCCGACCTCGGTGAGACGGTCGAGGGCACGTTCGGCGACGTCGGACGCGAACCCCTTCTGCTCGAGCTTCGTCGCGAGCTCGGACCGGCTGCGTGCACGATCGGTCAGCAGACGGAGACAGACGTCCTTGGCCTGCGCTTCGGTGCCGCCGCCGGGCAGTTCCTGCTCGGTGCGAGCCGAGCGCCGCCGTCCGCGTCGTTCGCGCTGTGCGTCGGGCCGTCGTTCCTCGGGGTCGTCCATGACGCGCACAGTAGCCGGACCCACCGACAGCGCGGCCTGGTGCGGATACGCCACGGGGGCACGGACGACGTGCGTCCGTGCCCCCGTGCGGTCTGGGCGGTGACTAGAAGTCGACCGGCTCCTCGACATCACTCGGATCGGTGAGAACGGCACCGATGCCGAGCTTCTCCTTGATCTTCTTCTCGATCTCGTCACGCACATCGGTGTTCTCGAGCAGGAACTTGCGGGCGTTCTCCTTGCCCTGCCCCAGCTGGTCGCCCTCGTAGGTGTACCAGGAGCCGGACTTACGGATGAAGCCCTGATCGACACCCATGTCGATGAGCGAGCCCTCCTTCGAGATGCCCTGGCCGTACAGGATGTCGAACTCGGCCTGCTTGAACGGAGGCGAGACCTTGTTCTTGACGACCTTCACGCGGGTGCGGTTGCCCACTGCGTCGCCGCCGTCCTTGAGCGTCTCGATCCGGCGCACGTCCAGACGCACGGAGGCGTAGAACTTCAGCGCCTTACCGCCCGTGGTGGTCTCGGGCGAGCCGAACATCACGCCGATCTTCTCGCGCAGCTGGTTGATGAAGATCGCGGTGGTGCCGGAGTTGTTGAGCGCACCGGTCATCTTGCGCAGTGCCTGGCTCATCAGGCGGGCCTGGAGACCGACGTGGCTGTCGCCCATCTCGCCCTCGATCTCGGCGCGGGGCACGAGCGCCGCGACCGAGTCGATGACAATGATGTCGAGCGCACCCGAGCGGATGAGCATGTCGGCGATCTCGAGGGCCTGCTCACCGGTATCGGGCTGGGACACGAGCAGGGCGTCGGTGTCGACACCGAGCTTGCGCGCGTAGTCCGGATCGAGGGCGTGCTCGGCGTCGATGAACGCCGCGATGCCGCCGGCGGCCTGCGCGTTGGCGACCGCGTGGAGGGCTACCGTCGTCTTACCCGAGGATTCCGGGCCGTAGATCTCGATGACGCGCCCGCGCGGCAGGCCGCCGATACCGAGAGCCACGTCGAGTGCGATCGACCCGGTGGGAATGACTGCGATGGGCGGACGGACGTCCTCGCCCAGGCGCATCACCGAGCCCTTACCGAAGCTCTTGTCGATCTGCGCGAGGGCGAGCTCGAGCGCCTTCTCGCGGTCGTGAGCCTGTGCTGCCATCTTGGTCCCCTTAATAGAATCTCGTCCTTGTTGTCGACGACGTTAGAACCCGGCACCGACAAGTTCGCTGTCGCGACCGCGGAAACGCCGTATCTGTGGATGGAATCACCACCTGTGGACAACCCACCCGGCGCTCCCAGCATAGCCGAACACGTGTTCGAAATCCGGTCGCTTCGTGTACGCCAGGAATGGTCGCATCCCGGTCGGACAGAAAATCGATTCCGGCATCTACTCCTGCACCGATTCCGGTCGGGAACAGCCCCGACCGGCTCCGCGGCTACCGCCGCACGGGCGGGACGTCGAACTCGTCGCAGAGCGCGCGCCACACCTCCCGGGGCTCCTGTCCCGCCTCGATCGCCTCGGCCGCCGTCCGTCCACCGAGCGAGAGCAGCACGTGATCGCGCAGCAGGGCATCGCCGTGCATCTGTCCGAACTCGTCCCGGACCACCTCGTAGAACTCCGTCAACCGCACCCCGACCACGGTAGTCGCGCGCGGTGCGCCGCGACAGTCAGTCCGCCGCGGCCTCGCACACCGCGACCGGATCCTCCACGTCGCCGGCACCGTCCGCGGCCGCACGAGCCGCGGCGGCGAAGTCCGGCGACGACAGCACGGTGTCGATCGCGGAGCGGACCGCAGCCGCGTCGAGCGGACGCACCACCACCGCACTCCCCTGCCGTGCGGCGCGGTTCGCCAGCTCCCACTGGTCGCCACCCCCGGGCACGATCACCGCCGGAACCCCCGCACTCAGCGTCTTGGCGAGCATCCCGTGCCCACCCCCGCACACGACGACATCGGCCTGCCGGAGCAGGACGTCCTGCCTGCCGCGACCCGAGACGGCCCAGCTCGGGAGCGACTGCTGCGGGGGGTCGAGCATTGTCGCGGCGACCCGCATCCCGGCCCCGTCGAGTGCGTCGCAGACCGTCTCGACCATCCCGGTCACGCCGGTGACCGCGGTCGACGGCGCGACCATCACGACAGGTCCGTCACCCGGCGGCGGATCGAGGATCTCCGCGGTGGGTTCCCACAGCAGCGGACCGACGACGTGCGCGTGCCCGGGCCAGTCGGGACGGGGCACCTCGAGTGCCGGCAGGGTGGCGATCAGCCGGGCCCGGGGCCCGGGATCGCGCGCCGGCAGACCGATCCCGACGCGTGCGGCAGAACGCTCGCGCTCCCCCTGCCGCAGCGATCTCGCGGTCATCGCACGCAACGCGGCGTCCCTCAACCGGCCCCGCACACCCGTGCCCACATCGAGACCGCTGCCGATCGGCGGAAGCCCGCGCGACGGCAGGTACAACGGATGCGGCGAGAGCTCGACCCACGGGATCCCCAGTCGCTCGGCGGCCATCCCTCCGCCGGCGGTGAGCACGTCCGCCACCACGAGATCGGGCAGCAGGGCTCCGAGATCCGGGAGCATCTCGCTCGCGATGTGGGCGGCACGGGCGTGGATCTTCGCCCCCGCGTCGCCGTCGTCGTCCCCGAGCCGGGGCGCGAGCCCCTTCAACTCCGCGAACGTCACACCGGGCAGCTCGAGACCGAGCCATCGTTCGCCCGTGAGGACGACCGCGTCGTGCCCGGCATCCGCGAGCCGCAGCGACAACGCGATCGCCGGAATCGCATGACCCGCATCGGGCCCGGCCACCACCGCCACTCGCACGCGCACAGCCTGCCACATCCCGTGCACGCGGGAGAGATGTCACTGCACCGTCGTGGGACGTCCCCTATCCCGCGAAGGTGTACAGCTCGAATCCGGCGGCCCGAGCGGCCGGAAAGCCCGGTAGCGGTGCGGACGATCGCTCCACCTGCTCGCGGGCCTGCTCCTCGGCGCTCCTGTCGTCGAGGGCCTCGAGATAGCGGCGGTGCGCCGAGAGCGATTCGACCGCCACCTCGACCGTGTCGGTGACGTCCACCCCGTGGGTCGGAGACGTCGTGTTGACCGCCACCCACCGCACCCCGGGCCAGGCTTCGAGGCCGGCCTCCGCGAGTTCCGGGAAGATCCACTCGTTGGCCGCGTCGGCCACGGCATCGAGCACGGCCAGCCCGACCGCACGGTGGTCCGCGCTGTTGAGGATGCCGGGGAACCAGGTGAGCCCGAAGTTCCCGGTCACCACCATGTCGGGTCGGTGTCTGCGGATGCTCGCCGCGATGTCGCGTCGCAGGTCGAGACCGGCGACGATGTGCCCGTCGCGGTGGCCGAGGAACTCCACCGAGTCCACGCCGACGATCCGCGCGGATTCGCGTTCCTCCGCCTCCCGCAGGGGGCCGCACTCCTTCGGGTCGAGCCCGGCGATCCCGGCCTCCCCGCTCGTCGCGAGGACGTAGCGCACCTGCTTGCCCTGCCGGGTCCATCTGGCCACGGCCGCGGCGGCACCGTATTCGATGTCGTCGGGGTGCGCGGCGATCACGAGTGCGTTCTGCCAGTCCTCCGGTACCGCCTCCACAGCTGCCCCCTTCGTCCTACAGACGTGTCAGGTCGTGCTTGTCACCTCCCGATACTGCCTTGTACAGCAGGTATCCGCCGAAGATCACGGCGCCGAGTACGAGAAAGCCGAACAGGTTGTCGAGCAGGGCGCCGAGGACGGCGAGACCGACCCACACCACCGCGACGATTCCTACGATCTTCCAGAACATTGGGTACTCCCACCCTCGATGCCGACCTCTTCCGAGTCGGACTCCGTTTGCTCGGTACGCCTCGATCCTGACAGCTCGAGCGACGAAAAACAGCAGGTCAGCACAGATATCAGGGAAAGATCAGGGGACACCCGGAGGCGCACCCCGGTGTAGCCCACGGGCACCCGGAGACGGGTCGGTGACCCGCGGCACGCCGGTACGGCTTAGGCTCTACGGGTTCGCCGTCCATACCAGAAGGCTGAGTAATCGTGTCCTCGTCCCGCCGTATCCCCGCGCGCGACCTCGCGCAGATCGCCGTCTTCGCCGCCCTGATCATCGCCCTGGGACTGCCCGGTCAGATCAGCATCGGATCGTCCGGCGTGCCCATCACGCTGCAGACC
Source organism: Rhodococcus sp. C26F (assembly GCF_053345925.1). Classification (NCBI taxonomy): domain Bacteria; kingdom Bacillati; phylum Actinomycetota; class Actinomycetes; order Mycobacteriales; family Nocardiaceae; genus Rhodococcus; species Rhodococcus sp. C26F. The sequence continues at coordinate 69,209 of NZ_JBKFBA010000004.1, forward strand.
CTGGGCGTGATGCTCGCGGGTGCACTGCTCGGCGCACGCAAGGGTGTCCTGTCGGTGCTCACCGTGATCGTGCTGGGACTGGCGCTGCCCGTACTCGCCGGCGGGCGCACGACCCTCACCTCGCTGGCCGGTCCCACGGTGGGCTTCCTCATCGGCTGGATCCCTGCCGTCGCCGTGATCGGCTGGCTGAGCATGAAGATGCTGCCGCGATACCGCACGTTGCCCGGTGTGGCCGTCAACGTCCTCGGTGGCATCGTCGTCCTCTACGCCTTCGGTATCGCGGGCATGGTCCTGCGCACGGATCTCACGGTGTGGGCCGCCGCCGCGGCCAACGTCACCTTCCTGCCGGGCGATCTGGCCAAGGCGGTCGTCGCCGCAGCGGTCGCCGCCCAGGTGCACCGCGCCTATCCCGCACTGGCGGCACCGCGCATCGCGCACCGCCCCGCTGCGGATCCTGCGCACTGACGCCGCCCGACCGTCGATGAGCGAGATCCGATTCCGGGAGGTGCGGCACGCCTACGGCGACCGCACCGTCCTCGACGGGGTCGACGTGGTCCTCACCGAACGACGCGTCGGCATCGTCGGCGCGAACGGCAGCGGCAAGTCGACGATGGCGCGCATGATCAACGGCCTACTCGTCCCGTCGTCCGGCTCGGTGACCGTCGACGGCCTCGACACGGCGCGCAAGGGCCGGGAGATCCGCAAGAAGGTCGGATTCGTCTTCACCGACCCGGACCATCAGATCGTCATGCCGACGGTCGCCGAGGACGTCGCCTTCTCGCTGCGACGCAGCGGACTCGGCAAGGAGGAACGCGAGGCCCGGGTACGGCAGGTCCTCGCCGATTTCGGGCTCGCGGGGCACCACGACCACCCCAGCCACCTGCTCTCGGGCGGCCAGAAGCAGTTGCTCGCGCTCGCCGCGATCATGGTGACCGACCCGGCGGTGCTCGTCGCGGACGAACCGACGACCCTGCTCGACCTGCGCAACACGAAGCTCATCGCGCGCACCTTCGCGAGCCTGCCGCAGCAGGTGATCGCGGTGACCCACAATCTCGAACTCCTCGCGGACTTCGATCGTGTGCTTGTGGTCGACTCGGGGCGGATCGTCGCCGACGACGAACCGGCGTCCGCGCTCGCGTTCTACCGGAATCTGATCGGGTGAACACCTTCGGCCTCTACCATCCCGGGCACTCCGTCCTGCACCGGCTTCCGGCGGGAGCGAAGCTGCTCGGGGTCGCAGCACTGATCCTCGCGCTGACCCTGTGGATCCGACAGCCCTGGCAGGTGCTTCCCGCCCTGGCCCTGGCCGTGCTCGCGTACGCGGCCGCGCGCATACCTCCGCGTCTGGCGGCTGTGCAGCTGCGCCCGCTGGTGTGGATGCTGGCGATCATCGCAGCGTTCCAGGTCCTTGTGGCGGGGTGGGAACGGGCGGTGGTGATCTGCGGGTCGCTGCTCGTGGCGGTCGCCCTGGCCGCCCTGGTGACCCTCACGACGCGGACCACCGACATGCTCGACGCGATCGTGCGGGCGGCCCGTCCCCTCGCGCGCGTCGGGGTGGATCCCGACCGGGTGGGACTCGTGCTGGTGATGACCGTCCGCGCGATCCCGCTGATCGGCACCGTGGTCACCCGCGTGACCGAGGCACGCAAGGCGCGCGGTCTCGGATTCTCGTTGCGGGCGCTGGTGGTTCCGGTGGTGGTGGGAGCCCTGCGCACCGCGGAGGCGATGGGCGAGGCCCTCGCCGCTCGCGGTGTCGACGACTGAGAGGTGTCTACGACCGACGTGTTCGGCTCGCGGTGTCGATGACGGAGGTGTTCCACCCCTCAGGGGCGGTAACGCTGCTCGATCTGCCCCAACTCGCGCCAGGACTGCGCCCAGCTCTCGAGTTTGTCGGACGTGGCGATCAGTTCGGCGCGTCGCTGGTCGAGCATCGCCAGCGACCGGTTGCCCTCGGCGGTCGCGGCGAGGCGTGCTGCAGCGGCGACGAGTTCCTCGAACTGGTCGACACCCGTCCCGAGACGCTCGCCCGCGTCGACGATGGCAGCGGACAGATGGGTCTTGGCGGCTGCACTGCCCTGCGCAGCGGATTCGAGGGCAACGACGTCCTCGACGACGGCATCGAGTGCGGATGCGGCTGCGCGGGCCGCGTCGTCGATCTCGGTGAGGTCGTCGGGGGCCACGGAGTTCGACCGCACGAGCACACCGAGCAGGCGCCGCAGGCTCTCCTCGTTCGCCGCGAGGCGTTCCATCGGGGCGCGGGCGACCGAACCGGCCGGTGGCAGCGACCGGCGGCGCGGCGGCGGTGGGGGCAGCGGCACCGCATCGAGGCGACGGAACGTACGGACGGCGAGGACGGCGGGCACTGCGAGAGCCGCCGTCGCTCCCCCGGCCGCGACGAGCGTCCATTCGGGGGCCGACGCGACGGCCAGGGTGGCGGTGCCGATCGCCGTGGTGCCCGAGCCGGCGCCGAAGAAACTGGCACGCCGACGCGCGCGACGTTTCTTACGCCGCAAGCGGGCGGCGGGATCGCGCCAGCGGCGCGCGGCCTCCATCGCGTTGTCGGTGGCGTCACGGAACGCAGAGACGACCGAACCGGGGATGTTCCCGGTCCGGTCGTCTCCGGAGGCGTTCACGGTGGATCAGTTCCGAGGCGTGCGGATCACCGGCCCGTGGTACCGGCGGCGTTCGGGGGCTCTTTGCGCGTGTCGACGGCGGGGTTGGCGGGAGTGCCCGGAAGCGCCTCGCCCTTCATCGACGCCCGGATCTGCTCGAGTCGGCTGTGGCCGGCCATCTGGACGGTGGCCTGCTGCACCTCGAGCATGCGGCCCTGGACCGAGTTCTGGGCGAGCTCGGCCGAACCGAGAGCGTTGGCGTAGCGACGCTCGATCTTCTCGCGGACGGCGTCCAGACTCGGAGTGGTGCCCGGCGCTGCGAGGGTCGAATCCATCGAACGCAGCGACTCGCTGACGCGCTCCTGCATCTTGGCCTGCTCGAGCTGGCTGAGCAGCTTCGTGCGCTCGGCGACCTTCTGCTGCAGCGCCATGGCGTTCTGCTCGACGGCCTTCTTGGCCTGCGCGGCGGCCTGGAGCGACTGGTCGTGCAGCACCTTGAGGTCCTCGACGGACTGCTCGGCGGTGACGAGCTGTGCCGCGAAGGCCTCGGCCGCGTTCGTGTACTGGATCGCCTTCTCGGTGTCGCCCGCCGCCGTGGCCTGGTCGGCCATCATGACGGCCTGGCGGGCACTCGCGTTGAGCTTCTCGACCTCGTCCAGCTGACGGTTGAGCTTCATCTCGAGCTGACGCTGGTTACCGATGACGGAGGCCGCCTGCTGCGAGAGTGCCTGATGCTGACGCTGCGCGTCCTCGATCGCCTGCTGAATCTGGACCTTCGGATCGGCCTTCTCATCGATCTTCGAGTTGAAAAGCGCCATCAGGTACTTCCAGCCCTTGACGAAAGGATTAGCCATGGGTGTGATCCTGCCTCCATCTGGTACGCCGCGCCGAACGCGACCCGGTACGCGGCCCTCGCGCCCCGGTTCGAAGATCGCCGGTCCGCTGCTACCCCCGACGACCCACCTGCCCCGGCCGGGTCCGTGCACGCACCACGCCCCGGTCGATGTCGCTTACGACCGTATCCGGCGAGGCCGGCACGGTTCGTGATCCATGTTAGGCGGCTGCCAGCGCCTGTGCGGCGGGTGCAGGGATCACCATGCGCGGCTCCTGCGCGAGCAACCCGGGCTCGGCGGTGGCGCCGTCGTCGGACCGCTCGGCCGGTGCCGTGTCGGCTGCGGTGGTCTCCATGTCCGTGCGACGGTCGAGGCCGTCCGCCAGCAGACCGCTCACGTCGAACAGCACGTCGGACAGCGGGACCTCCAGTGCATCGCAGATGGCCGCGAGCAGTTCGCTCGAGGCTTCCTTCCTGCCGCGCTCGATCTCCGAGAGATAGCCGAGACTGACCCGGGCGCTGCTGGAGACTTCGCGCAGGGTGCGGCTCTGCGAAACACGGGTGCGCCGAAGGCTGTCACCGAGTGCCTCACGCAACAACAGCGCCATCCCATCCTCCTTCGTCCGTCGTGCCGACACCTCGTCAACGCACGACGACGCTGCGAGGTTCCCGCAGATCGATCGGACCTCGATACCGCGGTGTCCAGACATTACAACGCCTACGGCGGTTGCAGACGTCCGAGTAGTCCCGACACAGCGGTGTCGACCGCACCGAGCCGGCTCCCGCACGTTCCGCCCCGTGGTTACCGGGCGTCCTCGCCCACCGTGCGGCCGTCGCCCGGCGTGTCCCGGGCAGCGGCGCCCTCCCCCGGGACGTCCTCCGCACGGGCGGTCTCGCTCTCGCTCCGGCGCACCCCGGTACGCAGCCGGATCGCCTGGACCACGTAGTCGAGTCCCGTCACCACCGTCAGTGCGACCGCCAGGATCATCAGGCCGATCGCCACCGGTTCTACCGATTCGGGCAGTGGCAGCAGGTAGACACCGATGGCGAGCGTCTGCACCAGGGTCTTGAGCTTGCCGCCGCGACTCGCCGGGATCACGGCGTGCCGGAGCACGGCGAACCGCAGGGCGGTGATCCCCAGCTCCCGAGCCGCGATGATCCCGGTGACCCACCACGACAGGTCACCGAGCAGCGACAGCCCGACGAGCGCGGCACCGATGAGGGCCTTGTCGGCGATGGGATCGGCGAGTTTGCCGAAATCGGTGACGAGACCGTGCTTTCGTGCGAGTTGACCGTCGATCCGGTCGGTGATGGCGGCGATCGCGAAGACTCCGGTCGCCGCGAGCCTCCACCCGGTGTCGTGCCCGTCGCCGACGAAGAGCAGCACCAGGAAGACCGGTACCAACGCGATCCGGCCCACCGTCAGGATGTTGGCGATGTTCCACAACGGCACCGGATCGTGCGGGCTCCCGGCGTGCGGTCCCGGTGCGGCGCCGCTCCCGCCCGACGCGGTGACATGCTGGCGGGGCGTGCTCATGTGCCCCACAATATCGGTAGCCGCACGCGCTACTGTTCACCGCATGACGACACCGCCGACGAACCACGACTCGAACGATCGAATGGTCGTACGGCGCGCCCGAACCTCCGACGTGCCCGAGATCAAGCGGCTCATCGACATCTATGCGGGCAAGATCCTGCTCGAGAAGAATCTGGTGACCCTGTACGAGGCCGTCCAGGAGTTCTGGGTGGCCGAACTCGGGGGTCGGGTCGTCGGGTGCGGGGCCCTGCACGTGCTGTGGTCGGATCTCGGCGAGGTACGCACCGTGGCCGTCGACCCGTCCGTCAAGGGCCACGGTGCAGGTCACCTGATCGTCGCGCGCCTCATCGAGGTCGCCCGCGAGCTCGAGCTGGAACGACTGTTCGTGCTCACCTTCGAGGTGGAGTTCTTTGCGCGGCACGGTTTCGCGGAGATCCAGGGGACTCCGGTGACGGCCGAGGTCTATGCGGAGATGTGCCGGTCGTACGATACGGGCGTCGCGGAGTTCCTGGACCTGAGCTACGTGAAACCGAACACGCTCGGGAACACCCGGATGCTCCTCACCCTCTGATCGAGACCACGAAAGCGAGGCCCGCATGGCCCTGTTCGCCGTCGAGTACACCTATTCGGATGCGACCGCCTCGGCGCGCGACGAGCACCGCCCGAAGCACCGAGCATGGCTCGGCGATCTCGTCGAACAGGGCATCGTGCGGGCGACCGGCCCGTGGACCGACGGTTCGGGTGCGCTCATCCTCGTCGATGTGGCCGACGAGGCCGCGGCGCGCGAACTGATGGCCCAGGACCCGTTCGCGCAGCGCGACCTCGTCGATGCCGTGCGCATCACCGGGTGGAACCCGGTGATGGGCGTGTTCAACTCCTGACGGATTCCTTCTCGCCGCGCGTCTTGAGCAGGCTGGCCACCGTCGTCACGGCCAGCACTCCGACGATCACGATCAGGGACACGCCGGTGGAGATCTCCGGGACGGCGACGTGCTCGCCGCCGTTGATCCAGCCGAGCGTGTTCTCGTGCAGGGCGTGGAGCACCAGCTTCACGCCGATGAACGCGAGGATGATCGACAGTCCGTAGGACAGGTAGACCAACCGCTCGAGCAGACCGCCGATGAGGAAGAACAGCTGGCGCAGGCCCATCAGCGCGAAGGCGTTCGCGGTGAACACCAGGTACGGCTCGTTGGTCAGACCGTAGATCGCGGGGATCGAGTCGAGCGCGAAGAGGATGTCGGTGAAGCCGATCGCGACGAGCGCGAGCAGCATCGGCGTGACGAGCTTCTTGCCGTCGATGCGGGTGACGAGGCGGTCGCCGTCGTACTCGTCGTGCACCGGCAGGAACTTCCGGGCCAGCTTGACCATCCGGTTCTCCGAGATGGCCTGCGGGTCCTCGCCGTGGTCGCGGATGAGCTTGACCGCCGTGTAGATGAGGAAGAAGCCGAACAGGTAGAACACCCAACTGTAGGCGTTGATCGCCGCGGCACCGACCGCGATGAAGGCACCGCGCATGACCAGCGCCAGCACGATGCCGATGGTGAGGACCTTCTGCTGGTACTCACGGGGCACCGCGAAGGTGGCCATGATGATGACGAAGACGAAGAGGTTGTCGACCGACAGCGCCTTCTCGGTGATGTAGCCGGCGAAGTACTCGCCGCCGTAGGTCGGTCCCCAGACCGCGAAGACGATCACGCCGAAGAGGATCGCGATGGCGATGAAGACGGCCGACCAGAAACCGGATTCGCGCAGTGTGGGCGCGTGCGGCTTGCGGACGTGGGCGAAGAAGTCGAAGACGAACAACCCGATGATGACGGCGATCGTGATCAACCAGGTAGTCAGGTTTACGTGCATGGGCACATGGGCCTTCCGGTAGGTATGCGTACCTGCCGGAGGTCTCTCCCGCCCGGACTATCGCCGGACCGACGGCCCCGGGACGGCATCGGCGCCGCACGTGTTGACGAGACCGCCGCGGATCTGGGGATACTCCCCTCCACAGCTCCCACGATTGTGCCACACATCGTCACTTCCCGCCGGGAGGCAACAGGGACGCCGGTCGAACGGGCATGTCTCACTGCTCTGCGGCAGGCGCTTCCGCCGGATCCCCGCCGCCACGGATCGAGTACAGCAGGCCGTCGAGTTCCTCGGGCTTGACCAGCACCTCGCGGGCCTTGCTGCCCTCGCTCGGCCCGACCACGCCTCGGGTCTCCATCAAGTCCATCAGGCGACCGGCCTTGGCGAAGCCGACGCGGAGCTTGCGCTGCAGCATCGACGTCGAACCGAACTGGCTCGTGACGACGAGTTCGACGGCCTGCAGGAAGACGTCGAGGTCGTCGCCGATGTCGGGGTCGACGTCCTTCTTGTCGCCGGCCTTCGGGGCGGTGACGCCCTCGTTGTACTCGGGTTCGGCCTGGTTCTTGGCGAAGTCGACGACCCCTGCAATCTCCTCGTCGGTGATGAACGCACCCTGCAGGCGGATCGGCTTGCCCGCACCCATCGGCAGGAACAGTCCGTCGCCCATACCGATGAGCTTCTCGGCACCGGGCTGGTCGAGGATGACACGCGAGTCGGTGAGCGAACTCGTCGCGAACGCGAGTCGCGAGGGCACGTTCGTCTTGATGAGACCCGTGACGACGTCCACAGAGGGTCGCTGGGTGGCGAGCACGAGGTGGATGCCGGCGGCACGGGCCTTCTGGGTGATGCGGACGATCGCGTCCTCGACGTCGCGTGGGGCCGTCATCATCAGGTCGGCGAGCTCGTCGACGATGGCGAGGATGTACGGATACGGCCGGTACACGCGCTCGCTGCCGAGCGGTGCGGTGATCTCCCCCGACTTCACCTTCGTGTTGAAGTCGTCGATGTGGCGCACGCGGTTGGCCTGCATGTCCTGGTAGCGCTGCTCCATCTCCTCGACGAGCCAGGCCAGCGCCGCCGCGGCCTTCTTCGGCTGCGTGATGATCGGCGTGATCAGGTGCGGGATGCCCTCGTAGGGCGTCAGCTCGACCATCTTCGGGTCGATGAGGATCATCCGCACCTCGTCGGGTGTCGCGCGGATGAGCAGCGACACGAGCATCGAGTTGACGAAGCTCGACTTACCGGAACCGGTCGAACCGGCGACCAGCAGGTGCGGCATCTTCGCGAGGTTGGCGGAGACGAAGTCGCCCTCGATGTCCTTGCCGAGACCGATGACGAGGGGGTGATGGTCGCGGCGGGTCGACGGTGCTGCGAGCACGTCCGACAGCCGCACGAGTTCGCGGTCGGTGTTGGGGACCTCGATGCCGACGGCGGACTTGCCCGGGATCGGTGCGAGCAACCGGACGTTGTCGGTCGCCACCGCGTACGCGATGTTGCGGGCGAGCGCGGTGATCTTCTCGACCTTGACGCCGGGGCCGAGTTCGACCTCGTAGCGGGTGACGGTCGGGCCACGGGTGAAGCCGGTGACCGCGGCGTCGATCTTGAACTGTTCGAGGACCTCGGTGATCGCCTCGATCATCTGGTCGTTCGCGGCCGACCGCGTCTTGGGCGGGTCGCCCTTGGTGAGCAGCTCCAGTGAGGGCAGCGTGTAGTCGCCCTCGACCTCGCGGTCGCGCACGAACGTCTCGGCCGGTTCCGGTTCGGAGGTCTGGTCGACGACCTCGGGTACCGGGGCGGCCTTCGGCTTCTTGCGGGCGGGAGCCGGGGCCGGCGCTGCGGCCGGGGTCTCGGCGACCGAGGGCATCTCCAGCGTGGCCGGCGGTGAGGCGGGCGCCTCGGGTTCGGGTGCGCGGTCGTCCCACAGCGGGAGCACCTCGGTCTTCGCGTCGCCGTCGAACTCGTCGGGCGGGTAGTTCTCCACCGGGGTACGCCGGCGGCGGGACCGCTTGGGGGCGGGCGGCTCGTCGATCGGGTAGCCGTCGGCGTCGAACATCGGCGGCTCGTCGTAGCCGTAATCGTCGTCGTAGTGGTCGTCGTAGTCGCCGTACTCGTCGTCGGCGCGGTAGCCGAGACCGAAGTAGTCGCGGAACAGTTCGGGCAGCTCCCGCACCGTGGTGCCGGTGAGCAGCAGGATCCCGAAGCCCGCCGCGAGGAGCATCAGCGGCACGGACAGCCAGACGGTGAGTCCGGAAGTGAGCGGGCCGCCCACGGCGGCACCGACGAAACCGGCCCCTTCGGAGCGGCCCTCCGCGTCGGTGGGTGAACCGGAGGCGATGTGCCACAGGCCCAGTGCGGGCAGACCGACGAGCAGTCCGCCGACGACGAGCCGGGGACGGATCTCGGGATGCGGTTCGGTGCGCATGAGCGTTACCGCGACGCCGATCGCGACAAGCGGAAGGACCGCGCTCGCACCGCCGGTTATGGCGCGGACGGCCGTCTCGACCCACTCCCCCACCGGGCCGCCGACGCCGAACCACACCGTGCCGGCGATGATCACACCGATGGAGATCAGTCCGAGCGCGATGCCGTCGCGGCGGTGTCCGGACTCGATCTCGGTGGCGCGACCCATCGTGCGGGTCGTGGCTCCCACAGCGCGGGCCGTCATCATCCAGCCGGCGCCGATGGTGCGGCCGACAGCGGTGAGGATCCCCCCGGAACTGCGCCGGGGACGGGCGGGCGCGGGGCGGCGGCTCGCGGCCGGAGCGCGACGTGCGGTGCCACCGCTGCGACGGTTCGCGGTCGAGGCCGCGGCGCGCGGCTTGCGCGCAGGGGTGGACCGGGTCGATCCGGACGCCTTCGTCTTCGCGGTCGATCGGGTCTTCGAGGTGGAGGCACCCGCGCTGCGAGCACGGGAGGTGCTGCCGCCCGAGCCCCGCGCCCCCGTCCGCGACCGAGAGGTCGTAGACGACGTTCCGCGGCTGCCCGACGACTTTCCTGCCATATCCGCCAGGGTAGCCGCACGGACCTCTCATGAACCATCAGCAACACGGGTACCGGTCGGCGGCACTGGTCACACGCCGTCCGGGCGACCGCTCACAGGCCGCGTTTCGATCCCGCCAGTTCGGTGACCGCCGACTCGTCGCCCTCGATCTCGAGCCGCACCTGGTCGCGGCCGAAGGCGTGCAGTACGAGTTCGGACGGTTCGCCGCGCAGCACGACGGTGCGCGGACCGCGCTTGCGCAGGGTGACCCGCTCGCCGGAACCGGACCTCTCGAAGATCACCGTGACGTCGCATCCGCCGTAGCTGTTGCGTCCGATCATCCGCGCGATGCGCCAGAGCTGGTCCTGGTCGTCCGCCGACAGCGTCCGCGGCTCCCATCCGGGCTGCGCGCGGCGCACGTCCTCGTGGTGCACGAACATCTCCGCCGCGTTGGCGACGGCGTCGAACAGGAACATCGGCGACCACTTCGGCGGGCCGGAATCGACGTCGGCGAGCAGGTGTGCCCACTGCCGGTCGGTGGCGGAGCGTCGCACCTTCTCCGTGTGATCGGCCAGGGCCGGGACGACGATGCCGGGCATCGCGTCCACGCGGCGCTCGCGGACGAGCAGGTGCGCGGCGAGATCCCGGACCGTCCAGTCGCCGCAGAGCGTCGGCGCGTCGGGTCCGACCTCGGACATGGTGCGGACGAGGGCATGTCGTTCGCTTCGGGCGAGGCTCATTCCGCCACTCTAGCGATCACTCCTGCCCTGGCCCATCGCGCGAGCCCGCGTGTTCGGCGGGCCCGCGCGGACCGTAATCAGGAGACCGGGATCACCGTGGGCACGATCATCGGGCGACGACGATAGGTCTCGGCGACCCAGCGGCCGACGACCCGGCGGATGCCCTGGGCGATGCGATGGGTCTCCGTGACCCCTTCGGCAGCGAGTTCGTTGAGCGCCTTGTCGACGAGCTGCGCCGCCTCGTTGAGTGCGCCCGGGTCGTCGGAGAAACCGCGACCGGAGACCTCCGGGGTGCTCACCGCACGGCCGGTCGCGGCGTCGACCGCGACTGAGATGGAGATGAAACCACCCTCGCCGAGGACGAGACGATCGGACAGCGTGGACTCGCCCACGTCGCCCACCGACAGGCCGTCGACGTAGACGTGACCGACCGGGACGCGCCCGACGATTTCCGCGAGTCCGTCGACCATGTCGACGACCACACCGTCCTCCGCGAGCACGATCCGCTCGCGGGGAACACCCGTGGCCTCGGCCAGGGCGGCGTTCGCCCGCAGGTGGCGCCACTCGCCGTGGACGGGCATCGCGTTGGTGGGTCGCACCGCGTTGTAGAGATACAGCAGCTCGCCGGCCGACGCGTGACCGGAGACGTGCACCTTCGCGTTCTGCTGGGTGACGACCTTCGCGCCGCGCTTGGCCAGGCCGTTGACGACCGCGAACACGGAGTTCTCGTTGCCGGGGATCAGCGACGACGCGAGGACGACGAGGTCGTCGGCCCGGATGTTGATCTGCCGGTGCTCGCCGCGCGCCATCCGGGACAGCGCCGAGAGCGGTTCGCCCTGCGAACCGGTGGAGACCAGCACGACCCGGTCGTCGGGCAGGCTCGCGGCGGTGTCGATGTCGACCTCGAGGCCGTCGGGCACGTTCAGGTAGCCCAGATCCTGCGCGATCTGCATGTTGCGGACCATCGACCGGCCGACGAACGCCACACGCCGGTTGTAGCGCTCGGCGACGTCGACGATCTGCTGGATGCGGTGCACGTGGCTCGCGAAGGACGCGACGATCACCCGGTTGGTGGCCTTGCCGATGACGGTGTCGAGCACTCCGCCGATCTCGCGCTCCGGTGTGACGAAGCCGGGGACCTCGGCGTTCGTCGAGTCGACGAGGAACAGGTCGACACCCTCGTCGCCGAGGCGGGAGAAGCCCGCGAGGTCGGTGAGACGGTTGTCGAGCGGCAGCTGGTCGAGCTTGATGTCGCCGGTGTGCAGCACGACGCCCGCAGCGGTGCGGATCGCGACGGCGATCGCGTCCGGGATGGAGTGGTTGACCGCGAAGTACTCGCACTCGAACGGACCGTGCGAGGTGGTCTGCCCCTCGACGACCTCGACGAGGTTGGGACGCTGGCGGTGTTCGCGGCACTTCGCCGCGACGAGCGCCAGGGTGAACTTGGACCCGACGACCGGGATGTCGGGGCGCAGGCGCAGCAGGAACGGCACGGCACCGATGTGGTCCTCGTGGCCGTGGGTGAGGACGATCGCCTCGACGTCGTCCATCCGGTCCTCGATGTACCGGAAGTCGGGCAGGATCAGGTCGACGCCCGGCTGCTGGTCCTCGGGGAAGAGCACCCCGCAGTCGACGACGAGCAGCCGGCCCTGGTGCTCGAAGACCGTCATGTTGCGGCCGATCTCGCCGATACCGCCGAGCGCGACGACCCGCAGACCGTCGCGGGGAGCCTTCGGCGGCAGACCCAATCGCTCGGTGGGATCGACGATGCGGGCGTCCGGACGCTGGGGGTTCGCCGAGTTCTGCGCGACACGCCGCGGAACGCGGGCGGGCGGACCGGCGTTGCGGGTGGCGCGGCCCCGGCCGCGTGCGGGGCGGCTCATCACAGCACCCCCGCAGCCTGGAGATCCGCCGCGAGTGCGTCGATCTGCGCGGTCACCGGGGCGACCTGCGGCAGACGAGGCTCTCCGACGTCGATGCCGAGCAGCCGCAGGCCGGCCTTCGAGGCGCTCACGCCGCCCAGCCGAGCGACGGCGCGATAGATGGGCACCATCGACAGATTGATGCGGCGGGCGAGTTCGAGATCGCCGGCCTCGAAAGCGGTGTGCAGCTCGCGCAGGCGACCGGGCACGAGATGGCCGATGACGCTGACGAATCCGACGGCGCCGACGGACAGCCACGGCAGGTTCAGGGGGTCGTCGCCCGAGTAGAACTTCAGGTCGGTGGTACCGATCAGCTCGGCGCCCGCGTTCAGATCGCCCTTGGCGTCCTTCACCGCGACGATCCGCGGGTGCTCGGCGAGCAGACGCAGTGTGTCGGTCTCGATCGGCACGACGGATCGAGGTGGGATGTCGTAGAGCATGACCGGCAGATCGGTCGCGTCGGCCACCGCGACGAAGTGGGCGTAGAGGCCGGCCTGCGGGGGCCGCGAGTAGTACGGGGTCACCACGAGCAGGCCGTGCGCACCGGCCCGCGCGGCGTCGCGCGCGAGTTCGACGCTGTGGGCGGTGTCGTTGCTGCCGGCACCGGCGATGATCTTGGCGCGGTCGCCGACGGATGCGAGCACGGCCCGCATCAGCTCCATCTTCTCGTTCTCGGTCGTCGTGGGCGATTCGCCGGTGGTACCGGCGAGAACCAGTGCGTCACAGCCACCGTCGACGAGGTAGTTCGCCAGACGCACGCCCGCATCCACGTCGAGCTTGCCATCGGCAGTGAACGGGGTCACCATCGCTGTGGCGACGGTGCCGAACGGAAGCTCGACAGCAGTTGCGGAATCACCGTTGGTCATGGTCAGAAGGCTACCGCGTGGCAGGGCCGCCTCGACACACGCCCGCCCCCCGAAGACGGATCACAGATCGGTGTAGCGGTCGATCAGAGATCGGTCGCAAGCGTGGGAGCTGCGATCTCGCTGCCGTCGGCCAGCTTCGTGATCGCGAAGTCCGAGAACGCGTTCGGTGCGGCCTCCGCGAGCTGACGCACACATTCGACGGCGAGACGCCGGATCTCGACGTCGGCATGTTCGGTCGCGCGCATGGCGACGAAGTGACGCCACGATCGGTAGTTTCCGGTAACGACGATGCGGGTCTCCGTGGCGTTGGGGAGCACCGCCCGAGCGGCCTCCCGGACCTGCTTGGCGCGCAACGGACCGGCGGGAAGATGCGAGAGCTTCTCGTCGAGCGCCGCCAGCAGCGCCACATACGCCTCGCGGCTGCGCTCCGCGGCCGCGAAGAACAACTCCTCGAGTTCGGCATCGCCCNCGCGGGCGGAACCACCACGGGCACCTCACCGTCGGCGACGAAACGCTGCGACAGCTGCGAGAACGAGAAGTGCCGGTGCCGGATCAGCTCGTGCGTGCACGAACGGGAGATGCCGGTGATGTAGAAGGTCGCCGTCGCGTGTTCGAGAACAGACAGGTGCCCCACGGTGAGCAGGTGACGGAGATATCCGGCGTTCGTCGCGGTGCGGGGGTTGGGCTTGGACCAGCTCTGGTAGCAGGCGCGACCCGCGAATTCGACGAGCGCTTCCCCGCCCTCGGCGTCGGTGTCCCAGTCGACGTCGTCGGGAACGTGGAACTCCGTCGTGGCGATGAGCCGGACCTTCGGAACAGCGGGTTCGGGCGCCATCGTCTCCTCCTCGCCTCGGTCGTCGCGCATCCTCCGGACGCGCCGTCTCTTCCGTCCGCACACTAACGCGCCTCGACCTGCGACGATCGATGACATCACGATGACACCTTGCGTGACATCATTGACGACGTCACACTGGCGTCATGGACATCGACAAGTACACGTCCGCCATCAGGGACTCCGTGATCTCCGCGGCCGAACTCGGCGACGAGCAGACCCGACGCACCGCCGCCGCCCTCGCGACCGCCATCGCCGCACCCGTCCGGCTCGCGGTCCTGGCAGCACTGTCCGACATGGCCAACGAGATCAGCGACGAACTCGGCGACCGCACCGTCACGGTGCGCCTCGACGGCACCGATGCCGTCCTCGCCGTCCACAGCGAACCCGCTCCCCCGCACGAGGATCCGACGCCGTCGTTCGAGGAGATGACCGGCGACATCAGCCGGGTGACCCTGCGCCTCGTCGAGCAGATCAAGACCAAGGCCGAGGAAGCGGCGCAGCAGAGCGGACTGTCGCTCAATTCCTGGATGGCGCAGGCCGTGCAGGGTGCCCTGCGGGAGCAGATGCGCTATCAGCGCCGTGCCGACGAATGGCGCCGTCAGGGTGGCTGGGCGAAGCCCACCCCGCCCGCACCCACCGAGCAGCAGCCGTCCGACCCGACCGACACCGCGGGCCCGGACGACGCCGCCGGCCGCAACGACACTGCGGGCCCCGACGACACGAGCCCCCGCAGCGACGCGTGAGGCACCTCACCGCACGATAGAGTGCCGACGCACACAATCGGGCGACGCGGAGGGCGCATGGCGGTCAGCAGCACCAGGAGTTTCGACATCGACGCAACCCCGGAGCAGGTGATGGCCGCGCTCGCCGCGGTCGAACGCCTGCCCGAGTGGTCGTCGACCCACAAGTCGGTCACCGTCGAGTCCACCCACCCCGACGGACGACCGCACCGCGTACGGATGACCGTCTCGATCGTCGGCATCACCGACGAGCAGGTCGTCGAGTACTCCTGGAACGGCAACGAGTCCATGTCGTGGACCCTGGTGGAGAGCAGCCAGCAGCGCCAGCAGGACGGCGCCTACACCCTCACCGCCAAGGGATCCGGCACGACGGCCGAGTTCTCGCTGACCATCGATCCGAAGATCCCCATCCCCGGATTCCTCGTGCGGCGCGCCGAGAAGATGGCCCTCGAAACCGCCGGGAAGGGCCTCAAGTCGTTCACGGAGAAAAACTTCCGCTGACCGCGGGGCGAAACACTTCCGCTGACGTCAGATCTCACCGGCCGCGGTCGCCGCGACGATGGCGCCGAGCTCGTAGCACTGCTCGCGTACCTTCGCGTCGACCGGTCCGGTGATCTCGAGGTCGGCAGCAGCCTGCACGAGACCCAACCCGGTGGTCAGGCGCCGAACCGACGCCACGGCCCCGGCGGTGTCGTTGTTCCCGTGCACCCACAGACCGTAGGGACGGCCGGCCACGGCATCGAGACACGGGTAGTAGACCGTGTCGAAGAAGTGCTTGAGCGCACCCGACATGTAACCGAAATTGGCTGTCGTGCCGAACAGGAAGCCGTCGGCGGCCAGCACATCGGGAACCGTGGCGCCCAGCGCGGGGACCACCCGGACGGTCACACCCGTGATCTCCGGGTCCCGAGCTCCCGCCAGGACGGCTTCGAGGATCTCGCGGGTCGGCGGCGACGGGGTGTGGTGCACCACCAGCACCGTGCGGGATCCGTCCCTACGCCCTGCCTCGTCCGCCCCTGCCCGGTCTTCCACAGCCTCGTCCGTCACATCAGCAGGCTGCTGCACCACGTCGAGGTTGTCAAAGCCGCTCGCCGGTTCAGGAACCGGCGTGGCCGTCCCGTTCGAGCTTCTCGAGCGCAACGGCTCGGCGCATCGTCTCCCGCGCGCGACTGCGGTCGCCCGCATAGTCGTACGCGCGTGCGAGCCGGTAGGAGTTGCGCCAGTTGTCGGGGTCGGCTTCCCATTCCTGCTTCACGGTCGCGAACAGTTCGTCGGCGGCGTCCCGCTCGACCCGCCCCGACGGCATGCGGGGCAGATCGTCGACGTCGAGTTCGAGGCCTTCGTCGTGGATCCGCCGCGCGAGGTGCTGGTGCTGCAGGCCTGCGCGGAGGGTCGCGTAGACGATCCAGGCTCCCACGACCGGGAGGATGAGGATGCCGATTCCGAGACCGATCGCCGCGACCTCACCGGACCGGACCAGTTCCAGGCCGGTGGAGCCGAGCAGAACGAAGTAGAACCCCAGCGCCACCACGATGAACGCGATGGGGACGAGGACTTTGAGCGAGCCGGTTCTCACAGGTCGAGGAGAGGGTCGATTCCGACGGTCAGACCCGGTCGCTTACCGATCTCCCGCACACCGAGCAGCACGCCGGGAGCGAAGGAGGAACGGTCGATCGAGTCGTGCCGAATGGTGAGGGTCTCGCCCTGGGTGCCGAGCAGCACCTCCTGGTGAGCGACGAGGCCGGCGAGACGCACGGAGTGCACGCGGACACCGTCGACGTCACTGCCGCGCGCACCGTCGAGTTCGGTGGTGGTGGCGTCCGGGCTCGGAGCCACACCGGCCTCGGCGCGAGCCTGCGCGATCAGACGGGCAGTGCGGTAGGCGGTGCCGGACGGGGCGTCGGCCTTGTTCGGGTGGTGCAGCTCGATCACCTCCACGGAGTCGAAGAACCGGGCGGCAGCCTGGGCGAAGCGCATCGACAGCACGGCACCGATCGCGAAGTTCGGCGCGATGAGCACGCCCACCTCGGGACGATCCGCGAGCCAGCTCCGCACCCGGTCGAGGCGCTCGTCGTCGAAGCCGGTGGTTCCGACCACGGCGTGGATGCCGCTCTCGACGAGGAAGTGCAGGTTGTCCATGACGACGTCGGGGTGGGTGAAGTCGACGACCACCTGGGTCTGCGAGTTCACGAAGGCGTCGAGGCTGTCGCCCTTGTCGACGGTGGCGACGAGCTCGAGATCGGACGCGGCGTCGACGGCGGCGCAGATCGCCTGGCCGACCTTGCCGGCAGCACCGAGTACACCCACCCGAACCTTTGTTGCATCCACTTGCGTCGTCACGCCCTTTCGTTGCCGTCTCCGCCGGAAATCCTACGCAATCACCCGTGGACGTCCCGAGCGGGTCGAACGCCACCTACTGCTGCGCGCAGAGCGCGTCGAGCCACAGAGCGACCGCCGAACGGATCTCGTCGACCCACGCCGTGTCCGAACCCGAGGATGTATGGGCGCGAGCGCCGTGGGTGCGGTCGAACAGAACTCCTTCGAGCAGGGTCACCAGATCGCGCCCCGCCGTGTCGGGTTCCGGCGCACCGAGTTCCCGCACGAGATCGGTTGCCGCGGAGATCGAGAACATGCAGGCCGCGAGCGCCTCGGCCGCCTCCGGTTCGAGACGCGCGTCGGTCGCGAGCGCGTAGCGGGCCAGCACATCGGTGCGGCGCACGGTGAGCAGGCGTTCGAGATAGCGCGCGATCAGGTCGGCGGGTGGCCTCGGGTCGTCGGTCGAGTCGTCGAACAACCCGGCGAAATCCGCGCGCGACCGTTCGGTGAGGCGGGCGATCGCAGCCGAGACGAGCGCGTGGCGGGTGCGGAAATAGTAGGAGGTCGAGCCCTTCGGCAGGCCGAGGTGCACGTCGATGCCCGTGTGCGTCACCGCGTGGTTGCCGCCGCGGGCGGCGAGTTCGAGGGCGGCATCGCTGATGGCCGTGCGCCGGGAGGGACGTTCGGGCGAAGTCGTCACTCTATGATGATAGAGTCTCGGCCGTGAGGTTGCGCCGACGCAGGAACCGCATGTCGCCGAACACCGCCGCGCCGAACACCGTCTCCCGCACGGTCTTCGAGGACGCCGCGCGCAGCCGGGGATTCGTGCTCGATCCCGCGCAACACGACGCTGTCGAGCAGCTGTGCCATCCCGAGCGCCCGAACGTCTACCTGTGGGGCCCACCCGGACGCGGCAAGAGCTGGCTCGCCGACGTGTACTTCTCGGCCTGTCCCGGACGGAACAAGCTGCGCATCCACTTCCACGAGTTCTTCCGCGACCTGCACGTCGAGCTGCGACGGCACCGATTCGATCTCGACGCCGCACTCGATCACCTGATCGGTCGCGCCGAGCTCGTGTGCTTCGACGAATTCCACGTCCACGATCCGGCGGACGGCACTTTCGTCGCCCGGCTGCTCCCCGCACTGCTCGCTCGCCGCACGCGTCTCGTCCTGACCTCGAACTATCCTCCCCGCGACCTGCTCCCCAACCCGCTCTTCCACGACGGCTTCGTCCCGACGATCGAGCTCGTCGAACGATGCGCGACGGTCGTCGCTCTGGACGGCCCGCACGATCACCGGCTCGGCTCCGACCATGCGAAGGGATTTGCGTCGGGGATCTGGGCCGTCTCCCCGTCCGATCCGCAGCTACGACGGCTCTGCCTCGAGCGGCCGGCACCGGCCGAACATCGGGTCCTGCGCCCGGCGGGGCGTCCGCTCCGCGCCCTACGGGCCGAGAAGGACTGTCTCTGGTTCGATTTCCGCGATCTCTGCGGGCACCCTACGGCTCCGGCCGACTATCTGGCGCTCGCGGCGGACTACCTGTTCTGGGTCGTCGACAAGATCCCGGATCTGACGACCGCGGGTCGCGAACCCGCGCAGCGGTTCGCCAATCTCGTGGATGTGCTCCACGACCGCGACGTGCGGGTCGTGTTCGTCTCGGACGTCGCGGTATCGGAACTCGCTGCTCCGGCGGGACCCGTCGCGCACGACATCGGACGCCTCCGGAGTCGACTGGCCCAGCTGAGGACGATTCAGGACACGAGTTCGCGCACCGACGCCGGAAGGTCACGCGTGCGCCGGTAGGGGCCGGCGACGGCGACCGCGAACGACCGGTGCAGCAGGTCGGCTGCCACGCTGCGCACCTCCTCGGTGGACACCGACGAGATGCGTTCGAGGGTCTCGGTGATGCTCCAGTGCTGCCCGTAGCTCAGTTCGCTGCGGCCGATCCGGTGCATGCGCGCCCCGGTGTCCTCGAGTCCGAGTACGAGACCGCCGCGCAGCGACCCCTTGGCGCGAGCGCATTCCGCGTCGGTGATGCCGTGTTCGGCCACGTCGGTGAGCACCTCTCGGACGACCGCGGCGACCTCACCGAGATTGTCGGGCTGGCAGCCCGCGTACACGGAGAAGGCGCCGGTGTCGGCGAAGGTGTCGGTGCCGGAGTACACCGAGTAGGCCAGGCCCCGCTTCTCGCGCACCTCCTGGAACAGGCGCGAACTCAGCCCGCCGCCGACGGCTGCGTTGAGCACCGACAGCGCCCATCGGCGCCCGTCGTGTCGGCCGAAGGACCGCACGCCGAGGGTCAGGTGCGCCTGCTCGTTGTCGCGCTCGACGATGCTCATCGTCGGCGCGGTGCGGAGTTCGAGTCGTCCGTCGCGGCAGGGTGCGGGGGTGGCCGGGTCGTCCAGGTGACCGGCGAAGGCGCGGCGCACCAGTTCGACGGTGTGCGCGTGGTCGACGTTGCCGGCGACCGCGACGACCATCCGCGGCGGGGTGTAGCGGCGCACGTGGAACGAGTGCAGCTGGGTCCGGGTCATGGACTCGATCGACTCGACGGATCCGATGATGGGCCGGCCGATGGGGTGATCGCCGTACAGCGCGGTGAGCAGCGAGTCGCCGAGCAGGTCCTCGGGATCGTCGTCGCGCATCGCGATCTCCTCGAGCACCACCTGACGCTCGACGTCGACGTCCGTGCTCAGGCACCGGCCGCGCAGGACGACGTCGGCGACGACGTCGACGGCGATCGGCAGGTCGTCGTCGAGCACGTGCGCGTAGAAGCAGGTGTGTTCCTTGCTGGTGAACGCGTTGAGCTCTCCCCCGATCCCGTCCATCGTCTCGGCGATGTCGAGAGCGGTGCGCGTCGGGGTCGCCTTGAACAGCAGGTGCTCGAGGAAGTGGGCGGCGCCTGCGACCGACGGTTGTTCGTCGCGGGATCCGACACCGACCCACACGCCGACGGCCGCCGAGCGCACTCCCGGGACGTGCTCGGTGACGACACGCACTCCCCCGGGGAGGACCGAGCGGCGGACGCCGGTGGCCGCGACGGGCGCGGGGGTCGAAGCGTCGTTCTTCACGTGGGAACTGGAAGCCATGGGGATCTTCGGTGGTCCTGACAAGGTCGGAGGGCGCGGAACATTTCACAGTACACCGGGACTGTCCCCCACCATCGGTCGCGCTCACCACCCCCGTCGCTGCGGTTGCGAACCCACGAGCCGGCCGGGCCGTGCCTCCTCGCGGCTGCGGTAGACGATGTACGGCCGGAACAGGTACCCGACCGGGGCACTGAAGGCGTGGACGAGGCGCGTGAACGGCCATATCGCGAAGAGCACGAGGCCGATCAGCGCGTGCAGCTGGAAGCTGAACGGCGCCTCCACCATCAGGTCGCCGCGGGGTTGCAGGACCCAGATCGACCGGAACCACGGCGAGACGGTCTCCCGGTAGTTGTGTTCCTCGCCCACGACACCCGACCCCATCAGCGTGGTGGCGAGACCCGCCACGATCGCGGCGACGAGCACGACATACATGACCTTGTCGTTGAGAGTGGTGGCGCTGAAGACGGGACCGCGGGTGCGACGGCGGTACACGAGCAGGGAGATGCCGACGAGCGTCGAGACACCGGCGATCGTGCCGAGCGTGATGGCCTGCACGTGATAGGCGTGCTGACTCAACCCCACGGCGTCGGTCCACGACTGCGGGATCACCAGGCCGATGACGTGGCCGACGATCACGACCAGGATCCCGAAGTGGAACATCGGGCTCGCGATGCGCAGCAACCGCGCCTCGTACAGCTGGGACGAACGGGTGGTCCATCCGAACTTGTCGTATCGGTACCGCCACCAGGTCCCCACCGCGACGATCGCGAGCGTCACGTACGGCACCACGTCCCAGAAGATCTCTCCTGCACTCATGATCGCGGGGCTCCTCGCCGGGAAGATCCGTCGGACGGCGACGAGGGCGCAGGTCGGGGCGGCACCGTCAGGGTGAAGGGCTGCAATCCGATCGACTCGCGGGGCGGTCCCGCCTGCGCGAGGCGCCGGGCCCGTTCCTCGTCCCGGGCGGTGACCGGCGGGAGCGTCGTACACACGGCCGCGACGACCTGCGCGTACGGCGAGCCGGCCTCGTGCAGGGAGGTGTGCAGCACGTCGAGGGCCACCCGATACCGGGTGAGGAGTTCCTCACCCGCGGCGGAATCCACGGTGGCCGCGAATTCGAGGACGACCGGCAGATGGTCGGGTGATTCGTGGGCGGGCGGCTCGACGCCCGCGGTGCGGTAGGCACTCGCGAAGGCGTGCATCTCGGCGCCGCGATTCCGGGTGTCACCCGCGGTCCAGTAGGTCAGGTACATCGTCGAGCGTCGCCGCAGGTCGAAGGTCTCGACGTACCGCTGGGCGAGGACGAGCAGATCCGGTTCGTCCAGTGCGCGGACCGCCGTCGCCAGCATGTCCTGCTCGGGACCGGTGATGTGGTCGACGAGTTGCCCGGCGACGCCCAGCCGTCCGGCGTGTCCGTCGTCGGGATAGGCGAGCAGCAGCGACGCGGCCTGACGGACGAGACGATGGTGCAGGGCGCGATCGACGCCGGCGCGCCGTGGACGCAGCAGTCTCATCGCTTCTCCCCTTCCGTGCCGTGACCGCCCGGGAACATGCCCGTCGGCACGCCCTTGCCGTCCCAGTTCAGGAGATTCACCCGCGACGGGTTCGACGCGTTCGCCGCCATCCCCTCACTGGTCTGCCGCTGTGCGAGGGCGTGGAAGGTCTCGATCGCCACCGGGACCGGGGCGCCGCTGGCCTCACCGAACGGACCCGACTCGTACATGCCGGGGCCACCCTCGTAGGACAGCGCGCAGTCCGTCGCCGACTCCTCGAGCCGATGCCCTTCGGCCGCGTAGGCGGTCGGGATGACGTACCGCTCGTCGTACTTGGCGAGCGCGAGGAGCCGGTACATCTCGTAGATCCGTTCCTCGGTCATACCGACGGCCTCGGGGATCTCGGGGCGGGTCTCGCGGCCGAGATTGATGTCGCGCATGTAGGAGCGCATCGCGGCGAGTCGTCGCAGTACCGCCTCGACCGTCGCGGTGTCCCCGGCGGTGAACAGTTCCGCGAGGTACGCGATGGGGATGCGCAGCGCGTCGAGGGCGCCGAACAGGTTGCCGATGTCCTCGCCGTCGTGCCCCTCCCGGCTGACGGCGTCGACGACCGGCGACAGCGGCGGCACGTACCAGACCATCGGCATCGTCCGGTATTCCGGATGCAGCGGCAACGCGACCCGGTACGTGCTGATCAGGTCGTAGACCGGCGACCGTTGCGCGGCCTCGATCCACTCGTCGGAGATGCCTTCGGCGCGGGCGCCGGCGATCACCTCGGGGTCGCGGGGGTCGAGCAGCAGCCCGCGTTGCGCCTCGTAGAGATCGGTGTCGTTCTTCACCGATGCCGCCTCCAGGACCCGATCGACGTCGTAGAGGATGAGACCGATGTACCGGAGCCTGCCCACGCACGTCTCCGAACACACGGTCGGCAGTCCCACCTCGACCCGCGGGTAGCAGAAGGTGCACTTCTCGGCCTTGCCGGTCTTGTGGTTGAAGTACACCTTCTTGTACGGGCATCCGGACACGCACATCCGCCAGCCGCGGCACCGGTCCTGGTCGACGAGGACGATGCCGTCCTCCGATCGCTTGTACATCGCGCCGGACGGGCACGACGCCACGCACGACGGGTTGAGGCAGTGCTCGCAGATCCGCGGCAGGTAGAACATGAAGGTCTGCTCGAACTCGAGCTTGACCCGGTCGCCGACCTTCTTCAGGATCGGGTCGTCGGGCACGATCGCCGGTGAGCCGGCGAGGTTGTCGTCCCAGTTCGCCGACCATTCCACCTTCATCGGTTCACCGGAGATGAGGCTGCGCGGCGAGGCCACCGGGACGTGGTCGCCGAGCGGGGCGTTCGTCAGGTTGTCGTAGTCGTAGGTCCACGGTTCGTAGTAGTCGTCGATCGACGGCATCTTCGGGTTCGAGAAGATGCGGGCGAGTTTGGCGAAGCGTCCACCGTCGCGGAGACGCAGCCGTCCCTCGGTATCCCGGACCCAGCCACCGCGCCAGCGTTCCTGGTCCTCGTAGGTGCGCGGATAGCCCTGGCCCGGGCGGGTTTCGACGTTGTTGAACCACACGTACTCGGTGCCCGACCGGTTGGTCCACGCCTGTTTGCAGGTCACCGAGCAGGTGTGGCATCCGATGCACTTGTCGAGGTTCATCACCATCGCGAGTTGTGCCATGACCTTCACGATCGCCTCGCTTCCTGCTCACGCATCAGTAGACGACCTCCTGGGATCGGCGCCGCACGATCGTCATCTCGTCGCGCTGGTTGCCCGTCGGGCCGAGATAGTTGAACGCGTAGGCCGTCTGCGCGTATCCACCGGCCAGGTGGCTCGGCTTGATGAGGATGCGGGTCAGCGAATTGTGGATCCCGCCGCGGCGTCCGGTGGTCTCGCTGCGCGGGACGTCGATGACGCGGTCCTGGGCGTGGTAGACGAACACCACCCCTTCGGGCATCCGGTGCGAGACGATCGCCCGGCACACCACGACACCGTTGCGGTTGACGGCTTCGACCCAATCGTTGTCGCTCACCGAGATCTTCGCGGCGTCGGCCGGCGACATCCACATCGTCGGCCCGCCCCGGGACAGCGACAGCATGAACAGGTTGTCCTGATATTCCGAGTGGATCGACCACTTCGAGTGCGGGGTCAGGTATCTCACCGTCAGACCGATACCGTCGCCGGAGCCGACCGCCTGCTCGCCGAACAGCCGCGACATGTCGAGCGGGGGCCGGTAGACCGGGAGCTGCTCCCCTAGTTCTTCGAGCCAGTCGTGGTCGACGTAGAAGTGCATCCGGCCCGTCAACGTGTGGAACGGTTTCAGCTCCTCGATGTTCATCGTGAACGGCGCGTACCGGCGACCTCCCGTTTCGCTCCCCGACCATTCCGGGCTCGTGATGACCGGTACGGGACGGGCCTGGGTGTCGGCGTAGGTGATCCGCCGTTCCTCGCTGCCCTCCGCGAGGTGCACGAGTCGCCGTCCGGTGCGTTTCTCCAGTTCACGGAAACCCTCGACGGCGAGCCTGCCGTTGGACGTGCCCGACAGCGCGAGGATCGTGTCGGCCATGCGTTCGGCGGTGGTGATCGCCGGACGTCCCTGTCCGGCACCGGAATCCATCACGCCGAATCTCTGTGCCAGTTCGGCGACCTCACGGTCCGGCCGGGTCACGACGCCCTTGGTGTTCAACCCGAGGGACTCGACGAGCGGCCCGAGCGTGGCCCACTTCTCCGCGATCGCACCGTAGTCCCGTTCGACGACGGTGAGCGGACCCATCGTCCTCCCCGGAACCGGCACCTCGCCGGTCGAGCGCCAGTCCCGTTCGGTGCCGGACGGATACGCCATCGCGGCGGGCGTGTCGTGCTGCAGTGTCCCCATCACGATGTCGGTGCGGGTTCCCAGGTGGGTCCGGGCGAGGGTGCTGAAGGTCTGCGCGATGGCGCCGAAAGCGTCGTAGTCCGAACGGGTCTCCCAGGGCGGATCGACCGCCGCGGTGAAGGCGTGGATGTAGGGGTGCATGTCGGTGCTCGACAGGTCGCCCTTCTCGTACCAGGTCGCGGCGGGCAGGACGATGTCGGAGAACAACGTCGTCGAGGTCATGCGGAAGTCGATCGACATGAGCAGGTCGAGTTTTCCTTCGGGCAGGTCGTCGGGCCACGCCACTTCACCGGGCCGCAGGCCGGTGGCCGTCGGCTCGGCCTGCACGTTGGAATCGGTGCCGAGCAGGTGCCGCAGGAAGTACTCGTTGCCCTTGCTGGACGAGCCGAGCAGGTTCGACCGCCACACGCTGAGCACGCGCGGCCAGTTCCGCGGGTCGTCGGGGTCGGTCACCGACAGTTTCAGTTCACCCGAGGCGAGTTGCTGCGCGACGTGCTGCGGGATCTCCCGTCCCGCCGCCCGTGCCTGTTCGGCAATCTCGTGGGTGTTGCGGTCGAACTGGGGATAGAAGGGTGTCCAGCCCATGGCGACCGCGGACGCCATGACGTCCATCGTGTGCTTGTCGCGGAAACGACCTCGTCCCAGCGGACTGGCCAGCGCGGCGGCACGGTAACCGTCGTAGCGCCACTGGTCGGTGTGCACGTACCAGTAGGAGGTGCCGGCCATCTGGCGAGGTGGGCGAGACCAGTCCGTCCCCATCGCCATGGTCGCCCATCCCGTGACGGGACGGCACTTCTCCTGGCCGACGTAGTGCGCCCACCCGCCTCCGTTGCGTCCCATGCAGCCGGTGAGCATGAGCAGCGCGAGTACGGCGCGATAGGTCGCGTCGCCGTGGAACCACTGGCAGATGCCGGCCCCCATGATGATCGTCGAACGCCCGCCCGACTCCTCGGCGTTGCGGGCGAACTCCGTCGCGATGCGGATCGCCTGGGCCGCGGGCACTCCGGTGATGGTCTCCTGCCAGCCCGGGGTGTACGGCGAGCCCGGGTCGTCGTACCCGCTCGGCCACTGCCCGGGCAGGTCGAGCTCCGGACGGTTCACCCCGTACTGCGCGAGCATCAGGTCGAAGACGGTGCACACGAGGTGGTCCCCGATCCGACGGACCGGCACGCCCCGTTCGAGGCTCTCACCGTGCCCGTCGACGGTGTCGAAACTCGGCAGGTACACCGCCGCGGTCTCGCCCGCTCCCCCGCCGCCGGGCGCGACCGTCAATGTCGGGACGAGGTCGCCGAGTTCGAGATTCCACTTTCCGATGCCGTCGTCGCCGTAGCGGAAGCCGAGGGAGCCCGGGGGTACGACGACGGTGTCGGTCGCACCGTCGACGAAGACCGGTTTGAAGGCCGCGTTCTCGACGCTGTGCCCGAGATCGGCGGCGGTGAGGTTCTTGCCCGGCACGAGCCTTCCGTCGCGTTCCTCGAGCCGCACGAGGAAGGGCAGGTCGGTGTATCGGCGCACGTAGTCGACGAAGAACGGAACGCGCTGCCGCACATAGAACTCGGTGAGGAGCACGTGGCCCATCGCCATCGCCAGGGCACCGTCGGTACCGGCCGCGCACGCCATCCACTCGTCGGCGAACTTGGTGTTGTCGGCGTAGTCCGGACTCACCGAGACGACCTTGGTGCCGCGGTAGCGGACCTCCGTCATCCAGTGCGCGTCCGGGGTGCGGGTGACGGGCACGTTCGAACCCCACATCATCAGGTAGGAGGCGTCCCACCAGTCCCCGGACTCGGGTACGTCGGTCTGATCGCCGAAGACCTGCGGCGACGCCACCGGTAGGTCGGCGTACCAGTCGTAGAACGACGTCATCACGCCGCCGAGCAGTTCGACGAACCGGGATCCGGCGGCGAAGGAGACCATCGACATGGCGGGGATCGGCGAGAAGCCGGCCACCCGGTCGGGTCCGTACTCCTTGATGGTGTGGACGTGCGCGGCGGCGATCATCTCGGTGGCCTCGGCCCACGTGACGCGCACCAGTCCGCCCTTGCCGCGGGCACGCTGGTAGCGGCGGCGCCGTTCGGGATCGTTCTGGATGTCGGCCCAGGCGAGCACCGGATCGCCGAGTCGCTGCCGCGCCTCCCGGTACATCTCGACGAGCAGCCCGCGCGCGTACGGATAGCGCACGCGCGTCGGCGAGTAGGTGTACCAGGAGAAGGCCGCGCCGCGCGGGCACCCGCGCGGTTCGTACTCGGGACGGTCGGGACCGACTGTCGGATAGTCGGTTTCCTGGGTCTCCCAGGTGATGATGCCGTCCTTGACGTAGATCTTCCACGAGCACGAGCCGGTGCAGTTCACCCCGTGGGTCGAGCGGACGACCTTGTCGTGGCTCCAGCGGTCCCGGTAGAAGATGTCGCCCTCGCGGCCACCGCGCCGCGTGACCGTGCGTGTGTCGTCGGACTGCTCGCCGGAGGTGAAGAACCGTCCGCTGCGCACGAGCAGTTCCTCGATCCGGTTCCCGACTCCGGCGGTGTCCGTCACGGCTTCTCCTCACGTACGTCGCGGGTTCCGGATCGTGCGACGGATGGAGGCGGTTCGTGGGCGTGCAGCCGAAATGCGGTGTAGAACAGGCACACCAGTGCCGTCGCCGCGAGCAGGAGCAGACCGACGGTGTAATCGTTGCCCTCGGCGTCGTAGGTCGCGCCCATCACCAGTGGCGGGAAGTAGCCGCCGAGCCCACCGGCAGCGGCGACGATGCCGGTGACACTGCCCACTGCGTGCGCCGGGGCGCGGCGCGCCACCCACGCGAAGACACCGCCGGTGCCGATGCCCAGGAAGATCGCCATCGTGATGAACGTCAGCGCCGACCACAGGTCGGGCGGGGGCTGGAAGGTCGCGATCACCGCCATCACGGCGGTGCCGGTGAACGAGGCCAGGACCACGTATTTCGGCGGCACCCGGTCCGACAGCGCTCCGCCCACGGGCCGGGCGAGGACCGCGGCGAGCGCGAAACCCGCCGTGCGCGTACCGGCGTCGACGGCGGAGAAGCCGTAGATCGTCTTGATGTAGGTGGGCAGATAGTTGCTGAACGCCACGAATCCGCCGAACACGACCGCGTACAGGAACGACATCTCCCAGGTCACACCGAGTTTCGCCGCGGCTGTCAGTTTGGGCAGCACCGGGTCGGTGTTGGGACGGAAATCGGGAGCATTGCGCATCACCAGGATGCACACCACGGCGGTCACGGCGAGGGCGGCCGCCACGACGATGTGGGTGGGCACCAGCCCGAACCAGTTCACGAAACGCGGGGTGAAGAAGGCCGACAGGGCCGTGCCCACCATGCCCGCCCCGAACACGCCGGTCGCGAAGCCGCGGCGGGCGGGTTCATACCAGTTGTTGGCGAACGGGATCCCGACCGCGAAGATCGTGCCGGCGATGCCGAGGAAGAACCCGCAGACCAGGAGCAGCGGATAGGAGCCGGCCTCGGCGGCGAATCCGACCGCGACGACGGGAACGATCGACAACAGCGAGACGGCGATGAACATCGCCCTTCCGCCGTACCGGTCCGTCATCGCCCCGACCGCGATGCGGCCGAGGGAGCCCACGAGGATCGGCGTGGCCACCAGCATCGACGCTTCCGTGCTGCTGAGCGACATGTCGGTGGCGTAGGTCGTCGACAGCGGCCCGATCATGTTCCAGGCCCAGAAGTTGATGGCGGACACCCAGGTTGCCAGAGCCAGATTCGCTCCGCGCAACCTCCCGAGATCCGCCGGCGTGGCCGTTCTCACATATTCAGGGAACCATTCCCGGGCGCGGTCCGGACCCGGTTCGGCGGAACCTCTCCCGGATGACGTCCGGCCGTTGCACCCCGGTAACCATGGTCTGCCGGAAACGACGCACCCGTGGTGCCCGACCGGNGGGCGCCACGGGTGCGGGGTTCACGCGCCCACCGGGAACCGGCAGGCGGGTGGGGTGATCAGGACTCGGCGTTCTCGCCGGTCGCAGCGGCCTCGGCCGACTCGTCCTCGACGGGGACGAGGCTGATCTTGCCGCGGTTGTCGATGTCGGCGATCTCGACGCGGATCTTCGAACCGACGTTCACGACGTCCTCGACCTTGGCGATGCGCTTGCCGTTGCCGAGCTTGCTGATGTGCACCAGGCCGTCGCGGCCGGGGAGCAGGGAGACGAACGCTCCGAACGCCGTGGTCTTGACCACGGTGCCGAGGAAGCGCTCGCCGACCTTCGGCAGCTGCGGGTTGGCGATGGCGTTGATCTTGTCGATCGCGGCCTGCGCGGACGGGCCGTCCGCTGCACCGACGTAGACGGTGCCGTCATCTTCGATGGAGATGTTGGCGCCGGTCTCCTCGGTGATCGAGTTGATCATCTTGCCCTTGGGGCCGATGACCTCACCGATCTTGTCCACCGGGACCTTGATGGTGGTGATACGCGGAGCGAACTCGCTCATCTCGTCGGGCGTGTCGATGGCCTCGGCCATGACCTCGAGGATCGTGGCGCGGGCATCGTGGGCCTGCGAGAGCGCACCGGCGAGGACCTGCGACGGGATACCGTCGAGCTTGGTGTCGAGCTGCAGGGCGGTCACGAAGTCCTTCGTGCCGGCGACCTTGAAGTCCATGTCGCCGAACGCGTCCTCCGCACCGAGGATGTCGGTGAGGGCGACGTAGCGGGTCTCGCGGGTGCCGTCCTCGAGCTCGACCTCGTCGGAGACCAGGCCCATGGCGATACCGGCGACCGGGGACTTGAGCGGCACACCGGCGTTGAGCATCGACAGCGTCGAGGCGCAGACCGAACCCATGGACGTCGAGCCGTTCGAGCCGAGGGCCTCGGAGACCTGACGGATGGCGTAGGGGAACTCCTCCTGGCTCGGCAGAACCGGGATGAGCGCGCGCTCTGCGAGGGCACCGTGGCCGATCTCGCGACGCTTCGGCGAGCCGACACGACCGGTCTCACCGGTGGAGTACGGCGGGAAGTTGTAGTGGTGCATGTAGCGCTTGCTGGTCTCGGGACCGAGCGAGTCGACCTGCTGCGCCATCTTCACCATGTCGAGCGTGGTGACACCCATGATCTGGGTCTCGCCGCGCTCGAACAGCGCCGAACCGTGGGCGCGGGGAACGACCGCGACCTCGGCGGAGAGGGCACGGATGTCGGTGACACCGCGGCCGTCGATGCGGAACTGGTCGCGCAGGATGCGCTGGCGCACGAGCTTCTTGGTCAATGAGCGGAAGGCAGCGCCGATCTCCTTCTCGCGACCCTCGAAGTTCGGAGCGACCTGCTCGAGCACCTCGACCTTGATCTCGTCGGTGCGGTCGTCGCGCTCCTGCTTGCCGGCGATGGTGAGCGCCTCGGCGAGCTTCTCCGACGCGGCGGACTCGACCGCGGCGTAGACGTCGTCCTGGTAGGGCGGGAACAGCGGGAACTCACCGGTGGGCTTCGCGGAGGCGGAGGCGAGCTGCTGCTGCGCGATGCACAGGCGGGCGATGAACGGCTTCGCCGCCTCGAGGCCCTCGGCCACGACGGACTCGGTGGGCGCCTGGGCGCCACCGTCGACGAGCGCGATGACGTTCTCGGTCGCCTCGGCCTCGACCATCATGATCGCGACGTCGGCGGTGTCGGGGTTGTCTCCCCCACCGACGATGCGACCGGCGACGACCATGTCGAAGACGGCGTTCTCGAGCTGCTCGACGGTCGGGAACGCGACCCACTGGCCCGACTTGTTGTCGTCGGAGACGATGAGCGCGACACGCACGCCACCGACCGGGCCGGAGAACGGCAGGCCGGCGAGCTGGGTGGAGGCCGACGCGGCGTTGATCGCGACGACGTCGTAGAGGTCGTTCGGGTTCAGGCTCAGAACCGTGACGACGACCTGGATCTCGTTGCGCAGACCGTCGACGAAGGACGGGCGCAGCGGCCGGTCGATCAGACGGCAGGTCAGGATCGCGTCGGTGGAGGGGCGTCCCTCGCGACGGAAGAACGAGCCGGGGATGCGACCCGCGGCGTACATGCGCTCCTCGACGTCCACCGTCAACGGGAAGAAGTCGAACTGGTCCTTGGGCTGCTTCGAGGCGCTGGTGGCCGAGAGCAGCATGGTCTCGTCGTCGAGATAGGCGACGACCGAACCGGCGGCCTGGCGTGCGAGGCGGCCGGTCTCGAAACGGATGGTGCGGGTGCCGTAGGCACCGTTGTCGAGCGTCGCGGTGGTCTCGTAGACCCCTTCGTCGATCTCGACTGCGGTAGTGCTTGTCATCTGTATGTCTTCTCTTCCCTCTTCGTCTTCGCCGTACCCGCGCGGGCGCCGCGACCCCCGTGGCCACGGCTGCGCACCGACTCACGGAGGCGGTCGTCGATCGAAACCCTCCGGCGGATTCGGGATACGACACCCGACGGGACCGGAAGGTCACTACCGAGGACCGACACCGTCGGTGCATACGGATCATCGCCGCTGGAGGCGATGGAAGTCGCCGGCCGAACCGGCACAAACACCGACAGCCAACGAGGCCCAGTGTAGTGGGTACCCCGTCGGCTGCCGGAAAAGATCAGCGAATGCAGATCAGGTCGTGTCCTGTCCGCGTCAGCGACGCAGACCCAGACGCTGGATGAGCGAGCGGTAACGCTCGACGTCGACCTTCTCGACGTACTTCAGCAGGCGGCGACGACGACCGACCAGCAGCAGCAGGCCGCGGCGGGAGTGGTGGTCGTGCTTGTGCTGCTTGAGGTGCTCGGTGAGGTCCACGATGCGCTTGGTGAGCAGTGCCACCTGCGCCTCGGGGGAGCCGGTGTCGGTCTCGTGGAGGCCGTACTCGCCGAGGATCTGCTTCTTCTGTTCGGTGGTCAGAGCCACTGGGTCACTCCTGTACAACTGACGTCCGCGTGACGGTAGACGGACCGGAGTCCGCCCGGTACGGCCACCGCGAACCGCAGCGCGCACCGACGGTCCAGCCTATCAGAGCCGACTTCTGCCGCCGAACCACGATCGGGTTCAGCGCCGGCCGGCACCCGCGCGGCCCACCGCGGCCGACACCTCGGCGAAACCCTGGTCGAGCAGCTCGACGTACCGGTCGATGTCGCGGTCGGGACGGAGGTCGTCCCGTGCCGGGGCCAGGACGGTGACCGCGAAGGCATCCCCCGCCCGCGCGAAGGTGTGCATGAAGTCGACACGCGGCACGAGGGCCTGCACACCGGCAATGAACTTCAGGTGACCCCACGGCACCGACCACCGCACGTCCGCACCGCAGTTGACGCTGCTGAGCGCCGTCGCGACGCCGGGGACCGCTCCGGACGCGAGCGCGTGTGCCAGCGCGCGGGAGACACGCCGGAAGACCGGATAGGGCGCGGCGCCCGTGCGGTGCATCGCGTCGATGCTCTCCGCCGAGTCGACGCGGGCCCGTTCGCGCGCGAGGGAGTCGGCGATCGTCGCGGCGCGCTGCGCGGGTTCGGGGATCTCGACGTGCAGGGGCACCAGGCCTCCCGCGACGCGGTTCACCCCGAGTCCGGCCGCCGACTCGCCGAGCGCCACGGGCACCGCTGCGTACTCCGAGGGCAGATCCTCCCCGCGCTCGCGGTAGTAGCGCTCCATCGCGAGCGACACCGCCGTCAGGCCGAGGGCGGTCACCGTCCACGATCGTCCGGCCAGCGCCGACAGGTCGGGCCGCAGGATGCGGATGACCCGGCGGTTCGTCTGCGCGACGGGAGTCCCGTCCCGCGTGGGATCCGCGCCTACCGTTCCGGGCAGCGGATCCTGACGGCGACGACGCGCCTCCAGATGTGCCCGCACGAGGCCGCCGAGCGCGACGACCGGCCAGATCGCGAGACGGGCGATGCCGTGTGTCGTGGCCGCGACGGGATGTGTGGTGCCGGCGGGCGGCGCGAGACCGTCGACCTCCAGCGGCCGGCCCTCCTCGCCGAACAGGGCTTCGAGGAGCCCGCGGGCGGAGGAACCGACGAGCATGGCGTGGCTCGCCTGGATCGCCGCGACGGTGACAGTCGCGCCGGGCTCGTCCGGATCGGGGACGCCCGGGAAGACGTGCACCTGCCATGGGCACCGGGCGGCGTCGACGCCGTCGGCGGACAGTCGCGCCACCGACCCGAGCCAGTCCTCGAAGGTGGAACTGCGCGCGTCGTGGACGGTGACCACGTCGTCGACGGCGAGGTCGGCCTTCACCCAGTAGGGATAGTCCAGTGAGCCCGGCGCGTCGGCGATCCGACGTGCCAGAGCACTGACCAGGTGCATGCGGGAGGCGAAGAACGACAGAATCGACTCGCGGTCCGGGGTGCGCCCCCGGTCCTCGGAGAAGACGGCGAACGACCACCAATCGGTGGGTCGTCCCGGGATCGACTGGAAGTAGTTACCCGCATCGACCCACGAAAGGCGCGCGGACCTCCACTCTCGAAAAAGCATGTAGCCGATTGTGACGGCGGACAAGACCTTTTTCGTACCGAACTCGCAGTTTCGTTCGTTCGGACGACACCGGACGGTCGACGGACACCCACGTCACTCGGGAGTCGGTGTCACTCGGGAGTCGGTGTCACTCGGGAGTCGGTGTCACTGGGGAGTCGGTGTCACTGGGGAGTCTTCGTGAGAACCTCTCGCGCTCGTTCGGCGTCGCGGTGCATCGCGGAGATGAGCGCCTCGACCGAATCGAACTTCTCCATGCCCCGCAGCCGTTCGACGAAGTCGACCGCCACGTGCTGGCCGTAGAGATCGGCCTTCTCGTCGAGGACGAACGCCTCGACCGTGCGCTTGCGTCCGGAGAAGGTCGGATTGGTGCCCACCGACACGGCTGCGAGGTAGCGCTGACCGGCCGTGAGTCCCTCGACGGGAGAACCGGAGTCGAGCACCGTGAACCAGGCCGCGTACACGCCGTCGGCGGGGATCGCCGCGTAGATCGGCGGTGCGACATTGGCGGTCGGGAATCCGAGTCCGCGACCGCGACCGTCGCCGTGCACGACCACGCCTTCGACCCGGTGCGGGCGCCCGAGTGCGTCCGCGGCCGCAACGACGTCCCCGGCGTCGACGCACGAACGGATGTAGGTCGACGAGAACGTCACGGCGTGCTCGGCGACCAGCGTGAGCCCCTGCACCGCGAACCCGAAACGCTCACCGATCGAGCGCAGCATGTCGACGGTGCCGGCCGCCTTCTTTCCGAAGGTGAAGTTCTCCCCCACGACCACCTCGGCCACGTGCAGTCGCTCGACGAGGATCTCGTGGGCGTACCGCTCCGGTGAGAGCTTCATGAATTCCGGGGTGAACGGCATGACGCAGAAAACGTCGATACCGAGTTCCTCGGCGAGCTCGGCGCGTCGCGCGAGGGTGGTCAGCTGCGCCGGGTGGCTGCCCGGGCGGACCACTTCCATGGGATGGGGATCGAAGGTCATGAGCACGGCGGCCACACCGCGTGCCCGCGCGGCCTCGACGGCACGCGCTATGAGCTGCTGATGGCCGCGGTGTACGCCGTCGAACACGCCGATCGTGAGTACACACCGACCCCAGTCCGCAGGAATTTCGTCCAGACCTCGCCATCTCTGCACATCGGCAGCCTACGGCCCGTGAGCGGGTCGGGCACGCCCGGATGGCTCCCGGCGCGCCCCACATGACGGTGACGGCTCGGCGAATGCATAATTTCGGTGTGCCGAACTTTTTGTCGAGAGCCCACAGAACACGGTCCGTATCCTCCCGTGCCGGTCGCATGATCGCCGCCTTCGCGGCCACGGCCTGCGCTGCCGCCCTCGCGGCGTGTTCGACCACCGGTTCCGCCGACGATCGGCCCCTGGTCCTGACGACCTTCACCGTCCTCGCCGACATGGCGCGCAACGTCGGCGGCGACCACGTGCGGGTCGAGTCCATCACCAAGCCCGGCGCCGAGGTCCACGGCTACGAGCCCACGCCGGGCGACCTGCGGTTCGCGACCGAGGCCGACCTCGTCTTCGACAACGGACTCGGTCTCGAGCGGTGGTTCGAACAGTTCGTCGCCGATGTCGACGCCGAGCACGTGGTCGTGAGCGAGGGTGTGGACCCACTGCCGATCGGTGAGGGCGCGACGACGGGTCCCTACAACCCCCACGCCTGGATGTCCCCGCTCGCCGCCCGCGTCTACGTCGACAACATCGCCGCGGCACTGGCCGACCTCGCCCCCGAGCACGCGGACGACTTCGCGGCCCGCGCCGAGGCGTACAAGGCCGAACTCGACGGTCTCCACACCGAACTCGTCACCGCCCTCGACGGCGTGCCTGCCGACCGGCGCGCACTCGTCACCTGTGAGGGCGCGTTCAGCTATCTCGCGCGCGACGCCGGGCTGCAGGAGGCCTATCTGTGGCCGGTGAACTCCGACCAGCAGGGCACCCCGCAGCAGATCGCCCGGACCGTCGATTTCGTGCGCACCAACGAGGTTCCGGCGGTGTTCTGCGAATCGACCGTCTCGGACAAGGCGCAACGGCAGGTCGCGGCCGATACCGGAACGGAATTCGGCGGAATCCTCTACGTCGATTCGCTCTCCGAGGCGGACGGTCCCGTCCCCACCTACCTCGATCTGCTCCGACACGACATCGACGTCATCACGACGGGACTGAGGCCATGACTTCGACACTCGACACACCGGCACTGTTCGTCGACGACGTGACGGTGCGCTACGACACCGTCCTGGCCCTGCAGAACGTCACCCTGAAGCTCGCACCCGGCCGCGTCTGCGGACTCGTGGGAACCAACGGCTCGGGCAAGTCGACGCTGTTCAAGACGATCATGGGTCTCGTTCGACCCACTTCGGGTCGCGTCACCATCGGCGGGACGACCACCGCCGTGGCGCGTCGCCGCACGCAGGTCGCCTACGTGCCGCAGTCCGAGGCCGTCGACTGGAACTTCCCGATCGGCGTGCGCGACGTCGTCATGACGGGCCGCTACGGCCACCAGGGCTTCCTGCGCCGCCCGCGCCCCGCCGACCACGAGGCCGTCGACGCCGCGCTCGAACGCGTGGGCATGACCGCGTTGTCCGGCCGGCAGATCGGGCAGCTCTCGGGCGGCCAGCGCAAGCGTGTCTTCGTGGCACGGGCGATCGCGCAGGGCTCGCCGCTGCTGCTGCTCGACGAGCCGTTCGCGGGGGTCGACACCACCACCGAGCACGCGCTGACCGCCGTCATCCGCGAACTGGCGGCGAGCGGCCACGCGATCCTCGTCGCCACCCACGATCTTGCGGGTCTGGCGCAACTGTGCGACGAGGCGGTGTTGCTGCAGCGGCGCGTGCTCGTGCACGGCTCCCCCGAGGAGGTCCTCCTCCCGGAGAACCTCGCCCGTGCCTTCGGCGCTCCCCCACCTGCGAATGGTGGACGAGCCGAGGACGTCGCACGGGAGACATACGCACAGGAGGCCGGACGATGATCGACGTGCTGATCGAACCCCTGCAGTACGGCTTCATGCAGCGCGCGCTGCTCGTCGCGGTCGCCGCGACGATCGTGTGCGCGCTGCTCAGCTGCTGGCTCGTGCTCATCGGCTGGTCGCTGATGGGCGACGCGGTCTCGCACGCCGTGCTGCCCGGTGTCGTCCTCGCCTATCTGGTGGGGGTGCCGTTCGCGCTCGGAGCCCTCGTCTTCGCCGGCATCGCCGTCGCGTTGATCTGGCTCGTCCGCGGCACGAGCCGCGTCAAGGAGGACGCCACCATCGGCATCGTCTTCACGACACTGTTCGCCCTGGGCGTGGTGCTGATCTCGAAGAACCCGAGCCAGATCGACCTGCACCACGTGCTGTTCGGAAACCTGCTCGGGCTCGCGACGGGCGACGTCTGGCAGGTGTCGATCCTGGCGGCCGTCGTGCTGGCCGTCCTCGTCGCGAAGCGCCGCGATCTGACGCTGTTCGCCTTCGACCGCGTCCAGGCGCACACCCTCGGCCTGTCCCCCGCCGCGCTGTCGGCGTTGCTGTTGTCGCTGCTCGCGGTGACGATCGTCAGCGCGCTGCAGGCGGTCGGCGTGATCCTCGTCGTCGCGATGCTCATCATCCCCGGCGCGACGGCCTATCTGCTCACCGACCGGATGGCCCGGATGCTGGTGATCGCACCGGTACTCGCGGTGATCGCCTCGGTGGTCGGTGTGTACACGAGCTACTACACCGACGCCGCGACCGGCGGCGTGGTGGTGCTCGCCCAGGCCGTGGTCTTCACCCTCGCGTACCTGTTCGCTCCGCGTCAGGGTGTCGTCACCCGGCTCGTGATGCGTCGCCGCGCGCCCGAGGGCGAAAGGACCAGCGAGCCGACGGAGAGCGTGATTCCCGGGTGACGGTTACCTAAGCTGGACGCGTGCCTGAGAGTAACGAGACCACCGCGACCGAGCTACTGTCCTCGGTCGCACAGGACTATCTCAAGATCATGTGGACGGTCCAGGAGTGGTCCGGGGAGAAGATCTCCACCAAGCTGCTCGCCGAGAAGCTGGGCGTGTCGGCGTCCACGGTGTCCGAAGCGGTGCGCCGCCTCGCGGACCAGGGACTCGTCGACCACGAGCGCTACGGCGCGATCTCCCTCACCGACGAGGGCCGGCAGGCCGCCGTGGCGATGGTCCGGCGCCACCGCCTCATCGAGACCTTCCTGGTCCGCGAGCTCGGCTACGGGTGGGACGAAGTGCACGACGAGGCCGAGATCCTCGAGCACGCCGTCTCCGAACGGATGGTCGCGGCGATCGACACCAAACTCGGTCATCCCGAACGCGACCCGCACGGCGACCCGATCCCGGCGCCCGACGGCACGATCCCGTCACCACCCGCCCGCGCCCTGAGCGAGTTCAACGACGGCGACCACGGCCGCGTGGCCCGCATCTCCGACTCCGACCCCGCGATGCTGCGCTACTTCGACGAGGTCGGGATCGCCCTCGACACCGACATCACCGTGCTCGAACGTCGCGACTTCGCCGGAACCATCTCGGTCCGGCTGGGCCGGACCGAGGGCCGCACGATCGATCTCGGTCACCCGGCGGCGGAAGCGATCTGGCTCGTCTGAGCCGGCTGCGATCCGGCTCGTCCGAGCCGCCTCACATGTTGGAGGGCCGCACCACGAACACCGCCGCAGCCCGCTTGCCCTTCTCCTGCAGCAGCGCCGCGGCCCGACCCTGCGCATCCACGGCGCCGTAGACGCCGTGGATCCCGACGGGCTCGAGCCAGCGGCCGTTCGCGAGCAGCCCCGCCTCCTCGTCGCTGATGGTGCGGCACTCGAAGGCCGTGCGCACGGCCGCGTCGATGTCGAGGCTCGGCGTCGGGTCGTCGGCGAGCTGTTCGAGCGTGCGGGCGTGTTCGAGGCCGAACGGGCCGACCTTCGTGCGACGCAGCGCCGTGAGATGACCGCCCACTCCGAGGGCCGCGCCGAGATCGCGTGCGAGCGCCCGGATGTAGGTGCCGGACGAGCAGTCCACGTCGACGTCGACGTCCACGAAGCCGCTCCCGGGCACATCGCGGCGGGCGAGGACGTCGAACCGCGAGACGGTGACCGGCCGGGCCTTCAGCTCGACCGCCTCCCCCTCGCGCATGCGGGCGTAGGCGCGCTTGCCGTCGATCTTGATAGCGCTGACGCTGGCGGGCACCTGCTGGATGTCGCCTGTCAGCGCGGCCACGCCCTCGTCGATCTGCTCGTCGGTCACGTGCGTCGCATCGGTGGTCGCGACGGTCTCGCCTTCCGCGTCGTCCGTGACGGTGCTCTGCCCGAGACGGATCGTCGCGGTGTACGACTTGGTCGTCAGTGCGAGCAGCCCGAGCAGCTTCGTGGCGCGCTCGACGCCGAGGACGAGCACGCCCGTCGCCATGGGGTCGAGGGTGCCCGCGTGCCCGACCTTGCGGGTGCCGAGCAGTCGGCGGCAGCGCGCCACCACATCGTGGCTCGTCATGCCGGCGGGCTTGTCGACGACGAGCAGGCCTGCGCGGGCGAGTGCCGGATGATCCTGCGGGGGTGCGGCGTCGTTCATCAGCGCACCGTGATCGCGGTGAGGACGAGACCGTCGGCGATGAGCCACCGTCCGTCGAAGCCCGTCAGCGGCTGCCCGTCGAGGGTGTCGCCGGGGACGAGCAGTCGCGAGTGGAAGGTGCCGGTGACCGCGTCCGAGGTGGTGTCGCGCTCGAAGGTGATGTGGGCGTCCTCGAAGCCCAGCCACCTCTTCGTCAGCGGGAACCACGCCTTGTAGGTGGCCTCCTTGGCGCAGAACAGCAGACGGTCCCAGTGCAGGTCGTCGCCGGCCGAGGCGAGCCACTCGCGTTCGGGTTCGAGGCTCACCGCGGGCAGCACCCCGTCGGGGAGCACGTCGTGCGGTTCGGCGTCGATGCCGAGCGATCGGATCTGCAGCGAATAGCCCAGCACGGCACCGCGATAGCCGTCGCAGTGGGTGAGGCTGCCGACGACGCCGCGCGGCCAGACGGGATCGCCCTTCTCTCCGCGCAGTACCGGCGCGGGGTCGACGCCGAGGGTGCGCATGGCCTGGCGGGCGCAGTGACGGGCACCGGCGAACTCGCGGCGCCGCTTCTCCACGGCCCGCGCCACGAGCGGCTCCTCCTGGGGATGCGGCCGCAGTCCCGGTGGGTCCTCGAACAACTCGGCTGCAGCGACGCCGTCCGGCACGATGCGCCCGATCAGCGCGCCGCGCGTGTCCGTCTTCTGCCCGGTGTCCGGTTCGGTCACCGCAACTCCTTCTCTCGTTGAGCCCGCATCTTCTCGGCCTCGGCTTCCATCTCGGGGGTCACGGTGAAGTGACCGCCCCACTTGTTCAGGCTGCCCGGCGGATACTCCGGGACGGGGAGGATCTGCCGCAGGGGCTGCTCCGGCATGCCGCGTCGCTGCCATTCGCGCGGGTAGCCGACCGAGACCTCCTCGAAGCGCACCCCGTCGTAGTAGGTGGTGCGCGGGATGTGCAGGTGGCCGTAGACGCTGCACAGCGCCCGATAGCGCAGGTGCCAGTCGGCCGTCTCGGTGGTACCGCACCACAGCGCGAACTCGGGGTAGAACAGCATCCGCGTGGGTTCGCGCACCAGCGGGAAGTGGTTGATCAGCACGGTGGGCAGCGCGGGATCGAGCGCGTCGAGACGGGCTCGGGTCTGCTCCACACGCACCCGGCACCAGGTGTCGCGCGTGATGTACGGATCCGGCTTCAGCAGGAACTCGTCGGTCGCGACGACATTGCGTTCGCGCGCGCGGGCGAGACCGTCCGCCTTCGTCGTGGTGCCCTCCGGCAGGAACGAGTAGTCGTAGAGCAGGAACATCGGCACGAGCACCACCGGCCCGTCCTCACCCTCCCAGATCGGATACGGATCCTCGGGGGTGAGCACGTCGAGTTCGCGGCACATCGTCACGAGGTAGTCGTAGCGCGCGACCCCGAACATCTGCACCGGATCCTTGGCGGTGGTCCACAGTTCGTGGTTGCCGGGCACCCAGATCACCTTCGCGAACCGGCTGCGGAGCAGCGACAGCGCCCACCGGATGTCGTCGGTCTTCTCCGACACGTCGCCCGCGACGATCAACCAGTCGTCGGGCGACTCGGGATACAGATCCTCGGTGACCGGCCGGTTGCCCCGATGGCCCACATGGATGTCGCTGATCGCCCACAGCTTCGCTGCCACGCACTAACCTCCCGACTCGTCCTGGACACGCACCTGCCGGTCCGCGCCCGTCACCGCCCATCGTCCCGAGAGCGTGCGCCATACGACGGCGATCATTCGGAACACGATGAACACCGTAAGCCCCGTCCAGATACCCGCCAGACCCCAGTCGTACGCGAGCGACAACCAGATCAACGGCAGGAAGCCGAACAGCGCCGAGGCCAGCGTCGCGGTGCGCAGGAACGCCGCGTCCCCGGCACCGAGGAGAACACCGTCGAGTGCGAACACGATTCCTGCGAGCGGCATGATCGCGACGAAGAACCACCACGCCACGCCGATCTGATCGAGCACCTCGGTGTCGGTGGTGAACAGACCCGGAATCACGTCCTTCCCCACCACGAAGACCACCGCGAGGACGACGGCGAAGACCGCCGACCACGCCGACAACCGCCACGCCAGGCGCGTCGCGCCCCGCCGATCGGCCGCACCGAGTGCTGCGCCGACGAGGGCCTGCGCGGCGATCGCCAGCGAGTCCAGGGTGAGGGTCACGAAGTTCCACAGTTGCAGCACGACCTGATGACCGGCCACCGCGGCCGCACCGAAGCGCGACGCCACCGCCGCCGCGGACAGGAAGCAGGCCTGGAATGCGAGGCTGCGGGCGATCAGGTCACGTCCGAGCCGCAACTGCGCCCCGATCACGGCCGGTCGCGGTCGCAGCGGAACCCCGGACCGCAGCAGCGCCACGACGAACAGGACGGCCGTCACGGACTGCCCGATCACGTTGGCGACGGCAGAACCGACGAGCTCCCACCGCGGAGCGCCCAGCAGTCCGTGGACCAGTACCGGGCACAACACCGCCGACAGGGCGAGGCCGGCGATGACGAATCGCAGCGGCCGCATCGTGTCCTGGACGCCGCGCATCCAGCCGTTCCCGGCCAGGCCGACGAGGATCAGGGGCGCCCCGAACAGTGCGACGCGCAGCCACGAGACGGCGGCGTCGGCGATCTCGGCATCGCCGGCGAGCAGCCGCGCGACGGGGCCGGCCAGCGCCTGGCCGACGAGCAGGATCGCCAGTCCGACGATCATCGCGAGCCAGGTCGCCTGCACGCCCTCGCCGACGGCGTCGTCGTGCCGGTCCGCACCGTGGAAACGCGCCGCGCGCGCGGTGGTGCCGTACGACAGGAAGGTGAGCTGGGTGCTCACCTGCGCGAGGATCAACCCGCCGATCGCGAGACCGGCCAGGGGCAGCGCCCCGAGCCGGCCGACGACGGCGATGTCGAACAGCAGGTAGAGCGGTTCGGCCGCGAGCACCCCGAGAGCGGGAAGGACGAGCCCGAGGATCCGCCGTCCGGTGACGTCGGAAGCGCGTGAGCCGCCGGGCGTCTCGGAGGCGCGTGAGCCGCCG
>NZ_JBKFBA010000004.1:111032-174660 GCF_053345925.1 Rhodococcus sp. C26F
GTCCTCCGCCGCCGAGTGCGGTGGCGACGGCGGACACGTCCACCGAGGTCTTCGCGCGCAGCGAGACGGTCCACTCCTCGGGAGCGACCTCCTTGAACACCGCGGCGACCTCGGCCTCGGCGGTGGTGCGCACGATGTCGATGACGCTCTCGACCTCCTCCGGACCGAGATGCGCGGAGTCGGCGCGCCGGACGAAGGCGTAGACCAGTCCCCTGCCCTGAGCAGCGTCGCGTTCGAGCGTGGCGGTGGCCAGCACCGACGACAGCATCGGCAACCACCCGAAGGGATGGGTGTCGAGCAGGGCCCGCGTGATCGACGTGCCGTCGATACCGGTGGCGAGCAGGCGCTCGGCAAGTCCGTGGGCCTGCGGGCGACCCCAGCGGAACGATCCGGTGTCGGTCACCAGTCCCGCGTACAGGCAGTGCGCGAGTGCGGCGTCGATCTCGACACCCCACACGTCGAAGAGGTCGGCGAGCACCATCGCGGTGGCCTCGGACTCCGGGTCGACGAGGTTGTGGGTGCCGAACCGCGTGTTGGACAGGTGGTGGTCGATCACCAGGACGTTCGGGGCGGTCTTCAGACGGTCGCGCAGGACACCGAGACGGCCCGCGGTACCGCAGTCGACGGTCACCACGAGATCGGCCTCGCGGCGCACCTCCGCGACCGGCGTGACCAGGTGTGCGCCCGGCAGCGACCGCATCGATTCCGGCATGTCCGCGGGCGAACCGAACGCGACCTGCACGGCGACACCGCGTCGTTCGAGCGCGAGCCCGAGGGCCAGCCCGCTGCCGAGGGTGTCGGCGTCGGGGTTGATGTGGCACAGCACCGTCACGGTGGCCGCCGCGTCGAGCAGTGCGGCGGCACCGTGCAGGTCGACGGATCCTGCCGGGCCGGACGGGACGCCGGCCTCGTCCCGGTGCGACGGGACCATCGGAGGAGTCGGGTCGGGCACCGGTGCGTTATTCGTCGTCGTCACCGGCGTCGCGCTCACGGGGTTCCTTGTAGGGATCGGCATCGCCGGCCGGAACGGCGCCCTCACGGGCGCGTGCGACCTCGTCGTCGGCAGCGCGAGCACGCGCGAGGAGTTCCTCCATGTGCCGTGCCGTGTCGGGCACGGTGTCGGTGACGAACGTCAGCGTCGGGGTGAACCGCACACCGGTGCCGGCGCCGACCTTCGAGCGGAGCACGCCCTTGGCCTTCTCGAGGCCGGCAGCAGCGGCCTCGTGATCGGGTTCGGTGTTCAGATCCGCGCCCCGGACCGTGTAGTAGACGGTGGCGTCGTGCAGATCCGCGGTGACCTTCGCGTCGGTGATCGTCACGAACTCGAGCCGCGGATCCTTGATCTCGAGGTCGATGGCGGTGGCCACGATGGTGGCGATGCGCTTCGCGAGTCGGCGGGCCCGTGCTGGATCGGCCATGTCGTTCGTTCCCTTCTGTGGCCGCCGGCAGGCGGCCTGTCGTGCGGCCGGGATCAGTCCTCGGGCCCGTACAGCCTGCGTCTGACCGACAGCAGGTCGAGTTCGGGCCGCTGGGCGACCAGCCGCTCACACTTGTCCAGTATCTCTCCGACGTGCGCGAGGTCGGGGGCGACGACCGCCACACCCACCTGCGCCCGGCGGTACAGATCGTGTTCCCCGGTTTCGGCGGCGGACACCCCGAGCCGGCGCAGTTCTGCGACCACCGGACGGATCGCCGATCTCTTCTGTTTGAGCGAATGCACGTCGCCGAGCAGCAGGTCGAGTTCGAGCGCTCCCAGATACATCCGCTTCTCCCCTCGAGGACACTCCGGTCGGCCGCCCGGTCGGCTCCGTGCCGGCCGGGTCGGGCGTCCCGACACACCCGTGGCGGCGAACGACGAATCGTTCACCGCCACGGGTGCGGGTGGATCAGTCGCGCGGCTTCTCGCGCAACTCGTACGCCTCGATCACGTCGCCGACCTTGATGTCGGAGTAAGTGATCGTCAAACCGCACTCGAAGCCCTCGCGGACCTCGGTGACGTCGTCCTTCTCGCGGCGCAGCGACGAGATGGTGACCGTCTCGGCCACGACGTTGCTGTCGCGGATGAGGCGGGCCTTCGCATTGCGCTTGACGATGCCGGACTGCACGAGGCAACCCGCGATGTTGCCGACCTTCGACGACTTGAAGATCGCGCGGATCTCGGCGCGGCCGAGCTCGACCTCCTCGTAGATCGGCTTGAGCATGCCCTTGAGGGCCTTCTCCACCTCGTCGATCGCCTGGTAGATGACCGAGTAGTAACGGATGTCGACACCCTCGCGGTTCGCGAGCTCCGTGGCCTTGCCCTCGGCGCGGACGTTGAAGCCGATGATCACGGCGTTCGACGCGGCAGCGAGGTTGACGTTGGTCTCGGTGACGCCACCGACACCGCGGTCGATGACCCGCAGGCGCACCTCGTCGTCGATCTCGATACCCATGAGCGCCTCTTCGAGGGCCTCGACGGTACCCGAGTTGTCGCCCTTGAGGATGAGGTTGAGCTCGTTGTGCTCCTTGAGAGCGGCATCGAGGTCCTCGAGGCTGATGCGCTTGCGGCTGCGTGCTGCGAGCGCGTTGCGCTTGCGGGCATTACGCCGGTCGGCGATCTGACGCGCGATGCGGTCCTCTTCGACGACGACCAGGTTGTCGCCGGCGCCGGGCACCGACGTGAAGCCGACGACCTGGACCGGACGCGAAGGCAGTGCCTCGAGCACGTCCTCGCCGTGCTCGTCGACCATGCGGCGCACGCGGCCGTAGGCGTCGCCGGCGACGATCGAGTCGCCGACCCGCAGGGTGCCGCGCTGGATGAGCACCGTGGCCACCGGACCGCGACCGCGGTCGAGGTGCGCCTCGATGGCGACGCCCTGCGCCTCCATGTCCGGGTTGGCCCGCAGATCGAGCGCTGCGTCGGCGGTGAGCAGCACCGCTTCGAGCAGCTGGTCGATGTTGAGGTTCTGCTTCGCGGAGATGTCGACGAACATGGTGTCGCCGCCGTACTCCTCCGCGACCAGCCCGTACTCGGTGAGCTGCTGAC
Organism: Rhodococcus sp. C26F; assembly: GCF_053345925.1. Classification (NCBI taxonomy): domain Bacteria; kingdom Bacillati; phylum Actinomycetota; class Actinomycetes; order Mycobacteriales; family Nocardiaceae; genus Rhodococcus; species Rhodococcus sp. C26F. The sequence continues at coordinate 114,058 of NZ_JBKFBA010000004.1, forward strand.
GGATCTTCTGAGGGTTCGCACCCTCCTTGTCGATCTTGTTCACCGCGACCACGATCGGGACATCGGCAGCCTGCGCGTGGTTGATCGCCTCCACCGTCTGCGGCATGACGCCGTCGTCGGCTGCGACCACGAGGATCGCGATGTCCGTCGACTTCGCGCCGCGGGCACGCATGGCGGTGAACGCCTCGTGACCCGGGGTGTCGATGAAGGTGATCAGGCGATCTTCACCGTTGAGGTGCGTCATCACCTGGTAGGCACCGATGTGCTGGGTGATGCCACCGGCCTCGCCCTCGCCGACGTTCTCCTTGCGGATCGTGTCGAGCAGGCGGGTCTTGCCGTGGTCGACGTGACCCATGACGGTGACCACCGGCGGACGCTGACGGAGGTCTTCCTCGCCGCCTTCGTCCTCGCCGTACTGGATGTCGAACGACTCGAGCAGCTCGCGGTCCTCGTCCTCGGGCGAGACGACCTGCACGACGTAGTTCATCTCCGAGCCGAGCAGCTCGAGGATGTCGTCGTTCACCGACTGAGTGGCCGTGACCATCTCACCGAGGTTGAACAACGCCTGCACCAGGGCCGACGGGTTCGCGTCGATCTTCTCGGCGAAGTCGGACAGCGATGCGCCGCGAGCGAGACGGATGGTCTCGCCGTTGCCACGCGGCAACCGCACGCCGCCGACCGACGGCGCCTGCATCGAATCGTATTCCTGCCGCTTCTGGCGCTTCGACTTGCGACCACGACGCGGAGCGCCACCGGGACGACCGAACGCGCCGGCTGCACCGCCGCGACCGCGTCCACCGCCGCCGCCACCGGGGCGACCGCGGAAACCACCGGGAGCACCTGCACCTGCGGGTGCGCCGCCACCGGCGCCGCCACCGCGGTAGCCGCCGCCGCCACCACCACCGGGACGTCCACCGGGAGCTCCGCCCGGACGACCCGGACGACCGGATGCGGCCGGACGCGCAGCACGCTGCGGCATCGCACCCGGGTTGGGACGCGGGGGCATCGAACCCGGGGACGGACGGGGTCCGCCCTGACCGGGCGCGGGGCGGGGACCGCCCTGTCCGGGAGCCGGACGCGGACCGGCCTGGCCGGGTCCGGGACGCGGGCCACCGGGGCCTGCTGCGGGACGTCCCTGTCCGGGCGTGGGGCGGGGGCCGCCCTGTCCGGGGGTAGGACGCGGTCCGCCCGGGCCGGGGCGCGGGGCACCCGGACGCGGAGCGGGACGCTCGGCCGGAGCCGAGGAGTACGGGTTGTTACCGACGCGCGGGGTCTTCGGACCCGGACGCGGACCGGCCGGCTTGGGGCCGGGCTTGGCCGCGGGAGCCTGCGGCGTCGCGCCGGGAGCCTGAGCAGCCGGGGCCTGCGGAGCCACCTGGGCAGCGGGGGCCTGCGGCGCGGGAGCCGCGGGCTTCTCCGGTGCCGGAGCGGGCTTGGGAGCAGCCGGCTTCGGTGCGCCGGGCTTCGGACGTGCGGTCTCGGCCGCGGGGGCCGGGCTCGCAGGGGTGGGCCGGGGACCCGGCCGGGGGGCACCGGGCTTCGGTGCGGGGTTGGGTGCAGCCTTCGCGGCTGCATCGCCTTCGGTCTTACCGAACGATTCGCGCAGTCGACGCGCGACCGGCGGTTCGACGGTCGACGACGCGGACTTGACGAACTCGCCCTGTTCCTTCAGGCGTGCGAGTAGTTCCTTGCTGGTGACACCGAGTTCTTTCGCCAACTCGTGCACGCGGGCCTTGCCTGCCACTGCTCTCCTCACTGATGAGGTCGAGCGGCCGACTGCCCGCACGACCTCGGGTTATCTCCGATGGACGTTCATCGCTGGTGCTTCACGGTGTGCTCATGAGTGTTCGTGCCTGTTCTTCTCAGAGTGCGATGTCACTGTTGGTGTTCCTCGTCGTCGTTCCCACGTCCGTCTACCCGGCCGAAGCCGATTCGATGCGTCCGTGATCACTGTTCCGTGGACCCGACCAGCTGATCCAGCGCTGTGGTGTCCGGTTGTCCGGTCACGCGCAGTGCCCTGCCGAATGCTCGACGCCGAACCGCCAGGCCCAGACATTCCGAAGTGGGATGCAACCAAGCACCTCGCCCGGGAAGCCTGCGTCGGGGATCGGGAATCACGGCGAAACCTGACGGTTCCTTCTCGCGCGCCACCACCCGGAGCAGTTCGGCAGCCAGCGTTCGCTGCCGACATCCGACACAGGTCCGCACCGTAGTGGCGCGTTCCCCGCCGGTCGAGGACAGGTCATGCTGAACCATCGACCACTGTACCGCTGATTTGCCCGGAATCCCGCATCCCACTCCTACGCGCCTGTCGAGCCGCCGCGTGAATCGTCGTTCCCGGCCGGTGCCGCGTCGCTGCGGATGTCGATCCGCCAGCCGGTCAGCCGGGCCGCGAGCCGGGCGTTCTGCCCTTCCTTGCCGATCGCGAGGGACAACTGGAAGTCGGGAACGACCACCCGGGCGGCACGCGCGTCGGGGTCGACGACCGTGACCGAAACCACCTTCGACGGCGAGAGTGCGTTGCCTACGAACTTCGCAGGGTCCTCGTCGTAGTCGATGATGTCGATCTTCTCCTCGCCCAGCTCGCGCATGACGTTGCGCACCCGCTGCCCCATCGGGCCGATGCACGCACCCTTCGCGTTGAGGCCCGGGACGGTCGAGTGCACGGCGATCTTCGATCGGTGCCCGGCCTCGCGGGCGACCGCGACGATCTCCACCGACTCGTCGGCGATCTCGGGAACCTCGAGGGCGAACAACTTGCGCACGAGGTTGGGGTGCGTCCGCGACAGGGTGATCTGGGGGCCGCGCTGTCCGCGGGAGACGCCCACGACGTAGCACTTGATGCGGTCGCCGTGCTCGTAGGTCTCCCCCGGCACCTGCTCTGCCGGCGGGATCAGTCCCTCGGCGTTGTTGGTCTCGCCACCGATCTTCACGACGACCATGCCGCGGGCGTTGGCACGCGAGTCGCGCTGCACGACGCCGCTGACGATCTCGCCCTCGTGGGTCGCGAACTCGCCGAAGCGCTGCTCGTGCTCGGCGTCGCGGATGCGCTGCATGATGACCTGACGCGCGGTGGTCGCCGCGATCCGGCCGAAGTCCTCGGGAGTGTCGTCCCACTCGGCGATCAGGTTGCCGTCGGCGTCGCGCTCCTCGGCGAGGACCTGGATGGCGCCGGTCTTCGTGTCGACCACGACCCGCGCGTGCGGCTGGTGTCCGTCGACGTGCCGGTACGCCGTGAGCAGGGCCGTCTCGAGCGTCGCGATCAGCTCGTCGAACGGGATGTTCTTCTCCGCCTCGAGCATGCGCAGGGCGGCGATCTCGATATTCACTTGTCCACCTTCGTTTCGTTCGTCTCGTCGTGGTCGTCGCTGCCGGTCTCGTCGTCGGGTCCTTCGGCCAGCTCCCCGGCCGCGACCCGGCCGTCCGGAACCCCACCCGCCAGCTCGAGTTCCCTCGGCGGCGGCGGGGAGAACTCCACCTCCACCACCGCTCTGCGCACCGCCGAGAGCGGGACCGAACGCACGACCGGCCCGGACCGATCGGGCAGGACGAGCCTGATCTCGTCGCTGACGAGCTCGCCGATGCGGGCGACGAGGATCTCGTCGGCCAGTTCCACCTTCGCCTTGCGACCCTGGGCGCGCCGCCAGTGGCGGGGCTCGGTCAGGGGCCGGCCGATCCCGGGGCTGGTGACCTCGAGGACGTAGGGCGACTCACCGAAGTCCGAGACCCCGTCGAAGGCCTCGGAGACGATCCTGCTCAGGCGGGCCGCCTCGTCGAGACCGAGACCTGCGTCGCTGTCGACGAGGAGGCGCACCGTACTGTGCTTTCCGGCGGCCGTGACCACCACGTCCTCGAGGTCGTATCCCTCTCTGGCGAGCAGATCGGAGACGAGCTCGACGATCCTCTCCGGGGGCGGCACAGGCATGGCGGGCGGGCTCCTCGTTCAGTTGTGGTCGCAGCGGACAGCGGGCCGGAACGGATGCGTACCGGCAGACATCAAGCCTAACCCGCGTTTCGTGCTGCCGTGACCAGGGCGGCGTCCTTCGTCGGACGACGGGACTGGCAGGATGGTCCGGTGCCGATGCCACTCGACCGTCCCACCGTCTCCCGACGAACCCTCCTGCGATGGTCGTCGGTCGCTGTCGGTGGGTTCGGAATCACGACGATCACCGCGTGCGGCGCCTCCGACGAGGATGCCGCCGAACCGGATCCGCTTGCGAGCCAGGCGACCCGCGCCCGCACCGACGCCGCGACGGCCACCGCGTTGGTCGCGCGGGCGCCGGAGCTGTCCGCGGCGCTCACCACGATCGCGGCCGAGCGGACCTCCCACGCCGACGCTCTCGAGGCCGAGATCGCCCGCATGGAGGGTGCCACCACGAGTTTCACTCCCCCGTCGACCACGGTGACCACTCCCACCGGTGAGCTGCCGACCGTCGAGGCGCTCCGTGAGCGGTTGAACCGGTCGCAGCGCGAAGCCGCCGACCTCGCACGCACGCTGTCGGGTTACCGCGCGGGTCTGCTCGCCTCGATCAGCGCGTCCTGCGCCGTGCAGACGGCGGTGATGTTGCCGTGAGCTCACCCGAACTCGGTTCCGAACAGCAGGCCCTCGCCGACGCCCTCGAGGCCGAACACGCGGCGGTCTTCGGATACGGCGTGATCGCGGCCTTCGCGGATCCCGCCCGCGCGAACGCCGTGGCGGAGGACACCGCAGCGCACCGCGCACGCCGTGATGCGACGATCGAGGCGTTGCGCGCCGCGAGCGTCGAGCCGCCGGTCGCGGCACCCGGTTACACCGTGCCGTTCCCGGTGATCGACGCCGCGTCCGCCGCGCAGCTCGCCGAACAGATCGAGAGCGACACCGCGGTCGCGTGGCGGTCCGTCGTCGAACGGGCACGCAGCGAGGCCACCCGGGCCACGGCCGTGGGCGCACTCACCGAGGCGGCCCTGCGGGCGGCGCGGTGGCGGCAGAGCCGCGGAGTCGTGCCGTCGGTGGCCTTCCCCGGTCAACCCTGATCGAACGAGCCCAGCGCTCGTTCGACCACCTTCTCCACCGGAGAGAGTGGCCGGTCCATGGTCGAGAGCAGGGGTCCGACGAGCTCGAGCGGCGGCTGCGCGATGATCCGCGGTCTCGTCCCCCGGAGCGTCTGTGCAGCGTGGACGAGGAAGGGATGGCAGAGGTAGACGTCGCCGGCCCGCCCCGTTGCCTCCACGCTGCTGCGGTGCGGTGCGGTGCATCGAGCGTCCCGTCGGCGTCCATCTCCTCGCACAGGTCGAGCACCGACCGACCCCGTTCGCCGTGCCCCGCGAGATACCGCGGCACGTCGAGATGGGATCCGACCTTGATCCTGGTGGGCGCGTCGTCGGGTCCGACGTCCGAGAGCAGGAAGAGCATGAGCAGGCCGCGTCCCCGCGAGACGAGATTCACGTACGGCCAGTTCTCCCCCGGGACGTAGAACCCTCCGTCGATGTGCCATCCGGTATCCCCGGGGTCGTCGACATGGGGGAACCGGACCGGGAAGGTCCCGAGCCCACGCGGCGGGATCCATCGGTCCCGTCCGACGAGTCGGTCGTAGGTCTCGGTCAGCACCGGGGTGTTCGCCGCCGCGACGAAGGGGGGATCCGACATCCAGTCGATCCGCACGACCGGCCGCGTCCAGGTCGCCGGATCGTCGGGATCGGCGTCGATCTCGTGCCACAGCGCCGCCCGGCACTGCACGACCGTGTCGAGCGGCACGGCCCCTCGCACAACGACGAAACCGTCTTCCACGAATCGGTCGACATCGACTCCGTCGAGCCTCGAAGTCTCCACCACGGTCCGATCGTCCTGTGCGGATCACCGCCGCGCAACGGATTTTCGTCCGGCGCTCGCCGTCACTCAGTCCGTGACCAGGGCCAGCGCGAAGCCGTCCCAGCCCTTCGATCCGACGGTCTGCAGCGCCGTCGCGTCGAGGCGCGGTTCGCGGGCGAGCAGTTCGAGCACGTCCCGCGACGCGCGGACCCGTTCGTCGTCGCTGCCCTGATCGACGATGGCCCCTGCCCGCACCACGTTGTCGACGACGATAACGGTGCCGGGTCGCGACAACCCGAGCGCCGCGCGCACGTAGTTGCTGTTGTTCTCCTTGTCGGCGTCGATGAACACCAGGTCGAAGGGATCCTCGTCGACCAGGCCCGGCAGCGAGTCCAGGGCGGGGCCGACCCGGATGTCCACACGGTCACCGACGCCGGCGCGGTCGAGATTGGCGCGGGCCACCTCGGCGTGCTTGCGCTCGTATTCGAGGGTGACCACCCGGCCGGACTCCCCGACGGCCCGGGCGAGCCAGATGGTCGAGTATCCGCCGAGGGTGCCGATCTCCAGGACCCGGCGGGCACCCCGGATCCGTGCGAGCAGGTGCAGGAACTTGCCCTGCGGCGCGGAGACGTCGATGGGCGGCAGTTCCGCTGCGGCGTTCGCCTCGAGCGCTGAGCTCAGCGCAGGATCGTCGCCGATCAGCACGTCGGTGAGATAGTTGTCGGTCGCACTCCAGTTGTCGGCCATGCACCTCATTGTGGTTCGGTGCGCAGCGCACCACGGCGACTTCTGCCACATACGCCGGTGCCCCCGCGACGGCAGGTCGCAGGGACACCGGGTTCCGCCTGTATCGGCGAAAAAGAGCGTCAGCGGTTGACGATGCGCTGGACGACCTCACCGATCGGCAGTTCGTCGGCCTCGCCGGAGAAACGGTCGCGGACCTCGACCTTGCCGTCGGCGAAGCCGCGGCCGACCACGACGACGAGCGGCATGCCGAGCAGCTCCGAGTCCTTGAACTTCACGCCGGGCGACGCCTTGCGGTCGTCGAGGAGCACCTCGAGGCCGGCGTTCGAGAGTTCCTCGGCGAGGTTCTCGGCGCCTTCGCGGGCCTGCTCGTCCTTGTTGGCGATGACCAGGTGCACATCGAACGGTGCGATCTCCGACGGCCAGCGCAGGCCCTTCTCGTCGTGCTGCTGTTCGGCGACCACCGCGACGAGGCGTGACACGCCGACGCCGTAGGAGCCCATCGTGGGGCGGACGGGCTTGCCGCTCTCGCCGAGGACGTCCACCGCGAAGGCGTCGGTGTACTTGCGGCCGAGCTGGAAGACGTGGCCGATCTCGATGCCGCGGGCGGAGACGAGCGGGCCGGCTCCGTCGGGCGACGGATCGCCGTCGCGCACCTCGGCGGCCTCGATCGTGCCGTCCGGGGTGAAGTCGCGACCGGCGACCAGCCCGAAGACGTGCTTGCCCTGCTCGTCGGCGCCGGTGATCCAGCTGGTGCCGTCGACCACGCGGGGGTCGACGAGGTAGCGGACACCGTTGGCGAGCAGCGCCTTCGGGCCGATGTAGCCCTTGACGAGGAAGGAATTGGCCTCGAAGTCGGCGTCGGTGAGCAGCTCGACCTCGGCGGGTTCGAGCGAGGCCTCGAGGCGCTTGTCGTCGACCTCGCGGTCGCCGGGGATGCCGATGCCGAGCAGCTCCCACTCGCCACCGGGCTGCCGGACCTTGACCATGACGTTCTTGAGCGTCTCGGCCGCGGTGACCTCCCGACCGAGGACCTCCGACGCCGCGGCGACGAGCGAGGCGATCGTCGGGGTGTCGGGGGTGTCGTGCACGACCGCTTCGGGCTGTCCGTCGATCGGCAGCGGTTCCGGCGCGAGGGTCTTCACCGCTTCGACGTTCGCCGCGTAGCCGGACTCGAGGCACCGCACGTAGGTGTCCTCACCTGCGGGCGAGTCGGCCAGGAACTCCTCGGAGGCGCTGCCGCCCATCGCGCCGGAGGTGGCCGAGACGATCACGTACTTCACGCCGAGGCGCGCGAAGATGCGCTCGTAGGCGTCGCGGTGCGCCTTGTACGACTGGGCCAGACCCTCGTCGGTGAGGTCGAAGCTGTAGGAGTCCTTCATGACGAACTCACGACCGCGGAGGATGCCGGCGCGGGGGCGCTCCTCGTCGCGGTACTTCGTCTGGATCTGGTAGAGCGTGACCGGGAAGTCCTTGTACGAGTTGTACTCACCCTTCACGGTGAGCGCGAAGAGCTCCTCGTGCGTGGGGCCGAGGAGGTAGTCGCCGCCCTTGCGGTCCTTCAACCGGAACAGGCTGTCGCCGTACTCCGTCCACCGGTTGGTGGCCTCGTAGGGTTCGCGCGGCAGCAGCGCGGGCAGAGCGATCTCCTGCGCACCGATGGAGTTCATCTCCTCGCGCACGACCCGCTCGATCTGCCGCAGCACCCGCAGACCCAGAGGCAGCCACGAGTACACACCCGGCGCGATACGTCGCACGTATCCGGCTCGGACCAGCAACTTGTGGCTCGCGACCTCGGCGTCGGCCGGGTCGTCTCGGAGGGTGCGGAGGAACAGGTGCGACATGCGGGTGATCACGACCCTGCAGCCTACCGTGGCCATCTCGGGCAGTGACGTCGGCGCCCGGCACCTCGGGCAGTGACGTCGGCGCCCGGTGGCGGGGTCGGTACGGTTACCGGTTGTGCTGGTGCTTCTCCCTCCATCCGAAACCAAGTCCGACGGCGGCGACGGCGGGCCGCTCGATCTCGCCGACCTGTCGATGCCGCAGTTGACGGAGACGCGGGAGATGCTCGTGCAGGCCCTCGTCGACCTCGCAGCCGACCCCGAGGAGTCGAGCCGCGCACTCGGGCTGGGCACGAAGGGCGCCGACGAGATCGAACGCAACGCGAAGTTGTGGGTCTCCCCCACCCGCCCGGCGCTCGAGCGGTACACCGGCGTGCTGTACGACGCGCTCGACGCGGGAGCGTTCACGAAGGCGCAGCGCGACAAGGCCTATCGGCGCCTGGGCATCGGGTCGGCGCTGTTCGGCGCGGTCCGGGCTGCGGATCCGATCCCCGCCTACCGTCTCTCGGGAGGGTCGAAACTGCCCGGCTTCGGCACCTTGAAGTTCGTATGGCGGAACGAGCTCACCGACGCGCTGGTGGCCGAGGCCGGCGGCGACCTCGTGGTCGATCTCCGCTCCGGTGTCTACCAGCAGCTCGGTCCCGTGCCGGGTGCGGTGACCGCGACCGTGCTCACCGAGCAGCCCGACGGCACCCGCAAGGTCGTCAGCCACTTCAACAAGCACCACAAGGGCCTGCTGGCCCGCGCGCTGGTCCTCACCCGCGCGGAGCCGAGCGATATCGGAGCGCTCGCCCGCGTCGCGACGAAGGCGGGACTGAGGGTCGAGGTGGAGTCGCCGACCGAGCTGGTCGTGCTCACCTGACCTCGAGTCCCATCGCCGCGACGATCCGGCGGGCCGTGTGCAGGACGGCGCCGAGTCGTGCGGTCAGGACCAGGTCGTCCGATTCGGTGGCGAACCGTTCGAGTTCGGTGAGATTGCTGCGGCACGTCCCGTCGGGGTCGACCTCCCGGCCCGCCCCCACGGCATCGACCATCTCGGCGAGGGCGTCGAGCATCGCTGCGATCCCCGTCCGCAAGCGGTCGCGGTCGGCTTCGGCGATATCGTCGCCGAGTACGGGGTCCAGAGCGTGCGCGAGTTCCTCGACGGCGCTGGACACCGACGAGAGGTCGTCGAGGGTCCGGTCCCAGCGACGTGCCCGTTCCCCGGCCCGTGCAGCGGCGGGGCGTGGGTTCATCCGGGCACTCTCGTGCGCCCACCGTGATTCCTCGAAGGCGCGCTGCACGAGGCTGTCGATGCCCCGCGCCCGCTGCACCCAGTCCCGCACCCCCGACGATCCCTCACGGCATCCGGACGCCATGTCCCGCAGCAGGTCGCGCAGCTCATCGGTGAGTTCGCGGGCCTCCTTGCCTGCCGAGTACACCGGTGGGAAGACCAGCGCCGTCACGGCCACGCCGATCGCCGCGCCGATCATCGTCTCCGCGAGTCGCTCACCGAGCAGGATCGGACTGTCCGAGGCGCCCGTCGCGATCACCAGCAACGCCGTGATCGCCACCCAGATGCCGCTGGCCCCGAACCGCCGCCAACGACCCGCGAAGTAGCCGACCGCCACGGCGATTCCGATCGCAGCGGTCGTCGACTCCACGAGCCGTGTCACCACGACCGCGACCAGCAGACCCGCAACCACCGCCCCGACCTGCACCACCGCCTGCTGGAGCGAGCGCACGAGTGTCGCCTCGACGAGGAAGACCGCGACGTAGGGCGCGAGGAAGGCCTGCTGGAAGTGGAAGACCTCGGTCACGACGAGCCACGCGACGACCGCGGCGAGCGTGGACCGGAACGCCTGGAGGGCGACGTACCGCTCGTGTCCGGCCTCGCGCACCGCCCGGACGATCCACGATCCGACGAATCTGCCCCGTTCGAGAACACCGACCTGCATGAGTGTCGGGTACCCGGGGGTCGTGCGTGGCAGGCGTGAGCAAACTCATCCGCCGCAGCGGTCGCTCGTCCGCCACGGTGACGGTCCGACGGTCAGGAGGTCTGCGCGGCCTTCTCGGCCTCCTGCGCCTGCGCGACCTCTTCGGGAGTGAAGCGGATGAACAGCGCCGCGGCACCGGCGATCACCGCGCAGACCGCGCAGCCGACGAGCGCGAACATGTATCCCTCGCCCTGGGCGACGAGCTGGGCGTCGGTCATGTCGGCGACGGCTCCGGAGACACCACCGAGCGACATCGTCCGCGAGGTGGCCATCGCACCGATCACCCCGAGGCCGACCGGACCTCCGAGAGTCTGGGCGACCTGCGCGATCGCCGAGAGCGGTCCGATCTCGTGCGGTCCCACCCCGGATATCGCGCACAGCGGCAGCGGGACCACGGCCAGGCCGACCCCGAAGCCGACGACGAGCACCAGCACGAACAGGGTGGGGAAGTAGCGGACGCTGCCGTCCATGGTCGAGCCGTAGAGCAGGCTGACAGTCATGATCGCCGAGCCGGTGACCACGAGCCAACGCGGTTCGATCCGCGCGACCAGCTTCGACGACACCGCGGCGGCACCGCCGAGACCGAAGGCGAACGGCACGAAGGCCAGACCCGCGGCGAGCGGGCTGTAGCCGAGGATGTCCTGCACGAACAGGGCGACGAAGGCCGCGAGGCTGAACATCACGGCGCCCGCGAAGAAGATCGCCACAAAGGTCGCGACGCGATCCTTGTTGCGGAACAGCACGAACGGCAGCAGCGGGTTCTCCGCCCGCCGCTCGACGAGCAGGAACACTCCGAGCAGCACGAAGCCGGCGACGATCGCGCCGATGACCGAGGGGCTCGACCAACCGACTTCGGGACCCTCCGTGAGACCGAAGACCAGGCCGGTGCATCCGAGCGTCGCGAGGATCGCGCCTGGCACGTCGAGCGCGAGGCGTTCGGAGGCGGTCTCACGCAGCGCGATCGCGGCGAGCACGACGATGAGGACGCCGATGGGGACGTTGATGAGGAATATCCAGCGCCACGAAACCTGGGTGAGCGCACCCCCGAGGATCAGTCCGGCGATGGACCCGACACCGGTCATGGCCGCGAAGACCGCGATGGCGCGGTTGCGTGCCGGACCTGCGGCGAAGGTCGTCGCGACGAGCGCGAGGGCGGTCGGGGACGCGACCGCGGCGCCGACGCCCTGCAGAGCGCGGGCGCCGATGAGCATCGCCTCGCCGGTCGCCAGACCGCACAGCAGGGACGCCAGGGTGAACAGGCCGACTCCGCCCATGAACATGCGTTTGCGTCCGTAGCTGTCGCCGAGACGGCCGCCGAGGAGCATCAACCCGCCGAAGGCGAGGGCGTAGGAGGTGAGGACCCAGTTGCGACCCGCATCCGAGAGTCCCAGATCGCTCTGCAGCGGCGCGAGCGCGAGGTTCGCGACCGTTCCGTCGAGCACGACCATCAACTGGAGGCCGCTGAGGACCAGCATGGCCAGAGCGACCGCGCGGGTGGCCGACGGATGCGAGGTGGCTGACACGTGATCCAACGTTACCCACCGTCCGAGTCGGAGCCGGTCCGCGGATCGAGTCCGAATCCGGCCACCGGCCCGATCACGACGATCGCGGGCGGGCGCACGGCCTCGTCCCGGACACGCTGAGCGACGGTCGACAGGTCGGCACGCACCACACGCTGGCTGCTCAGCGTGCCCTCCTGCACGACGACCACGGGGGTGTCGGTGGGACGTCCGCCGGCGATCAGGGCGTCGGCGAACTGCTCGATGCGTTCGACGGCCATGAGCAGGACCAGGGTGCCGCGCAGCTTGGCGAGCGCGTCCCAGTCGGTGAGCGAGTCGGGATGTCCGGGCGCGACGTGGCCGCTGACCACGACGAATTCGTGGGTGACCCCACGGTGGGTGACGGGGATCCCGGCCGCGGACGGCACGGAGATCGCGCTGGTGATGCCGGGGACGACGGTCACCGGGATGCCGGCCGCGGTGCAGGCCTCGAGCTCCTCGTAACCGCGTCCGAAGACGTACGGGTCGCCGCCCTTGAGCCGGACGACGAACTTGCCGGCCTTTGCGCGGTCGATGAGGGTCTCGTTGATGACCTGCTGGGCCATGGCCCGTCCGTACGGGAGCTTCGCCGCGTCGATCACCTCGACGTGCGAGTCGAGTTCCGCGAGCAGTTCCTGCGGGGCGAGATGGTCGGCGACGACCACGTCGGCGCGGGTGAGGAGGCGGCGACCGCGCACGGTGATCAGGTCGGGATCGCCCGGTCCTCCGCCCACGAGGGCGACGCCGACCGGCTTCGGCGCGGTCTCGGCGAACTCGGTGACGGCCGCTCCGGCGAGGGCGTCACGGATCGAGGTGCGCACGGCGGCGGACCGGCGGTGGTCGCCACCGGCGAGGACGCCGACGGTCAGACCCTCGTAGCGGGCCGTGGCGGGGGTGACGGCGCTGCCGTGACGGGCGTTGTCCGCGCGGACGCAGAAGATCCTGTTGCGTTCGGCTTCGGCGACGACCGCGGCGTTGGTCTCGGGTTCGTCGGTGCAGGCCATGGCGTACCACGCGCCGTCGAGGTCGCCGTCGCGGTATTCGCGCAGGTCGAGGGTGATGCGGCCCTTCGTCGCCATGCTCTCGACCACGGGGGTCGCGGCCCGGGCGACGACGTGGATGGCGGCACCGGACGCGACGAGCAGACCGAGACGCCGCTGCGCGACGCTGCCTCCTCCGACGATTACGACGCGGCGCCCACGGAGATCGAGTCCGACCAGGTAACTGGTCTCGTCCTCAGCGGCAGCGGACACGGGCATCTCCCCATCTCTCGTGTCGGGGCGAATCCGATCGGACCCACCTTCAGGACACCTGTGGCCCGGGCATCGCCCCGGGCCACAGGTGCAGTGATCGGATCAGACCGCGGCGGCCTCTGCGGGCGCCTCGGCCACGGTTTCGGAGACGACGTCGAGCTGCAGCGACTTCGTGCTGTGGTCCCATACCTGGCGGAACAGGTCGGGGTTGTCGGACAGCTTCAGACCGAGCGACGGGACCATCTCGCGGAGCTTGGACTGCCAGCCCGCCCACTGCTGCGGGAAGCAGCGCTCGAGGACGTCGAGCATGGCCGGAACGGCCGTCGAGGCACCCGGCGACGCACCGAGCAGACCGGCGATCGAACCGTCACCCGCGTTGACCACGGCGGTACCGAATTCGAGGACACCGCCCGCACCCTTGCGGCGGATGACCTGCACACGCTGACCGGCGACGATGAGCTCCCAGTCCTCGAGGCGCGCCTCGGGCACGAACTCGGCGAGGGTGCCGATGCGGTCGGCGGGCGACTGCATGAGCTCACCGACGAGGTACTTGACCAGGCCGAGCTCGGTGACGCCGACGCCGAGCATCGACATCAGGTTGCCGGGCTTGACGGACTTGGGCAGGTCCATGATGCCGCCCTGCTTGAGGAACTTGGGCGACCAGCCGGCGTAGGGACCGAAGAGCAGACCCTGCTTGCCGCCGATGACGCGGGTGTCGAGGTGCGGCACCGACATCGGAGGGGCACCGACCGCGGCCTTGCCGTAGACCTTGGCGCTGTGCTGCGCGATGACCTCGGGGTTGGTGCAGCGCAGGAAGGCACCGGAGACGGGGAAGCCACCGAAACCCTTGATCTCCTTGATGCCCGACTTCTGCAGCAGGTGCAGCGCGCCGCCGCCGGCGCCGACGAAGACGAACTTCGCCTGGACCTTGCGCGACTCGCCGGTGCGGCGGTTGCGGACCTTCACGATCCAGCTGCCGTCGGACTGCTTGGACACGTCGGTGACGTCGTGGCCGAAGAAGACGGTGCCGCCGGAGGCCGCGACGTGGTTGATGAGCTGCTTGGTGAGGGCACCGAAGTCGACGTCGGTGCCGGTCTGCGTCCAGTTCAGGGCGACCGGGTCGGAGAAGTCGCGGCCCTTGCCCATGAGCGGCAGACGCTCGGTGAAGACCTCGGGGCTCTCGGTGTACTCCATGCCCTCGAAGAGGGGATGGCCGGCAAGGGCGTCGTAGCGGGCACGCAGGTACTTCACGTTCTCGGCGCCGTGCACGAAGCTGACGTGCGGAACCGGGTTGATGAAGTTCTTGGGGTCGGACAGAATGCCGTTGTCGACGGCGTACGCCCAGAACTGGCGCGAGACCTGGAACTGCTCGTTGACGTTGACGGCCTTCGCGATGTCGACCGAACCGTCCGGCTTCCCGGGGGTGTAGTTGAGCTCACACAGCGCGGAGTGGCCCGTACCGGCGTTGTTCCAGGGGTCGCTGCTCTCGGCGGCCGCGGCGTCGAGGCGCTCGAACGCGGTGATCGACCAGTCGGGCTGCACCTGACGCAACAACGCACCGAGGGTTGCGCTCATGATGCCCGCGCCCACGAGCACTACGTCGGTTTTCGCTACTACGTTCTCTGACACTGGGAAATCGACTTCCTTGTCTGGTTCGCACGCGCCGCCGAAGTACGGAGGTACCGTCTCGCGTGGGTGTCCCGTCAACGCGGCGCGCGAATGCGACCGACAGGTTACCCGCGCGTGTTCCGGCGTTTCATTTCACCTCATTGTGTACCCATGAGCGGTGGTCGGCGAACACACCTAGGGTGTGATAGTGACTACTTGGCGTCCTGACGTCCTCGGAGACGGCTACGAGCAGCTCGAACTGCCGCTGGGCACCGACCCCGACGGCGAAGGCGAGATCTCGGCGACCCTGGTGCGCTACCAGCCGCCGTCCACCGATCTCCCCGACCGCGCGGTGCTCTACGTCCACGGCTTCACCGACTACTTCTTCCAGCAGCACCTCGCCGAGCACTTCGCGGCGCGCGGTTACCGCTTCTTCGCGCTGGACCTGCGCAAGTGCGGCCGTTCGCGGGCACCCGGGCACACCCCTCACTTCGTCACCGATCTCTCCCACTACGACGCCGAGCTCGACGAGGCGCTGCGCGTGGTGCGCGAGGAGGTCGGTGGCGGTGTGCTGCTGGCGGCCCACTCGACGGGCGGGCTCGTCCTGCCGTTGTGGCTCGACCGGCTCCGTCGCCGGCCCGGCGGGGTTGCCGCGGCGGGCATCGTGGGTCTCGTCCTGAACAGCCCGTGGTTCGACCTGCAGGGACCGTCCTACCTGCGCAATGTCGGCACGGCGGCCATCGACGTCGTCGGCCGCCTCCGCCCGCGCGCGCTCATCCCGCTGCCGAAGACCGAGGCCTACGGCCGCAGCCTGCAGAGCGACGGCTGGCGCTACGACCTCGACTGGAAGCCGTTGACCGGCTTCCCCATCCGCTTCGGCTGGTTACGTGCCGTGCGGCGGGGCCAGGCCGTCCTGCACCGCGGGCTCGACATCGGGGTGCCGTCGCTGATCCTGCGGTCCGGTGCCTCGCGCTCCGCTCCGCGGTACGACGCGAGCGTCGACACCGTCGACGCAGTCCTCGACGTCCGCCAGATAGCCCGATGGGCGGGATGCCTCGGCAACCGCACGACGATCGTGCCGATCGACGGTGCCCGTCACGACGTGTTCCTGTCCACACCCGGTCCCCTGGCGGAGGCCTTCCGGGAATTGGACCTGTGGCTGGAATGGTTGGACGGAGCGGACGAGGCGGACACCTCCGGTTCCCGAACCGAGGCCGACGACTCCGCCACCGTTTCCGTACTGCACCGACCCATGGGAGAGCACGCGTGACCCACTACGACCTCGCGATCATCGGCACAGGATCGGGGAATTCGATCCTCGACGAGCGGTACGACGGGAAGCGCGTCGCTCTCCTCGAAGAAGGCACCTTCGGGGGCACCTGTCTCAACGTGGGCTGCATCCCCACGAAGATGTACGTCTACGCCGCGGAGGTCGCCCACACGGTCCGCACCGCGGCGAAGTACGGCGTCGACGCGTCGATCGACGGAGTGCGGTGGAACGACATCGTCGACCGGGTCTTCGGTCGCATCGATCCCATCGCTGCGGGCGGCGAGCGCTACCGCTGCGAGGACTGCGCGAACGTCACCGTCTACGACGGTCACGCGTGGTTCGTCGGCGAGCGCCGCATCGACACCGGAACCGGTGAGGTGATCACCGCGGACCAGGTGGTCGTCGCGGCCGGTTCGCGGCCCGCGATCCCGCAGGAGGTACTCGATTCCGGTGTGAGATATCACACGAGCGACGACGTCATGCGGCTGCCGAAACTGCCCGAGTCCCTCGTGATCCTCGGGACGGGCTTCATCGCGATGGAGTTCGCCCACGTCTTCTCGGCGCTCGGCACGCGGGTGTCGGTGGTCGCGCGGACCGACCGTCTGCTGCGGCACCTCGACGCCGACGTCTCCGAGCGGTTCACGGCGCTCGCCGCGGCCAAGTGGGACGTCCACCTCGCCAATCCGGCCCGGGCGTTCCGTCCGGTCGGCGACGGCGTGGAGGTCGAACTCGCCGACGGCACCGTCGTGAGCGGCGACGCCCTGCTCGTCGCGACGGGTCGGCAGCCCAACGGTGACCTGCTCGACGCCGCGGCGGCCGGCATCGAACTCGATGCGAAGGGCCGGATCGTGGTCGACGAGTTCCAGCGCACGTCCGCTGCGGGTGTGTTCGCCCTCGGCGACGTGTCGTCGCCCTACCAGCTCAAGCACGTGGCCAACCACGAGGCGCGGGTCGTCCAGCACAACCTGCTGCACGACGCGTGGAGCGGCGACACCACGGGTCTGCAGCGGACGGACCACCGCTACGTCCCCTCCGCGGTGTTCACCGATCCGCAGATCGCGTCGGTCGGTCTCACCGAGGCCGAGGCCCGGGAGGCGGGATACGACATCTCCGTCAAGATCCAGGACTACGGCAACGTCGCCTACGGCTGGGCCATGGAGGACACCGAAGGTTTCTGCAAGCTGATCGCCGATCGGTCGACGGGTCTGCTGCTCGGCGCCCACATCATCGGGGCCCAGGCGTCGACGGTCATCCAGCCGCTCATCCAGGCCATGTCGTTCGGTCTGCCCGCGCGGGAGATGGCGACCGGCCAGTACTGGATCCACCCCGCGCTGCCCGAACTCGTCGAGAACGCCCTGCTGGGTCTCTGAACTTCGGGGTCTCCGAGCACCTTCACCAGCGCCGTGTGGCCTGCTGCCCTCTCCGGGCCGCAGGCCACACGCGTCTCACCAGCTTCCGGTGCGCAGCGCGATCGCGGACGCGAAGTCGGTGGGCGCCTCGGCGGGCACGTTGGCGACCCCGGCGAGTTCGACCACCCGGAACTCTCCCGTCACGTAGCGCATCGATGCGTCCGCTTCGGGTCGGCGCGAGGCATCGCCCACGACGATCGTGGTGGGCACCTCCGCGGGCGGCGCCGACGCGTCGCGCACCGTGCCGTCACGATCCGCGACCGCGGGATGGCCGCGGTCGGCGACCACCAGGCTCGCGAAGCGTCCGAAGCGTCCTGCGGCGACGGCCCAGGCCAGCTCGGCTCCCGCGCCGCTGCCCGCCAGATGAACCCAGGGCAGGGCGAGGGCGTCCAGTAGGGCGAACACGTCGGCGGGCGCGAGTCCGTCGATCTTCTCGACCACGATCGTCCGCAGGTCGGACGTGTGCAGCCGCTCGCACACGACGTCGTACACACCTGCGTCCTCCCCCGCGTCGGGGAAGAGCAGCACCGTGTAACGACTTTCGGGGCCGCCGATCCGAACCTGCACGTCCCCACCGGGCGTGGTCACCGTCCTCGATTCCATGGGCAAACGCTACATGGCCGCAGTCCGTGCTCCGCCTCTTGCCGTATCGACGACAAGGTCCTATGGTTCATTACATGAGTAATGAACCGATGCACCCGTCTTCGAGTCCCGGGGCGTCGTGCTGAACGACGAGGGCAAGCCCCTCTTCCAACAGATCGCCGAGCTCATCGAGAACTCGATCGTCGACCGCAGCCTCGCGGAGGAATCGCAGGTTCCCTCGACGAACGAGCTCGCGGCCTTCCACCGCATCAATCCGGCCACGGCCGCGAAGGGCCTCAACGCCCTGGTCGCCGACGGAATCCTCTACAAGAAGCGAGGAATCGGCATGTTCGTCACCACCGGCGCCCGCGACAAATTGATCGCCCGCCGACGGGATCGGTTCGCCCAGCAGTACGTCGTCCCGCTCGTCCTCGAGGCCGAGAAACTCGGAATCGGCATCGACGAGCTCAAGTCCATGCTCGACACACGGGAGCACGTATGACCATCACTCCGCCCGTCGTCCGCGCACGTCACCTCGGCATGCGGTTCGGGGACGTCGCCGCCCTCACCGACGCCGACTTCACACTCCGCCGGAACACGATCTACGGCCTGCTCGGCCGCAACGGCGCCGGCAAGACCACCCTGATGCAGCTGCTCGCGGGCCACATACGCCCCACGACCGGCAGCGTCGAGGTGTTCGGAGCCGATCCGTACGAGAACACCGCGGTGCTCCAGCAGGTGTGCTTCGTCGCCGACACCCAGCGCTATCCCGACGACATGCGCGTCGGGCACGTACTCGCCTCGGCGGAACTGATTCTGCCGCTGTGGGATCGAGAGTACGCGGAGCGGCTGGCCGACAGGTTCGCGCTGCCCTGCGGACGCAAGGTCAAGAAGCTCTCCCGCGGCATGAGTTCCGCACTGGGCATCGTGGTGGGTCTCGCGTCGCGCGCACCGGTGACGATCTTCGACGAACCGTATCTCGGTCTCGACGCCGTGGCCCGGCAGATGTTCTACGACGAACTGCTGCTCGACTACGCGGAGCGTCCGCGCACGATCGTGTTGTCGACCCACCTGATCGACGAGGCCGCCGACCTGCTCGAACACATCCTCGTGCTCGACCGCGGACACCTCGTCGTCGACGAGGACACCGACACGCTGCGCACCCGCGCCGCACAGGCGACCGGCCCGGCGGACGAGGTGGCGCGGATCGTCGGCGACAGCACCGTCCTGCACACGGAGAGCCTCGGCGGTGTCGCCCGCACGGCCTTCCTCCGCAACGACGCGGACGAACTCCCCCACGCCTCCGGACGTGTGGACGTGCAACCGATCTCGCTCCAGGACCTCGTGGTCCACCTCCACCGGACACCCGAGACCGTCACCACGAACGAGGAGGCATCGCTGTGACCACCGCGATCCCGTTGCCTGCACCGGTCACCACCGGGTCGGCGCGTGTCCTGTCCGTCGCCCGCCTGCAACTCGTCTCGTGGCCGCTGTTCGTCGCGTGGCCCGTCGGGCTCCTGATCACCTCGGCCCTCATCCCATGGGTGATCTTCTCCCTCGTCGACACGGGTGCGGAGTACAACGTCACCGGCAGCATGCTGTCGGTCTACGGCTTCATCGTCGCCTTCTACATCCTGGCGATGACCCAGATGTTCTCGTTCGCACTGCGTCTCGGTTCCACGCGATCGCACTACATGCAGTCGATGGTGGCGATCGCGGTGGCCCAGTCGGCGGTGTTCGCGATCGCCTTCCAGCTCCTCTCGGTGCTCGAGGCCGCGACCGGGGGCTGGGGAGTGGACATGCGGATGTTCGGGATCCTGCGTTTCGTCACCGACAGTTCCGTGGTGCAGTTCCTGGGCTTCTTCGCCACGATGCTCCTGATCGTTGCGCTGTCGATGCTCATCGGGGCAATCCAGCACCGTTGGCGCGCAACGGGTCTGCTGACGGCCGCCGCGTCCGTCGTCGTGATCGGCGGTCTCGCCGCGATCCTCGTCACGTGGACCCGGTCGTGGTCGTCGCTGTGGTCGTGGATCGTCGACGCGTCGCCGACGACGACCCTGGTGGTGCTCCCCCTGCTGGTGGCCGCGGTGTGCGTGGGCGCGACCTGGCAGGTCGCCCGCAACGCGGCACCCTAGGCCGGCCGCCTTCCGGAACAGGTTCGGCCCCGACCCNGGGGCCGAACTCCGTGCTCGCTCAGCGAGCGGAGGTCACGGCAGGGTGAGGATCTCGGCGCCGGTGTCGGTGACGACGATGGTGTGCTCGAACTGCGCGGTCCACTTGCGGTCCTTGGTGACGACCGTCCAGCCGTCGTCCCAGATCTCGTAGTCGGGCGTACCGAGGTTGATCATCGGTTCGATGGTGAACACCATGCCGGGCTCGATGATCGTGTCGATGTCGGGCCGGTCGTAGTGCAGGATCACCAGGCCGTTGTGGAAGGTCTCGCCGATACCGTGGCCGGTGAAGTCGCGGACGACGCCGTAGCCGAAGCGGTTGGCGTAGGACTCGATGACCCGGCCGATGACGTTGAGGGCCCGGCCCGGCTTGACCGCCTTGATGCCGCGCATCGTGGCCTCGCGGGTGCGATCGACGAGCAGGCGGACGTCCTCGGAGACGTCGCCGGCCAGGAAGGTGGCGTTGGTGTCGCCGTGGACGCCGTCGATGTAGGCGGTGACGTCGATGTTGACGATGTCGCCGTCCTCGACGACGGTCGAGTCGGGGATGCCGTGGCAGATGACCTCGTTGAGCGAGGTGCAGCACGACTTGGTGAAGCCGCGGTAGCCGAGGGTCGACGGGTAGGCGCCGTGGTCGCACATGTACTCGTGCGCGACGCGGTCGATCTCGTCGGTGGTCACGCCCGGCGCGACAGCCTTACCGGCCTCGACGAGGGCCTGTGCGGCGATCTTCGACGCGAGTCGCACCTTCTCGATCGTCTCGGGTGTCTGCACCCACGGCTCGTTGCCTTCCTTCGCCGTGGGCTTCCACACGTACTCCGGCCGTTCGATCGATGCGGGCACCTCCCGGATGGGAGTCGGAGTGCCGGGGACGAGCGGAGCGCGGGTAGCCATGACTTCCAGATTAGCTGCCGCGCCCCGCTCCCCCGTCATCCACCGATCGGGCCGTCGTGCGCCGATCAGCCCACAGCGCCCGCCTGGCGCAGCTTGAAGCGCTGGACCTTGCCGCTCGGCGTCTTGGGCAGGTGCGGCACGAAGTGCACCGCGCGCGGGTAGGCGTGGGCGGCGTACTTCTGCTTCACGAGCTTCTGGAGCTCCGCCTCGAGCGCGTCGTCGCCCTCGACACCCTCCCGCAGCACCACGAACGCCTCGAGGACCTCCCCCCGCAGTTCGTCCGGCAGACCCACAACGGCGGCCTCGATCACGTCGGGGTGCATCACGAGCACCGACTCGACGTCGAACGGGCCGATGCGGTAACCGGCCATGATGATCACGTCGTCGTCGCGGGACGAGAAGAAGAAGAAGCCGTTCTCGTCGACCTTGCCGGCGTCGCCGGTCAGGTACCAGCGGCCGTCCTCGCTGAACCGGTCGGCGGTCTTCTCGGGTGCGTCGACGTAGCCGGTGAACCACACGAGCGGGCTCGCGTGCACGTCGATCGCGACGCGTCCGACCTCACCGGGCTCGGCGATCTCGTCGCTGTCCTCGCGCAGCACCGCGCAGCTCCAGCCCGGCAGCGGCTTGCCCATCGAACGCGCCGGGGTGTCCTCGCGCAGCTCGTCCGCCCACGCGTCGACGACGAACATGCCGTGTTCGGTCTGTCCGTACTGGTCGCGCACCACGACACCGAGGGTCTCCTGCGACCACTCGAGGACGTCCGGGGTCAGCGGCTCACCGGCCGAGGAAGCACGACGCAGCCGCACCGGCGGGTGCTCGGCGGTGTCGGCCTTGAGGCTGCGGTAGACCGTCGGGGCCGCCGCGAAGTTGGTCACCCCGAAGGTGTCGAGGATCTGCCAGGTGAGCGCGGGCGAGAAACCGGCGTGCAGCAGGAGGCTGCGCCGACCGGCCGCGAGCGGCCCGAGCAGCGCGTAGTAGAGCCCGTACGCCCATCCCGGATCGGCCGCGTTCCAGAAGACGTCGTCCTTGCGCACGTCGAGGCCGAACTCCAGGTAGGCGTGGAAGGACGCCAGCGCCTTCACCGGGACGGGAACACCCTTGGGAGTGCCGGTCGTGCCGGAGGTGAACAGCTGGACCAGGCGCCCCTCGGCGCCGACGGCGACAGCCTCGCCACGCGGGTCGTCGGCCGACTGCGCGGCGACCAGCTCGCCGAAGTCGCGGGCCCCACGCCCGGACGCGTCGGCGTCTCCCTCACCGGCCACGACGACCTGCCACGGCACCTCGGCGGGAAGATCCGATCCCGCGGCGAGCTTGCCGGCCTGATCACGATCGGCCACGACCACCTTGGTGCCGCTCGCGTCGAGTCGGAAGGCGATCGCCGGCGGGGCGAAGGCGGTGAAGAGCGGCACGTGCACGGCGCCGCGACGCCAGATACCGAGAACCGCGACCACCAGGTCTGCCGACTTGCCCATGAGCGTCGCGACGTGGTCGCCGGGTTCGACACCGAGATCCGCCAGCGCCGCGGCGAAGCGGGTCGACCGTTCGCGGAGCTCGCCGTAGGTGAGATCGGTGGAGCTCAGGTCCGCGTCGACGACGGTGAACGCCACCGCGTCGGCGGGATGGTCGTCGCACAGCAGTCGGGCTGCGCAGGCGTCTGCCGTGTCGTACCGCTCGAGCAGTGTCCGCACGCGGCTCGCGGTGTCGCCCATTGTGGTCCTTTCGTCCGTACCGGCCAGGGTGTTCCTGATCTGTGGAGCACACCCGTTCGACGTCTATGATTCGAGTCACACCATGTTCCCCGATACCCCCGGAAAGGGGTGGCGTTCGTGTCGTCCTCCTCGTCGGCGCTGCTGCGTCCCCGTGACGGTGATGCCCTGCGCGGTGAACTCCGCCGCACCGCGGCGCAGGCACAGCTGCCGGTGGTCTTCGCCGGCGAGGTCCAGCAGGGATCGCTGCAGCTCAGCGAATTCTTCGGCACCCGCACCAACAGCCTGGCGGGGGTCGTGGTGCCTCCGCGGGCCGGTCTCGGCGGTCGCGTCCTCGCGGAGTCGCGGGTGGTGACGGTGTCGGACTACGGTCGCTCTGCGTCGATCACGCACCACTTCGACCGTCCCGTTCTGTACGAGGGATTGCGGTCCATCCTCGCCGTGCCGGTACTCGTCGAGGGCAAGGCCCGCGCGGTGTTGTACGGCGCCGCGCGCGAGTGCGCGCCGGTCGGTGATCGGGCGGTGACGGCGTTCGCGCAGGCGGCCGCACGTCTCGCGCACGAGATCGAGGTGCGCGACGAGGTCGATCGGCGACTCGCGATGCTCGAGCGGTCGTCCGGCGACCGCGATCCCGTCGCGACCGCGCAGGTCCGCGAGGTCCACGCCGAGCTGCGGGTGCTCGCGCAGGGCACGACCGATCCGGCGCTGCAGGAGAAGCTCCGCTCGTTGTCCGACCGTCTCGCCGGGGTGCTCGACGGAACGGAACCGGAACCGACGGACGTCGTGCTGTCCCCGCGCGAGACCGACGTGCTGTCCCATGTGGCGCTGGGGTGCAGCAACGCCGAGATCGCCCAGCGACTGTCGGTCGGCGCCGAGACGGTCAAGAGCTACCTGCGCAGCGCCATGAGCAAGCTCGACGTCCATTCCCGCCACGAGGCCGTCGTCGCCGCGCGAAAATCGGGTCTGCTGCCCTGAATCCGGCCGGTCCCCCGCCGGCGGACAGGGTGCGCGGAAGGGGGCCTGCGGTGGCCGAGACGACCGACTCACCCCAGCTCGTCCGCGTCCTCGGGCCGGGTCTGCTCCTGCTGTTCGTCATCGGCGACATCCTGGGCACCGGCATCTACGCCCTCACCGGGGAGGTCGCGAACGAGGTCGGTGGCGTGGTGTGGCTGCCGTTCCTCGTCGCGTTCGCCGTCGCGACGGTGACGGCGTTCAGCTATCTGGAGCTGGTCACGAAGTATCCGCGGGCGGCCGGAGCGGCGCTCTACACGCACAAGGCGTTCGGCGTGCACTTCCTGACCTTCCTGGTGGCCTTCGCCGTGATGTCCTCGGGCATCACCTCTGCCGCCACGGCTGCGCGGGCGTTCGCCGCGAACTTTGCCGAGGCCTTCGGACTCGACCTGGCCGGCACGGCCGGGATCACCGTAATCGCGCTGGTCTTCGTCCTCGTCCTGGCGGTGATCAACTTCCGCGGGGTCGGCGAGAGCGTGAAGACCAACGTGGTGCTCACGATGATCGAGTTGGGCGGCCTGCTCATCATCGTCGCGATCGGCATGTGGGCGTTGGGTTTCGGCGGCGGCGACTTCTCGCGTGTGGTCGAGATCGATCCCGGCGACCGGTCCGTCTTCTCCGCAGTGGTGGCGGGGACGGCCCTGGCCTTCTTCGCGATGGTGGGATTCGAGGACTCGGTGAACATGGCCGAGGAGTGCAAGGAGCCCACCCGAATCTTCCCCCGGATGCTGCTGCTCGGCCTGGGTCTCGCCGCGCTGGTGTACGTGCTCGTGTCGATCACCGCGATCGCGCTCGTCGCGCCCGAGGAACTCGGGGCGGGCGAGACGCCCTTGCTGCGGGTGGTCGAGGTCGGCGCGCCGGCGTTCCCGGTCGGGATCTTCGCCTTCGTCACGATGTTCGCGGTGGCCAACACCGCGCTGATCAACATGCTGATGGCGAGCCGGCTGGTCTACGGCATCGCCCGCGAGGACGTCCTGCCCGCCGTCCTGGGGCGGGTGCACCCGACGCGCCGCACGCCCTATGTCGCGATCGCGTTCACGACGCTGCTCGCGGTCGGTCTCGTCGTCTTCGTCGGTGGGGTGCCCGAACTCGGGGGGACGACGGCGCTGCTCCTGCTGGGGGTGTTCGCGATCGTGAACGTCGCGGCCCTGGTCCTGCGCCGGGACCACGTGGAGCACCGGCACTTCCGCGCGCCGACGATCCTTCCGCTGCTCGGGGCGGCCAGCTGCCTGTTCCTCGTCCTGCCGTGGGTCGACCGGCCCGCGACCCAGTACCGGACGGCCGGGGTGCTGCTCGGGATCGGCGTGGTGCTGTGGCTGGTGACGCGACTCGCGGGCCGGCGCGACGGTCGGCCCGCGAGTACGACCTGAGCTCAGGCTCCCTCGTCGTATTCCGGCGGCAGAGCGGCGAACATGTCGCGGGTGACCGCGACCGCGTTGTCGGAGCTGCCGCCGCGCACGACGAGCGTTGCGAACGCCAGATCACCGCGGTAACCGACGAACCACGAGTGCGACCCGCCCTCGACCTCGGCCTCGCCGGTCTTGCCGTAGACGTCGCCCTGGTCCCGGATGCGGTCGGCGGTACCGCTCGTGATCACCAGGCGCATCATCTCGCGCAGACCCTCCACCATCTCCGGCGTCACCGGCGGCGGCGAACCGCTCACAACCGTCTCGCGACCCGCGATGAGATAGGGCACCGGGGTACGGCCGGCGGCGACCGTCGCCGCGGTGAGCGCCATCCCGAACGGGCTCACAACCACCTTGCCCTGACCGAAGCCGTCCTCGGTCCGTTCGACGAGATCCTCCGCGGGCGGAACCGATCCGGTGAAGGTCGGCATCCCGACCACCTCGTAGTCCACACCGATACCGAACTGCGAAGCGGCGACGGTCAGCGCGTCCGGGGCCATCTCGGAGGCGAGCTTGGCGAAGGAGGTGTTGCAGGATCGGGCGAAAGCGGTAGCGAGAGAGACCGTCCCGAGCTCGAACTCGTTGTAGTTCGGCACGCTGCGCTCGCCGATCGTGATGCGGCCGGGGCACGGCACCATCGTGTTCGGGGTCGCGCGGCCCTCGGCGATCGCCGCACCGGAGGTGACGATCTTGAACGTCGAGCCCGGTGGGTACTGGCCGGCCAGCGCGACCGGCCCGTCCCTGTCCGCGGCCTTGTTCTGAGCCACCGCCAGCACCGCACCCGTGGACGCCTCGATCACGACCGTCATCGCCTGCTCGGTGCGGGCGTCGACGGCCGCCTGAGCCGCGAGCTGGAGGGGACGGTCGAGACTGACCGAGAACGACGGCACCGGCTGCGGCGGCGTCTCGGTGAGCACCCCGGTGTCCACGCCGTACTGGTTCACCACGACGACACTCCACCCGGCGGTGCCGTCGACCTCGTCGATGACGGTCTTCTTGATCTGACCCACGAGATCGGGTGCGAAGTTGCGGTCGGTCGCGACGAGGTCGGCCTGCTCGGTCACCACGACACCGTCGATCCCGGCGAGACGTGGGGCGACGCGCTCGTAGTCGTCCTCGCGCAGTCGCATCACCGACCGCGGTCCGGACGAGGCCGTCACCGATTCCGCGATCGCCTGCGCCGTGAGCGAGGAATCGAACTCCGACAACGTCGACGCGAGCTGTCGTGCGGCACCGGCGACGTCGGTGGTCTGCGAGGCGTCGAAGGCGATGCCGTAGACCGTGCCGGGGACGAGGATGTCGCTGCCTGCGTGCTCGTTGACCCGGGCACGCGGCGCCGGGCTGCTGCGGAGCTGCATGGTCTGCCGTTCACCGAGCTGCGGGTGCAGCGCGGACTTCGCCCACCGCACGATCCAGTCGTTCCCGCTGCGCCCCATGTTGAGCTCACCGGTGTACTGCCATACCCGTTCCTTCGGCAGGTGCCACTCGTAGTTGTAGCCCACGGTCGCGGAGTCGCCGCTGATCCGGGTGGATGTCGTTGTGGCGGTGAGGGATTCGGCCTGAAGCCCGTCCAGGACCTCCTCCATCGCGACGGCCGCGTCGTCGGGGCGGTCGGTGCGATCCGCCGCCGACGCGACGTCCTGCGCGGCGAACGAGTCGAGAAACGCCTGGGCGGCGGCCTCCGGCCCGGCCGGCTGCGGCGTGCACGCGACGGCCAGGCCGAGGAGCACGATGGCCGCCGACAACACAGCGCCGATCCGGAGTGCGCGTGCGTACGGGGATGCCGGGGTGGAACTTCGAGGTCTCATCGCCCGTCATCGTAGGCAGAGCCGACGGGAAATCAGTCGAGCAGCACCGTGGAGAACGTCGCGACCTGACGGAAACCCGCGCGGGCGTAGGCTCCACGAGCCGGGGCGTTGAAGCTGTTGACGTAGAGGCTGGGCAGGCGACCGCTGCGAGCGACCGCGCAGGCCACCGCGGCCGTACCGATCGTGCCGAGGCCCGAGCCGCGATGCGCGGGATCGACCCAGACGCCCTGGATCTGGCCCACCGTGGACGACTGCGAACCCACCTCCGCCTTGAACACGACCTGTCCGTCCTCGAACCGCGCCCAGGCGCGTCCCGCCGCGATCAGGCTCGCGACGCGGCGCCGGTAACCCGCACCGCCGTCACCGGTGCGCGGGTCGATGCCGACTTCCTCGATGAACATCGAGATCGCGGCCGGCAGATAGCTGTCGAGTTCGTCGGGCCGGACGGGACGGACCTGCGGGTCGGGTTCGACGAGCGGCTCGCGGTCGAGAACGAGCAGGGGTTGCTCGGCCCTCACCTCGCGGGGAGCGCCCCACACCGATTCGAGCCGCTCCCACATCGGCAGCGCGTACTCCGCGCGACCGACGATGGACGAACACAGTCGCGGCCCGCGACTCGCGCGCTCGGCGAACGCCTGGATGTCGTCCGGACTGCCCAGCAGCGGAATGAGGTTCGCACCCGAGAAGCACAGCGAGGTCTCCGGGCCGCCGCGGCTCCACATCTCGCCGCCGACGGCACGCCCGTCGAGTCCGTACTCCTCGACGCGGCCGGCCACCATGCACGCGGCCACGGGGTCGCGGGAGAGCACCCGGAGCACCGCGGCGGTGTCACGTCCGCCCAACGACCGGACACCCAGAAGCTTGAGCACTCGCTCACCACCCGTCGACAAGCCGATACGAGATCAGAGTGCCATGCCGGACGGCGGCGTGGAAACCTGAGTCCTCGAAAGTGAGAGAACGCCGTCCCGTGCGCCCCACCCGTATCAGCCGACCGACACCACGGGGCCGCCGCCCGAGGCGTTGCCTTCCATCTCGTCGGCGATGCGCATCGCTTCCTCGATGAGGGTCTCGACGATCTGCGCCTCGGGCACGGTCTTGATGACCTTGCCCTTGACGAAGATCTGGCCCTTGCCGTTTCCGGAGGCCACACCGAGATCCGCCTCGCGGGCCTCACCGGGTCCGTTGACGACGCAACCCATCACCGCGACCCGCAGCGGCACCTCCATGCCCTCGAGTCCGGCGGTGACCTCGTTGGCGAGGGAGTAGACGTCCACCTGGGCGCGCCCGCAGGACGGGCACGAGACGATCTCGAGCTTGCGGGGACGCAGGTTCAGCGACTGCAGGATCTGCGTGCCGACCTTGATCTCCTCGGCGGGCGGCGCCGACAGCGACACGCGGATGGTGTCGCCGATGCCCTCGCTCAGCAGCGCCCCGAAGGCAACGGCCGACTTGATGGTGCCCTGGAAGGCGGGGCCCGCCTCGGTCACGCCGAGATGCAGGGGGTAGTCGCACTGCGCGGCGAGCTGCCGGTATGCCTCGACCATCACGACAGGGTCGTTGTGCTTGACGGAGATCTTGATGTCGCCGAAGCCGTGTTCCTCGAACAGGCTCGCCTCCCAGAGGGCGGACTCGACGAGCGCCTCCGGCGTGGCCTTGCCGTACTTGGCGAGCAGCCGGGGGTCGAGCGAGCCGGCGTTGACGCCGATGCGGATGGGGATCCCGGCATCGCCGGCCGCCTTGGCGACCTCCTTGACGCGACCGTCGAATTCCTTGATGTTGCCAGGATTGACGCGCACGGCCGCGCAGCCGGCGTCGATCGCGGCGAAGATGTACCGCGGCTGGAAGTGGATGTCGGCGATCACCGGGATCTTGCTCTTCTTCGCGATGATCGGGAGTGCGTCGGCGTCCTCCTGACGCGGGCACGCGACACGCACGATGTCGCAGCCGGACGCCGTGAGCTCCGCGATCTGCTGGAGGGTGGCGTTCACGTCGTGCGTCTTCGTGGTGGTCATCGACTGCACGGACACCGGGTGATCGCTGCCGACGCCGACATTTCCGACCATGAGCTGGCGGGTCTTGCGTCGGGGCGCGAGGACCGCAGGAATTTCGGGCATGCCCAATCCGACGGGGCTGGTCACAGTTCGCCTTCTTTCGTCGCTACTCGGCAATTCTACCGGCGCAGATCAGAACAGCTTGATGGGGTTGACGATGTCTGCTGTGAGGGTGAGCACCATGTAGGCGCCACCGATGACCACCGCCACATAGGTCAGCGGCAGCAGTTTCATGTAGTCCACGGGCGGGCCGACCGGCAGTCCGCGCAGTCCGCGCAGCCAGTTGCGGGCCTTCTCGTAGATCGCGACGGCCATGTGCCCGCCGTCGAGCGGCAGCAGCGGGAGGAGGTTGAACGCACCGAGGAAGAAGTTCAGCTGTGCGAGCAGCAACACGAACGACTCCCAGATGCCGCGCTCGGCGAATTGACCGCCGATGACACTGGCGCCCACGACGCTGACCGGGGTGTCGACCGCGCGCTCTCCCCCGGTGACGGCCGTCCACAGGTCGGCGACCTTGCTCGGCAGGCTCACGAGGGCCTCGGCCGTGCGGACCGCCAGGTAACCGGTGAAGTCGAAGGTCGCGGGGATCGCCGAGAGCGGCGTGTACTCGATGATGCCCGGCTCCCCCCCGACCCCGATAGCACCGACGGTGCGGGAGACGGGTTCGGCGTCGGGCGACTCGCTCTCGTAGACCCAGCGCTGGACCTGCTGGACCGTGACGGGCACGGTGAGGGTCTCCTCGCCGCGTTCGACGGTGAACGGCACGGTGCCCGCCAGGGGCTGCGTGGCCCGGACGAGGTCGCCGAAGGTCTCGACGGACTGCCCGTCCACGGCGACGATCACGTCGCCCGGTTCGATGCCGGCCTGCTCGGCCGGGCCGGGACCCGAGCAGTCGGCCGGGGTGTAGTCGGGCGGGCCGTCCTGGGTCGGTGCGGCACAGCCGACGGTGCCGACCACCGCGCGGTTGTCGGTGTTGGGCAGTCCCGCACTGGCGGCAAGGCCGTAGATGAGCACGATGCCGAGCAGGAAGTTCATCGCGATGCCGCCCGACATCACGACGAGGCGCTTCCACGTCTTCTGCTTGTACATCGCGCGCTCGACCTCGTCGGGCGCGAGTTCGTCCAGGGCCGTCATGCCGGCGATGTCGCAGAACCCGCCGGCCGGAACCGCCTTGAGACCGTATTCGGTCTCACCGCGGCGGAAGGCGAACACACGGGGACCGAACCCGATGTAGTAGCGCCGGACCTTCATGCCCAGCTTCTGCGCCGTCCACATGTGGCCGGCCTCGTGCAGGGCGATGGAGATGGCGATGCCGAGGGCGAACACCACCACGCCCAGTGCGAACATCATGAGTGGCCGATCCTCCTATACGAGTGTGCGCGCCCGGTCGCGGGCCCAGCCGTCGGCGGCGAGCACGTCGTCCACGGTACTGGGTTCGGCGGACCACTCGTGTGCGTCGTTCAGCACGGCCTCGACGGTCTGCACGATCCGCGGGAACGACAGCGTCCCCGCGAGGAAGGCCTCGGCGGCGACCTCGTTGGCCGCGTTGTAGACGGCGGTGAGGCATCCGCCGCCCGCGCCCGCTTGGCGCGCGAGCCGCACGGCGGGGAAGACGTCGTCGTCGAGGGGTTCGAACTCCCAGGTGGACGCGGTCGAGAAGTCGAGTGCCGGGGCGGCGTGCGGGACGCGGTGCGGCCAGCCGAGGGCCAGCGCGATCGGCAGCTTCATCGACGGCGGCGATGCCTGGGCGAGGGTCGATCCGTCGACGAAGGTGACCATCGAGTGCACGATCGACTGCGGGTGCACCGTCACGTCGATCCGGTCGTAGTCCACACCGAAGAGCAGGTGGGTCTCGATGAGTTCGAGTCCCTTGTTGACGAGGGTCGCCGAGTTGAGGGTGTTCATCGGCCCCATCGACCAGGTGGGGTGGGCGCCGGCCTGTTCGGGCGTCACCGATTCGAGGCGATCGGCGGTCCAGCCGCGGAACGGACCGCCCGAGGCGGTGAGCACGAGACGCGCCACCTCGCCGCCGGTGCCGCCGCGCAGGCACTGCGCGAGCGCGGAGTGCTCCGAGTCGACGGGCACGATCTGGCCCGGCGCCGCCGCCTTCGTGACGAGCGAGCCGCCCGCGACCAGCGATTCCTTGTTCGCCAACGCGAGTCGTGCACCGGTACCGAGCGCCGCGAGCGTCGGTTCGAGGCCGAGGGAGCCGACGAGGGCGTTGAGCACGACGTCGGCCTCGACCTCGCGCACGAGTTCGGTGACAGCGGTCTGGCCGCTCCGGACCGGCAGATCGAGACGTGCGGCGGCGTCGGGGTCGGCCACGGCCACCTCGCGGACACCCGTCGCGCGGATCTGCTCGGCGAGCAGGTCCGTCTTGCCTCCGCCCGCGGCGAGACCGACGACTTCGAAGTCGTCGTGGTTGGCGGCGATCACGTCGAGTGCCTGGGTACCGATGGAACCGGTACTGCCCAGCAGGAGCACCCGGGTGCGGGAAGAAGATCGAGTGTCGGCCACGCGAGCATTGTTCCCCACGCACCTGAACGGTTCCTGAACCGCCCGGTCTGCACCCCTCGGAAGGCGCCACACGCATGCCCCGCTTCGTACGACGCGGGGTCGTATGTCACGATAAGCAGCAACAGCAGCATCTGGTGAGCAGGAGGAAACCGTGGCCGGTACCGAGTTGCAGTCCACTCGTGGTGATGTGGCGGCGGAAGTGCCGTCCGCCGAGTGGGGTTGGAGCGGGGAAGCCCCCAAGTTCTTCCGCGTCATGGCCCTGATCGTGGCGGTGTTCCTGCTGCTGATGCTGATCGGCAACCACGAAGGCCACGTCGAGAGCCTGTACCTCATCGGTTCGTCGGCTCTGCTGATCTTCATCGTCGCGCGCGATGCGGTGCGTCGCCGCCGGTTGCGCTAGGTCCATCGACGAAAGGCNCGGGCCTTTCGTGTCTGTCGGGGGTCGGCTCAGCTCGGCTGTCACATCTGTCGGCTCAGCCCTCGGCAGCGAGCTGACCGCAGGCCGCGGCGATCTCCTGGCCGCGGGTGTCGCGCACGGTGCACGACACGCCCTGGGCCTGCACGCGCCGCACGAACTCGCGTTCGACGTCCTTCGGGCTGGCGTCCCACTCACTACCCGGGGTGGGGTTGAGCGGGATGAGGTTCACGTGCACGAGCGACCCGAGAGCCTTGTGGAGCTTCTTGCCGAGCATGTCGGCGCGCCACGGCTGGTCGTTGACGTCGCGGATGAGGGCGTACTCGATCGAGACGCGCCGGCCGGTCTTGTCGGCGTAGTACCGCGCCGCCTCGAGGACCTCGGCGACCGACCACCGGTTGTTGACCGGGACGAGGGTGTCGCGCAGTTCGTCGTCCGGGGTGTGCAACGACACTGCGAGGGTGACGCTGAGTCCTTCGTCGGCGAGGCGGCGGATGGCCGGTGCGAGTCCCACGGTGGAGACGGTGACCGAACGCTGCGACAGACCGAGGCCTTCGGGGGCGGGTGAGGTGATGCGCCGCACCGCCGCGACCACGCGCTTGTAGTTCGCGAGCGGCTCGCCCATGCCCATGAACACGACGTTCGACAGCCGTCCCGGTCCGCCGGCGACGTCACCGTCGCGCAGGGCAGCGGCAGCCGCGCGCACCTGGTCGACGATCTCGGCCGTCGACAGGTTGCGGTCGAGACCGCCCTGGCCGGTCGCGCAGAACGGGCATGCCATGCCGCATCCGGCCTGGCTGGAGATGCACAGCGTGGCGCGGTCGGGATAGCGCATGAGGACGCTCTCGAGCAGGGTGCCGTCGTGGGCGCGCCACAGGGTCTTGCGGGTCTCGCCTCCGTCGCACGCGATGTGCCGGACCGCGCTGAGCAGGGGCGGGAACAACGCCTCCCCCACCTTGTCGCGGACGGCGGCGGGCAGATCGGTCATCTTCGCCGGATCCGCCTCGAGTCGCCCGTAGTACTGGCGGGCGAGCTGGTCGGCGCGGAAGGCCGGAAGCCCCAGTTCGCGCACCGCATCACGACGCTGATCTGCGTCGAGGTCGGCGAGATGGCGCGGCGGAAGACCGCGCTTGGGTGCATCGAAGAC
Source organism: Rhodococcus sp. C26F (assembly GCF_053345925.1). Classification (NCBI taxonomy): domain Bacteria; kingdom Bacillati; phylum Actinomycetota; class Actinomycetes; order Mycobacteriales; family Nocardiaceae; genus Rhodococcus; species Rhodococcus sp. C26F. The sequence continues at coordinate 147,193 of NZ_JBKFBA010000004.1, forward strand.
CAGGGGCAGGGAAGAAGCCATAATCACCTATTGTCCCATGATCCGGGACGGATGGGTCCGGGCTTCGCTGTGATACTCGCCCCCATTCCTGTGCCGGTGTCACCGGTCGGTCTCCCTCACGCCGAGTCACCCGGGCGCGGAGGGGGAATACGGGAGCATGGACATCATGACCGGTCTCGTCGCTCCCGAAGTCGCACGCTCGTGGTTGCTCGTTCCGGGCCGCTCCCCCGATCTCTTCGACGCCGCCGCCGACTCGCCCGCTGATGCGGTGGTGCTCGACCTCGAGGATGCCGTACCCGCCGCGGCCAAACCCGCCGCTCGCGACGGCATCGTGGCGTGGCTGCGCGAGGGTGGGAAGGCCTGGGTGCGGGTCAACGACGCCACCACGTCGTTCTGGGCCGACGATCTCGCCGCGCTCGCCGGCCTATCGGGCCTGCAGGGCGTCATGCTCGCGAAGGCGGAGAGCGGTCACCAGGTCGAGGCCACCGCCGACCTGCTGCCGGAGGGCACGCGCATCCTCGTGTTGATCGAGTCGGCGATGGGTCTCGAGGCGGCTCCCGAGATCGCCCGCGCGGAGGGCACCTTCCGCCTGGTCTTCGGCAGCGGCGACTTCCGGCGCGACACCGGCATGAGCGACAGCCCGATGGCGATGGCGTACGCGCGATCGCGGTTGGTCATCACGAGCCGCGCCGCGCGCCTGCCGGGACCCATCGACGGACCCACACTCAGCGACGACCCCGAGGTCCTCGAGCGTGAGGCCGAGCTGACCCGCTCGATGGGGATGACCGGCAAGTTGTGCATGACCGGCGAACGCGCGTCGTACGCGAACGTGGCTCTGAGCCCGAACAGCACGGACGTGGACTGGGCGGAAGGCATCATCGACAAGCTCGGTGAGGACGGGCGCAACGTCCGCGACGGCAGCGACCTGCCGAACCTCGCGAAGGCGAAGAAGATCACCGAGCTGGCGCGGATGTTCGGTATCGGCCGGTCGCGCTGACCGGTCTCAGCTCAGTTCCAGGCCGATGGGTCTGCGGCGCACGTGCAGCCGGTAGCGGACGGTGAGCGTCGTGCCGGGTGTCTCCCGGATCGCCCGGGTCGCGACGCGGGGTGCGAACTCGATGCCGAGCACCCGCTCGAGGGTCGCGCGGTCCGGGAACTCCCACAACGTGTCGATGCGGCGCAGATCGAATCCCTGCGCCTCGAAGAACGCCTCGACCGCGGCCGGGTCGTAGTGCGGCAGGTCGTCGCGCATCCAGTCGCCGTAGGGATGGGCGGTGGCGTCGAGGTCGACGACGGCGAGCGCCCCGCCGGGACGCAGCACACGCATCGCCTCGAGGATTCCGGCGCCGCACCCGGGGCCGAAGAAGTAGGCGGTGCGGGCGTGGACGAGATCGACCGAGGCGTCGGGCAGCGGCATGTCCGCGGCGGAGCCTTCCGTCACGGTGACCGACGGAAGATCTGCCACGCGGGTGCGGGCCGCGGCGACCAGCGGCGGGTGCGGCTCGATTCCGGTCACCGTGCGTGCGTCGGCCGCGAACATCGGAAGGTGGAAACCCGAACCGCACCCGACGTCGACGACGTGGCGGCCGGTCCAGTCCGCGGCCTCCCGCAGCGCCGCGTACACGGCGCCGCGGGGGTCCTGCGCGCGGTTCTCCTCCTCGTACACCTCGGGCCAGTGCCAGATGTTGGGGCTGGCGATCACACCACTTCCCGACTTCGGCGCACGAAGCTTCGACGGACACACCATCGGCCGACTACACGAAGGCCGTGAGGATCAGCCAGGTGACGAAGGCCGACGGCAGGATCGAGTCGAGCCGGTCCATGATGCCGCCGTGACCGGGCAGCAAGGTGCCCATGTCCTTGATGCCGAGATCCCGCTTGACCTGCGACTCGATGAGATCGCCGGCCGTCGCCGTCACCACGAGCACGGCGCCGAGCAGCAGACCGGCCCACCACGGGCCGTCGAGCAGGAACATGACGGTGAGGACACCGACCGCGATGCAGGCCACCAGCGACCCGGCGAAGCCTTCCCACGACTTCTTCGGGCTGATCGCCGGCACCATCGGGTGCTTGCCGAACAGGACACCCGAGGCGTAACCACCGATGTCCGATGCCACGCACACGAGCATCAGGCAGAACACGCGCTGCGCGCCCTGATCCTCGAGGACCATGAGGGTCGCGAACGACGCCAGCAGCGGCAACCAGGCGGCGACGAAGACCGCGACCGCGGTATCGCGCAGGTAGTTGCGCGGTTGCGCGACGAGACCGTGGTCGAACAGGCGCCACAGCATCGTCACGACGACCGTGCCCGCGAACGCGCCGAGCACACCCGTCGTGCCGTACGGCCACCCGAGCCAGATCATCGCCTGACCACCGGCCAGCAGCGGCAGTCTGGGGACGAGCACGTCGGCTTCACGCAGACGCTTGGTGACCTCCCAGGTCGCGATGCCGATGGCGATCGCGACGACGGCGAGCCACGCCTTCGGGGCGAACAGCAGGATCCCGATGACGAGCGCACCCAGACCCCCGCCGACCGCGAAGGCGGCCGGCAGGTCGCGTCCCGCCCGTGAGGGTTTCTTCACCGGCTCCGACGCGGGGTCGGGGGCCGGTGCCGGGTCTGCAGGGGTGGCACCGGAGTCGGCTCCGGCACCGAGTGGAAGCTGCGGGTCGGAGGACCCGTCGGCTCGACCCACTGTCAGACCTCCATCAGTTCGGCTTCCTTGTGCTTGATCAACTCGTCGATCTGACCGACGTACTTGGCGGTCGTCTTGTCGAGTTCCTTCTCGGCGCGGTTCACGTCGTCCTCGCCGGCCTCGCCGTCCTTCTGGATGCGGCCGAGTTCCTCCATCGCCTTGCGGCGGACGTTGCGCACGGCGACCTTGGCGTCCTCGCCCTTGGCCTTGGCCTGCTTGACGAGTTCGCGGCGACGCTCCTCGGTGAGCTGCGGGACCGAGATGCGGATGATGTTGCCGTCGTTGGTGGGATTGACACCGAGATCGGAGTTGCGGATCGCGGTCTCGATCGCGTTCAGCTGCGAGGCCTCGTACGGCTTGACGATGACCATGCGCGCCTCGGGAACATTGATGCTGGCGATCTGCGTGATCGGCGTGGGAGCCCCGTAGTAGTCGACGACGATGCGGTTGAACATGCCCGGGTTCGCGCGACCGGTCCGGATGCCACCCAGATCGTCCCGGGCCACCGTGACGGCCTTCTCCATCTTCTCTTCTGCTTCGAAGAGGGCTTCATCGATCACGGCAGTTCCTCCATGTTCCGTTGTCCGTTCATGACCGTACGAGTGTTCCGATCTTCTCACCGGCGATGGCTCGGGCGATATTGCCCTTGGTCAGCAGATTGAAGACCATGATCGGCATGGCGTTGTCCATGCACAGGCTGAAGGCGGTCGCGTCGGCGACCTTGAGGCCCTGTTCGATGACCTCGCGATGGGTGATCTCCTCGAACAGCACCGCATCCGGGTTCGTGCGGGGGTCGTCGGAATAGACACCGTCCACGGCCTTCGCCATGAGGACGACCTCGGCGCCGATCTCGAGTGCGCGCTGCGCGGCGGTGGTGTCGGTGGAGAAGTACGGCATGCCCATGCCGGCACCGAAGATGACCACACGCCCCTTCTCGAGGTGGCGGCGCGCACGCAGCGGCAGGTAGGGCTCGGCGACCTGCCCCATCGTGATGGCGGTCTGGACGCGGGTGTCGATGCCTTCCTTCTCCAGGAAGTCCTGCAGCGCAAGGGAGTTCATGACCGTGCCGAGCATGCCCATGTAGTCGGATCGCGCGCGTTCGAGACCGCGCTGCTGGAGTTCGGCGCCGCGGAAGAAGTTGCCGCCACCGATCACGACCGCGACCTCGGCGCCACCGCGCACGACCTCCGCGATCTGCTGGGCCACCGTCGTCACCACGTCCGGGTCGAGTCCGACCTTGCCGCCGCCGAACATCTCGCCGCCGAGCTTGAGCAGTACCCGGCGGAATCCGGGCCGATCGTGGGCGTGGTCGGACATGACTCTCCTCTGGTTGCGCATGAATCGGCCCTTATCATCCTGCCTCATCCGCTCGAGGGAACCGAGATCGGGCGGATAGACACGCCACACCTGTCACCGCGCGGGCGCCTCCGGGCCCCGAGGCGGCGTGGCCCGACACACCTCGACCCCGCCGGTAGCAGCACCGACGGGGTCGTGGAGTGGAAGAACTAGCTGGCGCCGACCTCGAAACGCACGAAGCGGACGACGTTCGCGCCGGCCTCGTCGAGGATCGCCTTGACGGTCTTCTTCGAATCCGTCACGGACGCCTGCTCGAGCAGGACGACATCCTTGAAGTACCCGTTGACTCGGCCTTCGACGATCTTCGGCAGAGCCTGCTCCGGCTTGCCCTCGGCCTTGGCGGTCTCCTCGGCGATACGACGCTCGTTGGCGACGATGTCCTCGGGAACCTCGTCACGGGTGACGTACTTGGCCTTCAGAGCGGCGATCTGCATGGCGGCAGCGCGAGCGGCCTCGGCAGCAGCGTCGCCCTCACCGGTGTACTCGACGAGCACGCCGACGGACGGCGGCAGGTCGGAAGCACGCTTGTGCAGGTAGACAGCGGTCTGGCCGTCGAAAGCGGCAACGCGACGCAGCTCGAGCTTCTCGCCGATCTTCGCGGACAGCTCCTGGACGAGGGCGTCGACGGTCTTGCCGTCGGCCTCGACGGCCTTGAGCGCCTCGACGTCGTTCGCGCGGGCCTGTGCGGCAGCGGTGACGACCTTGTCGGCGAGAGCCTGGAACTCGTCGTTCTTGGCGACGAAGTCGGTCTCGGAGTTCAGCTCGACGAGAACGCCGTCCTTGGCGACGACGAGGCCCTCGGCGGTGGAGCGCTCGGCGCGCTTGCCCACGTCCTTGGCACCCTTGATGCGCAGCTGCTCGACGGCCTTGTCGAAGTCGCCGTCGTTGTCGGCGAGAGCGTTCTTGCAGTCCAGCATTCCGGAGCCGGTGAGCTCACGGAGACGCTTGACGTCGGCGGCGGTGTAGTTCGCCATGGAAGCGAGCCTCCTGTGTCTGTGGTGGAAAAGTCTCTGGGGGCGGCCCTATCGCGCGGATGAGCTCGGGCCGCGATGCGACGGCCCCGACCAGGATCTCTCGATCGGAAGGTCGGGGCCGGGCAACGAATCAGGCCTCGGGGGCCGCGTCTGCTGCGGGGGCTGCGTCCGCTGCGGGCGCCTCGGCGTCGGCGGCGGGGGTGGCCTGCGCGAGCAGCTCCTGCTCCCACTCGGCGAGAGGCTCGGCACCGGCCTCGGGCTTGGCCTCGGCGTCGCTGCTCTTGCCGGCGCGGGCCTGCAGGCCCTCGGCGACGGCGGAAGCGACGACCTTGGTCAGCAGCGCCGCGGAACGGATCGCGTCGTCGTTGCCCGGGATCGGGTAGTCGACGAGGTCCGGATCGCAGTTGGTGTCGAGGATCGCGATGACCGGGATGTTCAGCTTGCGGGCCTCACCGACGGCGATGTGCTCCTTGTTGGTGTCGACGACCCAGATCGCCGACGGAACCTTCGCCATGTCGCGGATGCCGCCGAGGGTGCGCTCCAGCTTGTTCTTCTCACGCGTGAGCATGAGGATTTCCTTCTTGGTGCGTCCCTCGAAGCCGCCGGTCTGCTCCATGGACTCGAGCTCCTTCAGGCGCTGCAGGCGCTTGTGGACGGTCGAGAAGTTGGTGAGCATGCCGCCGAGCCAGCGCTGGTTCACGTAGGGCATGCCCACGCGGGTGGCCTCTTCGGCGATGGATTCCTGAGCCTGCTTCTTGGTGCCGACGAACAGCACGGTTCCACCGTGAGCGACGGTCTCCTTGACGAACTCGTACGCCTTGTCGATGTACGTCAGGGTCTGCTGCAGGTCGATGATGTAGATGCCGTTGCGGTCGGTGAAGATGAACCGCTTCATCTTCGGGTTCCAGCGACGGGTCTGGTGTCCGAAGTGGGCGCCGCTGTCGAGCAGCTGCCGCATAGTCACAACAGGCATGCCTGTTTCTCTCTTTCGTGTCGGTTTCCGCGGTGGATCTTCCGATCCCCGCCCTGGCGTCCACATGCCCGTCGAACCCTTGCGGGACCGGCCGACGGCCATTTCCGATGCGGCCCGGAGAAACGGGTCGGCATCGATGCGCGGACGCGCGAAGTCGATCTGCGTATACAGACCGCCCGACAAGTGTACGCGGAGCAGGCGCGGATCCCTAACCGGGAGTCACGGGACCTGTGGACGGATCCGGGGTTGTCCACAGATCGCGTCGCCCCCTGGTGCGCAGCGACTCCGATTCACGAGGCTGGCGGGCATGCTCCTCACCGCTCCCCTCCGGTCGCTCGCCGTCGTGATCGCCGCGTTCGTCGTGCTCACCGCTGCGCCGGGACCCGGATCGGCCGACGCCGGACGGTTCGTGTGGCCGCTCGATCCCCGGCCGGTCGTGAGCCGGGAGTTCGACCCGCCCGAGCAGAACTGGCTCCCCGGTCACCGCGGTGTCGACCTCGACGCACACGTGGGGCAGACCGTCGTGGCCGCCGGTGACGGCGTCGTCGCGTTCGCCGGTCTCGTGGCCGGGAAGCCTGTGGTCTCCGTCGATCACGAAGGCGGGCTGCGCACCACCTACGAGCCCGTGGAGGCGGCGGTCGCCGCGGGGCGCCGGGTGACGAGGGGCGATCCCATCGGCACCGTCGTCGCCGGTCACGAGGGCTGCGCCTCCCCCGCATGCCTGCACTGGGGACTCCGACGCGGCCGCGACGACTATCTCGATCCGCTGCCCCTCGTCGAGCGCCCGGTGATCCGCCTGCTGCCGGTATGAGACGTCCTGGGGCCCGTGCGCCCGCCTGATGCACTGCGTGTCGACCCGACCAGCGCTCCGCGTGTCGACCCGACTAGCGCCCCGCGTGTCGACCCGACAGTGCAGGGAAGTCGTCGGCGACCATCGCGGCGAGTTCGACGAACGCCGTGCGTGTCGCGGGGCGGAGGCGTTCGAGATCGATCTCGGCTCCCTCGGCGAGATGCTCGTCGAAGGGCAGCACCTCCACCGCCCGGCACCGCGCGAGGAAATGCGCGGTCAGCGCGTCCATGTCGATGCTCGCCGCACCCGGGCGCGGCGAGCTGATCACCACGACCGTGCGTTCGACCAGGTCGGAGTAGCCGTGCGCCTGCAGCCAGTCGAGGGTCGCCGCCGCACTGCGGGCCGCGTCGACCGCAGGTGAGGCGACGAGGACGAGGGTGTTCGCCAGGTCCAGCACGCCCCGCATAACCGAATGCATGATCCCGGTCCCGCAGTCGGTGAGGATCACGTTGTAGTAGACCTGCAGGATGTCGACGACGCGGCGGTAGTCCTCCTCGCTGAACGCTTCCGAGGCAGCGGGATCGCGTTCGCTCGCGAGCACTTCGAGCCGGCTCGGCGCCTGGGAGGTGTGGGCACGCACGTCCGAGTACCGGCGGATGTTCGACGCGTTCGCGAGCAGGTCCCGCACCGTCGAGGTGGTCTGCTGCGGAATTCTCTGCCCGAGGGTGCCGAAGTCCGGATTCGCGTCGACGGCGATGACGCAGTCGCCGCGCAGCGACGCGAACGTCGACCCGAGCCCGACGGTCGTGGTGGTCTTCCCCACCCCGCCCTTCAGTGACAGCACCGCGATCCGGTAGTCGCCCGGGATCGGCTGGCGGATCCGGGCGACGAGCTCCTCGCGGCGCTCGCTGCCTCCTCCGTCGAGCCTGCCGCCGGTCAGCCGGTCGACCCGCTCCCGCCACCGCCGCGTGGAACGTCGTGACCTGCGGACGAGCACTCCCGACGCGAGGTCGACATTCGACGGCTGATGGTCGAACCGATGGGCCTCGTGTTGCAGGTCGTCGACCGGAGCGTCCGTTCGCGCCGGTCGCAGGCCCGGGATCTCGGGTTCGACCGGTCCAAGAGCGACCTCCGTAGTCTCCGGGCCCGACACCTCAGGTGCAGGGGCAGGTGCAGGTGCAGGTGCAGGTGCAGGTGCCACAGTCTCGGGCTGCGTCTCCATGGCTTCGGGTGCCGCCTCCGAGAAGACGGGCTCAGGCTCGGGTTCGGTCACCGCTTCCGGAACCGCCGCATCGGGCGCTGCCGAGACCGCCGCCTCTGGCTCCGACGATAGGAGCACCGGATTCTCGGGTCGCGCCGGTTCGTGCGCGACGAGCGGTTCGGACGCCTCCGGCTCCGGGTCGTCTGCGCTGATCCGGGGCCGCAACGCCATGCCGAGAGGCACGGAGGCCGTCATCTCGATCGGAGCGGAGGCAGTGGGCGGAATCGCACCGTCGCCAGGCGAAGTGGAGGAGCCGAGCGTCTCCGCGACTCTGGCCGCGCGGCGGAGGCCGCGTCGCGCGTGGTCGGTTCCGGATTCCGGTGGGTCCTGCAGCCAGGCGGGCACGGCAGGACCCGGTTCGTTGCGTCTCATCTGTTCCCCCGATTCGATGGTGCCGGCGCACGCTATCAAACCGGGACGGCTTCTCGGGCAGGCCGATCAGGCGCGGGGATGGGCCTGATCGTGCGCGGCGCGCAGACGCGCCACCGAGACGTGGGTGTAGAGCTGCGTGGTGGCCAGACTCGAATGGCCCAGCACCTCCTGGACCACACGCAGGTCCGCTCCCCCTTCGAGCAGGTGCGTCGCAGCACTGTGCCGCAGGCCGTGCGGTGCGAGGTCGGGTGCGCCCGGCACCGACGAGACGGCGTCGTGCACCACCGACCGGACCTGCCGCTGATCGATCCGACCACCACGCTTGCCCAGCAGCAGCGCCGCACCCGACGACGGGCGTGCGAGATGCGGGCGCCCGTGACGCAGCCACGCCTCGAGCGCCTCGGCTGCGGGACCTCCGTAGGGGACGATCCGTTCCTTGTCGCCCTTGCCGAGAACCCGGACGACCCGCCGCTCGGCGTCGACGTCGTCGATGTCGACCGCGCACAGCTCACCGACCCGGATTCCGGTGGCATAGAGCAGCTCGACGATCGCCCGGTCACGCAGTGCGACGGGATCGAGTTCACGCGCACCGGATTTCGCGGCCTCCATGATCTCCAGTGCCTGGTCGTCGCGGAGCACGGCGGGCAGGGAGCGGTGCGGACGTGGCGAGACGAGACGCGTCGCCGGGTCGGCGTCGAGTCGCCGGGTGCGCACGAGCCATGCCGTGAAGACGCGTGCCGAGGAGGTGCGCCGCGCGAGCGTGGTGCGGGCCGCTCCCGCCGCCACCATCCCGGCGAGCCAGGACCGCAGCAGATCGAGGTCGAGGTCGGTGATGCGCGCGTCGGGATTCCGGTCGGCGAGGTGCTGCAACAGCGAGCGGATGTCGGTGCGATAGGCGCGGATCGTGTGTTCCGAGCGGTTGCCTTCGAGGCGGAGGTGGTCGACGAAGTCCCCGAGGTGCACGTCCAGCGTCGCCGGGAGCATGTCGGATTCGTTGCCTCGCATGGGTCTACCGTGCGGCACGACCGCCTCGGGTGCAACGACCCGCGCCGACTAAGGTGCTTTCGTGAACAAAACGATCCCGGTACCGATGTTGTGCGCCCTGGCGTTGCTGTCGGCGATCGCGCCGCTCGCCACGGACATGTACCTCCCGGGACTTCCCGTCATGGCGGAGAGCCTGGGCAGTTCGACCGTCGGCGTCCAGCTCACACTCACGACGTTCATGGCGGGTCTCGGGCTCGGCCAGCTGCTCGTGGGTCCCCTGTCGGACGGCTGGGGCCGGCGACGACTGATCCTCGCCGGCACGATCGTCCTGGCGGTGAGCAGCGCGATCTGCGCGATGGCACCCACCGTCGAGATCCTGATCGCGGCGCGTCTGGTCCAGGGATTCAGCGGCGGCACCGGCATCGTCCTCGCCCGGGCGGTCATCGCCGACCGGGCGCGAGGCAATCAGGCCGCCAAGCTGTTCAGCCTGATGATGATCATCGGCGGCATCGCGCCCGTCGCCGCTCCCCTACTCGGTGGCGTGCTGCTGGGCCCGATCGGGTGGCGCGGTATCTTCTGGGTGCTCACGGGCCTTGCCGTCCTGATGGCCGTCGGCGCCTTCGCGTTCGTCCCGGAGACCCTGCCGCCGGAGAAGCGGCACGGCGGCGGTCTGAAGACGATGGCCGGCAACTTCGGGTACGTCCTCCGGCAGCGACGCTTCGTCGGTTACGCCGCCGCGATGGCCCTGGGCTTCGGCGCGATGTTCTCGTACATCTCGGCCTCGCCGTTCGTCACCCAGAACATCCTCGGTCTGAGCCCCGGCCAGTTCTCGATGGTGTTCGCCGTGAACTCGGCCGGTCTCGTGCTGGCCAATGCCGTCAACACCCGCCTCATCGGCCGGTTCGAGGTGCGGACACTGCTGCTCTTCGGTGTGACCACCATGTTCACGGCAGGGGCTCTGCTGTTGCTGACGATGGTCGTCGTCGGCTACGTCGCGGCGCTGATCCTGCCGCTGCTGTTCGTCGCGATCAGCATGATGGGCCTGACGCTGGGCAACGCCACCGCGCTGGCCCAGTCGCAGGTCCCGAAGGCGGCCGGTACGGGCTCCGCCGTGATCGGCGCCTCCCAGTTCGGTCTCGCCGCCGTGGTCTCCCCCCTCGTCGGGCTCGGCGGCGAAGGCACCGGTATCCCGATGGCAGTCGCCATCGTGGTGTGCTCGGGACTCGCGCTCACCTCCGCTGCGGTGCTGGCGCGTGACTCGGCCGCGGTGCCGGCGCGCGAGTCCTCGAGCTGACGCGAACCGCCGGCCGTCAGTTGCTCTCGACGGCCGCCAGTTCGCTCTTCCACACGCGGAAGCCCTCCTCGGTGCGTCCGCGACGCCAGTAACCCGAGATCGACGCGCGTGCCGGCGGTACGGCCCGTTCCTTCCGCAGGTACGGCCGGATGTGCTTCATGACGGCCTCGGCCTCACCGTGCACGAAGACCTGCACGTCGCCGCCCGGCCAGGGCAGGGCCTTCACCGCGGCGACGAGCGGCGAGTTGCCGTCGATCAGGTCGGCACCGGCGTCACCGGCCGCGACACCGCGATGGAGCCACGTGATGTCCACACCCGCCGGGGCGTCGAGTTTCAGTTCGTCGCCGGGACCGATGACCTCCAGAAAGACTGCGCCCCGCGCGTCGGCGGGCAGGTCTTCGAGCGCAGCCGCGATCGCGGGGATCGCGGTCTCGTCGCCGGCGAGCAGATGGAAGTCGGCGGAGCGATCGGGCCGGTATCCGGCGCCGGGTCCTCGCACCACGACCTGCGTGCCCGGCTGTACCGAGCGGGCCCACGGCCCCGCGACACCCTCGTCGCCGTGCACGACGAAGTCGATCCAGATCTCCCGGGCGTCCGGGTCCACGCGCCGGACGGTGTAGGTGCGGACGACCGTCTCGTCCCCCGCGGGCAGCTCGATCTTCACGTAGCTGTCGGTCTCCGCGCGGGCCTGGAACTCGCCGAAGCCGTCTCCGCCGAGCACGACGCGGACGAAGTGCTCGCCGATCGCCTCGGTCCGCAGAACCGTGAGTGTCGTCCCCATGGGCGCTTTCCGTGCCACCGAACCTCCTATTAGGGTTACCTATTCTCACGTCACCGTACTCTGTCGCGGGGTGCGGCGGGAAAGTCACGATCGGGGAGGCTCTAGGCTCGAGAACATGAGCACCACCGCGGCCGACATCGCCACCTGGATGACCGACATCATCACCACCGAACGCAGGGTCACCCAGACCGACATGGTCGACGCGATCGAGGCCAAGTTCGGCTCCGAGTGGATCTACGTGAACGACAACGGCCACCCCTCGATCGACCGCGCTGTCCTCAAGGAGTTCCGCAAGGCCCACCGCGGTGCCGTGAAATGGGACCGCGACGACCGCGCCTGGTACGTCGAGGACGAGCCCACGGCCGAGACCTCCGCCGAGTAAGCGGCCTTCCTCCGAATTCACCCTCACGTCCCGGTGGAACGTCCCGGAGTCTGTGAACATACGGTCACGACTCCTTCGCGCGACCGTCTGCGGTACTGCCGGGCGGACGCGTGCGTCGGCGGCAGGTCGGAGGACACCGGGTGGACATCGAGGACGTGCAGGAACCTTCCGCACCCCCTCGCGAACTGGCAGCCATCTGGGTGCCGGCGATCGTGGCCGGCGCCGTCATCGGCATTGTCGGCGGAGCCTTCCGCTGGTGCCTGGAGCGGCTCGAACGATGGCGGATCCACACCGTCGAATGGGGCGCACGAACTCCCCGGGCCGGGATGGCTCGTTCCCGTGGCGATCACGATCCTCGGCGCTCTGCTCGCAGCGCTGATCGTCCGGATGGTGCCCCTCGCCTCGGGTAGCGGAATCCAGCACGTCGAGGCCGTCGACCGCGGGCAGGCCGAGCCACCACCTTTGTCGGTGCTGCCCTCCAGATTCGTCGGGGCACTCCTGTCGATCGGGTCGGGTCTCGTCCTGGGACGAGAAGGCCCGATCGTGCACATGGGTGCCGCGGTAGGCGCCGAGGCCGCGCGCCGCGCCCGGCATCCCGAGCACGAACGTCTATTGCAGACCTCGGTGTCCGGTGCCGGACTCGCGGTCGCGTTCAATGCCCCGATCGGCGGTGCGCTGTTCGTCTTCGAGGAGGCCACCGGCAGCTTCCGTGTCCGCATCGTCGTACCCGTCGTCCTGTCGGTGGCCGCCGCGGTGGCGTGCTCGCGGACGATCGTCGGCGACACCCCCGACTTCGCCGTGGACTCCATCGCTCCCCCGTCCATCGTCCTGCTGCGTCCTGCTGCGGTTCGTCGCAGGTCCGCTGTCGTACGCGGCCGGGACACCGGGTGGACTGTTCGCACCGCTCCTCGCACTGGGTGCTCTCTGGGGAGTGTTGTGCGCTGGGATTTGCGCCGCGATGGTCCCCGGGATCGGGTCGATGCTGGCCGTGCCGATGGCCATTGCGGGGATGGCCGCCCTCTTCGGCGCGTCGGTGCGGGCTCCGATCACCGGCGTCGTCCTCGTCGTGGAGATGACCGCGGCGACGGGAGTGACGGTTCCGATGCTCGCCGCGACGATCTGCGCCGTCGTCGTGGCGTATTCCACTCGGGTCCCGCCCATCTACGACAGCCTGCGCGACCGCATGTTCGGCGCCCCTCCCGCCCGGGGGTAGACCGCCCCGGCGTCGATCCGCCGTCACGTCCGCCGCCACCCTCCGTCCGTCGCGGCCACCAGACCGTCGAGTTCGAGCAGGGGCAGCGCCGCCCGCACCCGCTCGATCGGCAGCCCCGCCGACTCGGCCACCATCGCCGGATCGCAGACGTCCGACGCGGGAAGCGCCTCGTAGACCACCGCCATGTCGCCCGACAGTCCGTCCAGGTCGCGGCGGAACAGGCCGTCGCGGTCGTCGTCCCCGCCCGCCAGCAGCGGACCGCACTCCTCGACGACGTCGCGCGCCGCGCCCACCAAGCGGGCCTCTCCTTCCCTGATCATGCGGTGACAGCCTTGCGAGGCCGCCGAGGTCACCGGTCCGGGCACCGCCATGACAGGCCGTCCGAGTCGTCGCGCCCACGCCGCGGTGTTGCGCGCCCCGCTGCGCCAGCCGGCCTCGACGACGACCGTGCCGGCGGACAACGCCGCGATCAGCCGGTTGCGGGCGAGGAACCGGTACCGCGCCGGAGTCGTGCCCGGGGGATACTCGCTCACCACCAGACCCGATTCGGAGATCCGCCGCAACATCGTCGCGTGTGCCGCCGGATACGCCCGGTCGACACCGCAGGCCAGGATCGCGACGGTGGTGCCACCCACCCCGAGCGCCGCGCGGTGTGCGGCCGCGTCGACGCCGAAGGCCGCGCCGGACACGACCGTCCATCCGTCGGCGGCGAGATCCCCGGCGATCTCGGCGGTGACGTGCTCCCCGTAACCGCTCGCGGCGCGGGTCCCGACGATGCCGATCGCGCGTTCGGCGAGGTCGTCGATCCGCCGGCTTCCCCACACCCACAGCGCGAGGGGTGGCCCCTCGGCGTCGGTCGCGGTGTCGAGGGTGCCGAAGCCGAGCATCTGCCAGGCAGGCCATTCGTCGTCGTGGGGCGTGACCAGTCGCCCGCCGGCCCGTCCCAAACGATCGAGATCCCGTGCCGCGGTATCGAGGTGCGCCCGCACCGAGTACCGCGACGAGAGTTCGTCGAGGCCCGCACCCGACCGGATGGCCGCTGCCACCTCGAGTACACCCTCGGCTTCCACTGCCGCCGACAACGATCGTGACGCACCCTGCGCGACGGTCGACAGATAGGCCCAGGCCAGGCGCCGTTCGTCGCCGTGCCCGCTCATGCGACACCCCGATCCCGGAAGTCGAGTGCGGCAGCGACGTGCGTCGCCGTCGGCGAATCGGAACCGTCGAGGTCGCTCAGCGTCCACGCGACCCCTAGCGTCCGCGCAAGGCGCAACTAAATACAAACGGCCCCGGTCGGTGTTGGTAGCACCGGATCAGGGCCTCGGCCCAACGGAAGTAGAGTCCGATGAACCGTGACAGCAGTCTATCTGCACCCCGCGACACCCCGCCCGCGTTGCTCTCGATCCGCGCGGCTGCGCAGTACCTCGACGCCACCACGGCCGAGGTTATGGACGCCTCCACGATCACCCTCGGCGAAGCACAGGACGTCGCCATAGCCGCCGGGCTCGACCCGCACATGGACTATCTGCGCGTGCCGATCGTCCCCGAGGATGCCCTCGATCAGATCATGGGGCGGATCCTCGACGAGCGCGCCGAGCTGGCAGCCCTCGACCGTTTCCAGGTGACCATCGACACCGGTAACGCCGCGTTCGACGGGGACGGAATGGCCACCGAGCTGGCGCGGATCCTGCGCACCGTTGCCGATGCCCTCGAGGACGGCCACACCTCGGGCGTGGCCCGTGACCACAACGGCAACACCGTGGGGCGGTGGGCGCTGTGAGCGTTCTCCTGAGCCTGATTGCTGCGCTCGTCCTCGCGCTCGGCGGGACGATCGACGAAGATTCCCCGCTGTTCGATTGCCGGATCCACGGCAACGCAATCTGTGGCCCCGGCGCCACCGTCTACGGCGAGCCTGCCAACTGACCTCGGCGTGTTGAGCCGGGACGGTCTCGCACCGTCCCGTGCTTTGCACGCCGCGTTCCGTGAGCCTCTGCACGTCGCTACACCGCCGAGTCAGACGTAACTCGACCGGCCGCCAGTAAGCACAGTCCCCACCGCTGGCAGTGGGGCACTTGGACCGTTGGGGTGCACACCATGGACCGAGTCAGCACCGCCACGCGTCCGAGTCGACGCGGGGCTATCGGTGCTGCCCGACACGGTGAGGGGCCAGGTCCGTGGGTCGCATGGCGGGACAAGCCCGCAGGGCTAGGGGGACCAAGCCGGGAGACCTCTGCCGCCCCGCAGGGGCGTCTATGCGGCCCGTTGTTCAATACAGCACGGGCGCAGCCCGTTCCGTTGCCGGGCGGTAGCCCGGTCCCCCACCGCGACCACGGCCCCAGAGAATGTGCGCCCACTAGACTGGACTCGTTCGCGGGTGTGAGGCCCCGTGGATATTGGAACGGTCCCGATCGGTGCAGTTGTCAGACGCTCCCACCGATCGGGACCGTGGCATTTGTCCAGCACCCTCGGCCAGCTGGCCAACTGGCGGCCACACTGCGCCTGACCCCCGCCCCCGGCATTTGCTGGGGTGGGGGGCACGGACAGCTCCTCCCACGGTGCCTAGTGTCCGTTTTTTTACGACCGCTCAGCGGCCCTGGTCAGCTGACCAGGGCAAATGGCGGGGCGGTGCCCATATCCGCAGGTCAGGGCGGGGACGACGGCCCTGTGTAGCCTCGATGGCGGTGGCGGCCCCTCGTCTCCCTGCCACCGACACGAGAACGGCCCCCGGTTGTCCGGGGGCCGTTCGTCGTTGCGGGTCCTGCGGTGTCAGCTACTCAGCGGAACCACTCGGGAGTGTTCGCGTCGATATCGGCGTCGGCGCCATGGCTGTGGCCGATCTCGGTCACGGGGATCACTGCCGGTGCGCTGGCCAGGACATCGGCCATGCTCTCGTCAGCTTCGATCAGCTTGACCCAGTGATCCTTGCGGGCCGGTGGGAGCTTGCCGGCCTTGATCGCATCGGTCACGATCCCCTCGACCTTGGCCGCCTTGGCCGCAGCGGCGATCGTTCGGCCTTCCTCCGCTGCGGCCTCGAGGGCGGCGAGCTGTTCGCCGTCGATCAGCGTCAGCCCGGTACCCGCAGCCTTGGCGGCGACGGCGTTCTCTGCCACGGCCAGGTCAGAGATCGCGGCCAGGATCACCGCCACGTCGGTCGTGTCAGCGGAGAGGCCGAGCACGTCGAGCAGGCGTGCGGTCTGGTCATCGTTGAATGTCAGCGTCATGGTTCTATCTCCCCTCAGACCGATGCCAGCGCGGTCAGTTTCTTTGCCGCGTAAGGCTTTTCGACGGCAAACGCGGGCACGCAGAATGCCTGGACCCATTTGGACCGGGTCGCACGGTCGTCGTACACCTCGACGGTCAGCGGATCCTCGAACCCGACCGTGCCGACTTCACCGGCCCGCAGGACGTACGCGGCCCCGGCCTCGAGGCGGGCGTTACTGACCAGGGTCAGCCCGAACGAGTCGAGGACGGCGCCGAGATCCTTGCCGTACAGGGTGCGGAGAACGCGCGCCTCCTGCGGTGCGACCAAGAGTGTGTTGGGCACAATTCCGAGGCTGTCGGACTCGAACATCTCGAGCGCCTGTGCCAGCGTGCCGGTCGGACGCTCGGCCGGGCTGGACGGCGTGGCGCCCTCGATAATGGCCTCGTCCCACGCGGTGGTGGCCACGATCGAATCGATGTCGGCGGCGGCGATCGCGGCCATTGCGGCGGCGTCGACCTTCGATGCCACGGTGTTGCTGAGCTGTGTCACCTGACCATCGAGGTAGCTCACATCGTTGCGCTTGCGCTGCTCGTCGAGCGTCTGGAACCGGCCGCCGTAGTCGTCCACCTTGGCCAGCTTGGGTTCGGGGTCGACGCCCTCGACCACGGGGTACTCGGCGCCGGGTGCGCGCTTCTCCACGCCGGTCGCGTAGAGGTCAGACGCCTTGGCCACCGAGTAGAGGATCCCGCCGCCCTCGACGGGCTTACCGAGGCTCGAGAAGAATCGGGGCATGACCATCTGGCTATCGGCCAACTTGGCGATCCGGTCACGAATCACGGAGGGCTGCGACAGGGCCACCTCGACGGTGAGGAGACGGCCGGTGAGCTGGGGAGTAAGTGCGGAAGTCATAGTCTCTAGTTCTCCTGATCAGTACAGAGCGATTTCGGCGTGTGCACCGGACGCGGCGGCGGTGAGCGCGAGACCCACAGCCTTACCGGCTGCGAGCGTCACCGCCTTCCCAGCGGCCCCGACCTCGACCTCTGCCCCGGCTGCGATCGCGGCACCGGCCACGACACGGACGACACCAGCGCGGTGGACGGCGACGACCTGACCGGTCGCGGCGTCGGCGGCGGCGACACCGAGGGCACGGACACCGGCCCCTGCGGTAGAGGCGGCGATGTTCCCGCCGCCGGCGGTGCGGTTACCGGACACGGCCACGAACGTCGACTGTGCGACGGCGCCAGTGGCCTCGACCGTGATGGCCTGGCCAGGCGAGTAGACCTGAATGCTCTTGGGCATGGTGCGTTACCTACTTTCCTCGAGCACGACGGGCGCGCCGTGCCGATGCGAGCGCCACGGCGAGTGCCGTGGGCGTTTCCGTTGCGGGGACGGTGACGGCGACGGCCTTAGCGGCCACGCCGAAATAGGCCGGGATGTCGGCCAGGGTGCTGATACCGGGATCCGTGACGCCGAGCAGGGCGGTCGCGGTAAGGACGAACGGGTAGCGGGTGCCGTCCACGGCCACGACATCGTGCACACCCTCGACCGACCTCGTCGGGTAGGCGGTGGCCAGGATCTCGGCCAGCCATTGCGGTACGCCGACGTAGTCCCCGACGAGCGTCTGCCCGTCGGCGGTGACACGCAGATTGTCGAGGTACCCCACTGCCGGCTGACCGTCGAACCGGGGATCCTCGTGACCGAGCTTGAGCACCGGCCGACGAACGACACCGGCAGCATGGGCGGCCACAGCGGACTCGAGCGTTTCCGTCGTGACCGTCCACTGCCCTGTGGAGATATCCCACGTGCCGGTGTGGATCAATTCGACCGAGGGGACGGTGACCAACTGTGCGGGCATGGTCACCGCCCCCGGTCCGGGCTATCGGCGCAGTCGGCGGGCGCGCTCGGCTGCGATGCGCTCCGCATCAGCTGCGCTATAGAGCCAACGACCGCCCGCTTTGCGGCTTGCAATCTGACCAGTTCTAGCCCGATAGCGAATGCCACCCGGGGTGATTCCGAGGATGGCCGCAGCTTGGGCGGAGTCAACGAAGGCATACAGGTCACGATCGGGGGTCGACTGTTCCCGATCGGTGCCACTGACGTTCGCGTTGACGTTTGCCCCTCGGGCGTTGACGCGGACGCTAGCCCGCTCCAATTGGGCCCGTAGACGGACCACCAACGGACCGAGTTGGCGGCCGGTCGAACGCATCGCCTCGGCGTGCGCGTCGATCAGTCGAACGATCAAGTCGGCGTCCTCCGCATCGAGCTGCACCGTGGTCACGGCCCGGGCGGTCATTTTGCCGCCGCCTCGGCGTACTTCTCGGCCACCATGTGCCCGACCATGATCGTGTTGTGGTTGATCCATGTCAGCGTCGCCGCCTCGACGGCGTCGCCAATGGTCTCGAATATCGCAGCGCGGTGGCGGTTGGCCCACGATTCCTCGACGCCGAGGGATTCGAGGACACCGTCTGCGGCGGCCGTGGCCACCTCGGTCAGCTGGTCACGCGTGGTGGCGGCCGCGTCGATCGGGGTCAGCGAACACAGGACGGTGCGGCCGCCGTCGTCGGTGAGGCGGTGGATTTCCCCGTCAGAGGAGAGCCTTACGGTCGCGTCCTCGACGGTGCGCTGACCGACGCGGTGCCCCTGATCGGTCAGGATCCCGTGCAGCTCCTCGATCGTGGCCGGGCGGTCGAGGTCGAGCAGGGCAGCGTGGATGGCCACGCGCAAGGCAAGCCCGGTCGTCGAATTTGTGGTCATGGGTCAGGTCTCCGATCAGAGGGAAGTAGTCAGGTGGCGGGCAAAGCGGCGGCGGCCGTGGCCGGCGTGGCCACCGACCCGTTCCCGCCAGCGGTCGAGGGCGGCGTCACGCTCGGCCGGGGCAACGCCGACGCTGCGCAGCGCCAGCGGCACGACCACGGCGTCGAACGTGCAGCGCGGGCACACGCCTGCGATATCGAGGGCGGCCGTCACAGCGGCCTCGAGGGCGGCCAGGGACGGGTTACGGGGCGGTGCAATGGTGATCATCGTCCACCGTCCCGAATCGCAGCCTCGAGGTCGTCGCCATCGGTGAATGCGCGCACCCTGCACCGTTCGACCATCGCCCGCAGCGTGGCGGGGTCGGTGGTTTCGATCAGCAGACCGACCAGAGCGTCGAGCAGTGCCTCGACGCCTATCGGCCCCTTCTCGTATGCCTCCATGACGATTCGGGCGGTGTGCTCGGCGAACACGATGGCCGTGTCATAGTCGCCGCCATACGGGCCGTCGTCGTCCATCTCCTCGAGCACCCGGCGGCCGTCGATCGTGTGAGCGAGCAACCGATATGCGGTGCGGTAGCGGCTGGCGTTGATTTCCTCGAGCTGGCGTTCGTTGAGAGGCATGGTGTCAGTTCTCCTGTGATGCTTAGGAATTGGGAATTTCGAGGTGCGTGTGCATCGCGTACACATCGTCAGCGGGTTTGTAGGGCTTGACGATTCGCAGACCCTTACCGCGCCCGTCGTCGGCCACATATCCCTGCGTGATCAGCGTCGCGAGCGTGGCGAGGTTCGTCGATTTGCGGCCACCCATGGCGGTAGCGGTGTCGGTTTTCGACATCCCGGGGTGCTCGGCCACGTACTCGGCTGCACGGGCGAGAGCGGCGGCGTCGTTCTTCACCACGCCGGACGGTGCGAGGTCGGTAGGCACCTGCAGCTCGACGTGGATCCCGTCCCCGGCCGTCGAATCGACCACGACCGTGGCAACGGGTTCGGTGCGGTCGTGCCGAGGCTTGCTGGCGGGCAAGCGACCACGGACACCGCCGGGCCGATCCTTGCCGATCCGCACGGTCAGGACACCCCGCCGGCCTCGGCCGAGAGGTTCCTCGACCTCGACGATGTACGCGGCACCGGTCAGGCCGTTCATCTTGGCCGAGCCGCCGATCGCGAACCGTCCCCGGCCGCCCGTGTCCTTGGAGACGTGGTCGATCAGCGCCACGGCCGCCCCGGTGACATCGGCGATGTGCTTGGGAACGTCGCGCGTCC
This sequence comes from Rhodococcus sp. C26F, assembly GCF_053345925.1. Lineage (NCBI taxonomy): Bacteria > Bacillati > Actinomycetota > Actinomycetes > Mycobacteriales > Nocardiaceae > Rhodococcus > Rhodococcus sp. C26F. Next base: position 167,481 of record NZ_JBKFBA010000004.1, read on the forward strand.
ACTTGGTCACGTCGTCGTTGTCGATGGACGAGTAACCGAACGTCGCGAGGGCATCGGTCACGCCGTCGAGGATGGCCAGCGAATAACGGCGGGAGAGCAACCGTTCCCACCGCCCACGGCTCACCGCCCCGTTGATCGCTTCCCCGGGCCGCACGTAGGTCAGGTGGCGGGCGATCATGTCGACGGGTGCTCCGAGCTGTGCGATTCGCTGCACCACCGAGAGCTGATCGGATTCGTAGTCGAGGTACAACACGTCATGACCGTCACTGATCTCGACGGCGCTGGCGCTCTGCATCAGCAGCGACTTGCCCGACTCACTCTCACCGTGGAACGAGTGCACGAGACCCGGGTACAGCAGGCACAGCCCGTCGGCGCGGGGCATGATCGTGGCCTCGGGCAGTGTGATCGTCCCTGCGGCGATGTCTGCGAGGATCGGGGTCAGGTCGACCGGATCCCACGACGACTCTGCGATAGCTGCGGCGGCGGCCTCCTCGGCGGCCACCTTGGCTTTCAGCTCGGCCGCGACCTCGGCCTCTGCCCTCAGTCGTGCGAGGTGATCGGCCTTGCGTGCCTCGGCCACGTCGAGGACTCGGAGAGCTTCCCGACATTCGAGAATCAGGTGATCGTCGGGCAGGTGCACCGCCAGTGACGCGGGGATGTCCACGGCCAGGGCCTCGAGAACCTCACGCGGGACACCGTCGAGGCGCCCACCTTGGTTCTCGAGGCGCTCACGGATCGCGTCGAGGACGGGTCGAGGCTGCGGCGAATACTCGGCAATGATCTGCCACGGATCAGTGTCGGGATCGAACGGCGGTTCGTCGTCGTGGTCGTCTTCCCAGTCGACAGCCGGCGGGTTAGTATCAACGCCGAGAGTTGTTGTGTTCCGGTGGCCGTCAGCGTGTGCAGCGCTGGCGGCTACGCCATTTTGAGGGGTCATTCAGACGCACCGCCGCCACCGAGGACGATTGTCAGGCGGTCGATCTGTGCGGCCGTGAGGGGCGGTGCTGCGGCGAGCACGGCCTCGATGTGATCCTCGATCCTCGAGGCGGCCAGATCGCGACGCAGCTCGGTCGTGTCCCTTTCGGGGTGACGCTGCATTGTTCGTCCGAGCGTGCCGGCGATCCTGCGGCTACGGCTGGAATAGGTGTTTGTGGGCTTCCCGGCCACGGTGGTGACTCTCTCCCGAACTTTCCAACCATCGGCGTCGGGGGCCGATCTCGCACTAACGGGTTTGGGAACCGGGAACGGGGGCGGTGCAAACGGGCCATCGGGGCCTGCACCCATATGGGGCGTGCGAAGTGGACGGTTTCACTGTAGCAAAGGGGATTCCCTTAACCCCGTTGCAGGACAATCGATTACACACCTCACGAGGTGTAAGCACACCGCCGTGCCCGTCTACACAGCTCCCGATCGACCCATCGACACCGCTCAATCGACACCGACGGTTCCCCGAACAGTTCCCGGTTCCCGGCTTATATAGGCCGGGGAACTGGGAACTATTCAGTTCGGACAGTTCCGGGAACTATTGGGAACTGTTGGGAACTGTCCGTTGAAACGACTTCTGACCAGGCCAAACGGCCGGGAACTATTCGGGAACTGTTGACTCAGCCAGAGCGGTGGAACGCGCCAAAATGGCGGGAACTAGTTCCCGTGCAGGTCAGGGCACATTTTGCGGTGAAACGATCCCCATCAGGCGGCGGTGTGGAGACGCCCGTGTCAGCCCTCGGTGCGCCACCGAAACTCGACAGTCTCGGGTCGGAACGTTCGGACACCGCGGCCGGGTGAATGGATCACTACCTCGGCGAGAACGTCGATCACGGCACGCTTACGTGCGGTGCTGAGAGCCGCCCACGCCTCGGCCACGTTCCCGGACGTGACGAGCGGTGCGACAAGGTCCACCGATCCCGCAGCGGTGATCTCGGCCTCGAGCTGTGCCAGACGGGCGCGACCTGCCTCGGTGGCGGCGATGAACTGCGGCCGGGTCATGACATCCTCGGCGTAGTCCGCTGCGATGTCCTCAAGGCGACGGCGTACAACGTCCGCAGCTTCCCGCAGCGGTTTCACGTCGACCTCGACCGTCGGCGCGAACACGGCCAGCGCGTCCGGCATCGACAACCGCCCCACGATCACCCTCTCGACGAAATCGTCGATCGGTTCGGCGACCCTCTGCATGTGCGGGTGAGCCGAGCAGCGATACGCCCGCGCCGTCCGGCGCGCTCCCCCGGCGTTCACCGTCGTGCCGTCGTCACAGACGCCGCACAGCGCGACACCGGTCAGCAATGCTCGGGCACCCGGCGAACCTTTACGGCGTGACGGGTCGGTGATCAGGGCCACGACCGCGCGCCACGTTTCCTCGGGCACGATCGCGGGCCACTCGGCCTTTCCCACGACGAACGAGACCGGATCCTGCCGGTAGGTCAGGTGGGATCCCTCGGGGCGGTGGCGGCGTAGACCGGCGTTGCGGGCGTTGATCAGTACGTCACGGACCGACGTGCGTTCCCACTGTGCCCCGCCCTGCGTCGTCCCGATCCCCGACTCATTCCACGCACGGGCGATCGCGGTCAGCGGTTCGCCGGCGAGCACGGCCGCGTAACCCGCCCGGATCAACGCCGCCTCGTTCTCGCGCACGGTCACACCATCGGACTCGTAGCCGAACGCACGACGGCCGCCGACCCACCGACCCTGCGACGCAGCCTGCACAATCGCTGACCGCTGGCGCGCCGATTTGCGCTCGACCTCTCCCTGACCGACCGAGGCAAGGATCCGAGCGACCAGGCGACCGCCGTCGGTGGACGTGTCGACGCCGTCAGCGGCGGTGACGATCGACGTGCCGTGCGGTGCGCAGCGTTCGAGGACGTGCTCGAGTTCCGAGAGCCGCCGCAGCAACCGATCGACGTGCCGGGACACGATCACGTCGATCTCGCCACGATCAACGGCGGTCATCATCGCCTCGAACTGCGGCCGAGGCTTGCCCTTGGAGGCCGACACGTCGTTGTCGACGTACTCGGCTGCGACCGTCCACCCTCGGGCGGCGACGAGGCGACACACGTCCTCACGTTGGCGACTGACGCCGTACTCGTTCCCGTCACGGTCCTGGGATTGTCTGAGGTAGATTGCGACACGCGCCACCTCACGGGTTGCGTTACTGTTCACATCCGCTAGTCTAAGGCGCTAGTTACCCGCAGTGCCCGATCCGCTCCTCGCGCGGTGATGGCGCCCTTGCGCAGCGCCCATTCGACGGGTTCGAGCGCAGCACGTGGAAGACGGAACTTCTGCCGGAGGGCCGGCCCGGGCACCTCGGCGTTGGTGGCCCAGCCGTGCTCGACCCACCGCTCGCGTGCCGCGGCTCTCGCCCGGGCGACGCGCGCCCGTACGTCGTCGGTGCTCTCGCCCGTCTCCCCCATCAACGCGCTGGTCGCGACGGCCTGCATCCGGACCCTAAGGTCGACGCGGTCGAGGAGCGGGCCCGACAGACGCCCCAGATAGCGGCGACGTGCGGTCGGCGCACACACGCAGTCGGCGTCGCGTGGAGGTGCGCACGGGCACGGGTTGGCGGCGAGGATCAGCTGGAAGCGGGCCGGATATCGTGCGACACCGTCCCGCCGGGCGATGCGCACCTCCCCGTCCTCGAGCGGCGTCCGCAGCGCTTCGAGTGTCTTCGTCCCCATCTCGGCGACCTCGTCGAGGAACAGCACGCCGCGGTGCGCCCGGCTCACCGCGCCGGGTTTCGCCATGCCGGTGCCGCCTCCGATCAGCGAACTCACCGACGCCGTGTGATGGGGCGCGATGAAGGGCGGTTCCGTCACGAGCGGCCGGTCGCTGGTGAGGGTGCCCGCCACCGAATGGATGGCCGTCACCTCGAGGGCGTGACTTTCGTCCAGGTCCGGCAGGATCCCCGGAAGTCGCTGCGCGAGCATCGTTTTCCCGATTCCCGGCGGACCGGTCAACATCAGGTGATGCGCACCGGCCGCAGCGACCTCGATCGCGCGACGCGCTTCGTGCTGGCCGACCACTTCGCTGAGATCGCCGCGCACCGCCCGCGGTGGCAGCGCGCGCGGATCGGGCCGTTCGAGCGGACCGTCGCCCTGGAGCCAGAGCACCAACTCGCGCAGTGTCTCGGCGCCGTAGACGTCGATGCCGTCGACGAGCGCCGCTTCGGTCATCGTCGCGGTCGGCACCACCACGCGCGACCAGCCGTGTTTCTTCGCCGTGAGCACGGCGGGCAGCACACCGCGCACCGGCCTGACGCGCCCGTCGAGCGCGAGTTCGCCGAGCAGCACCGTCCGGGAGACGGCCTCGGTCGGCACGACATCCGCTGCGTCGAGCACCGCGCACGCCAGTCCGAGATCGTAGACACTGCCGACCTTCGGCAGCGTGGCCGGCGACAGTGCGAGCACGACCTTCGAATCCGGCCACTTGGCACCGGAATTCGACACGGCGGCGCGCACCCGGTCGCGCGACTCCTGGAGCGCGGTGTCGGGCAGCCCGACCATCGTCACACCCGGCAGACCTCGTCCGATGTCGGCTTCGATCTCGACGACCTGCCCGTCGATCCCGGAGACGGCGACCGACCAGGCGCGTCCGAGCGCCATCAGAGGACCTGCTTGCGGTGGGTGATCTCCGGGGCGTGTCCCCGCGCGAGCAGGACGGTGACCACATCGACGCGGATGTGCGACCAGCGGCGCGTCTGCTCGGACAACCACTGTCCGGCGAGGCGACGGATCCGTTCGGCCTTCGCGTGCGTCACCGCTTCGGCGGGGGTGCCGTAGCCGGTGCCGGTGCGGGTCTTGACCTCGACGAAGACGACGGCCGCGCCGTCCTGTGCGATGAGATCGAGTTCGCCGTATCGGCTGCGCCAGTTGCGTTCGAGCACGACCATGCCGGTCGACTCGAGGTATTCCGCGGCGAGGTCCTCGCCTCGCGCGCCCAGATCCCGGTTGTGTGATGTCCGATTGGTCCCCTGCATGCCCCCACTGTGGAGGACCGGGGCACGCGGAATCGGGGTCCGAGCACGGAGATCGGGGAATCTGTGGATGAGTGCGGTGCCTGTGCACAACGGCGGGCGACGAGCCTCCGCGGAGGGCTCGGTGTCGGCGGCCCGGCTAGGATGCGGCCGCTGTGCGCAGGGTCATCCCCGAGGGCGTCAGCCCAGCTTGTCGGGCAGTCTCAGTTCGGGCTTGTCGAGCTCTTCGATGTTGACGTCCTTGAACGTGATGACACGGACGTGCTTGACGAAGCGTGCGGGACGGTACATGTCCCACACCCAGGCGTCGGACATACGCACCTCGAAGTACACCTCGCCGTTGGCGTTGTGCGGCAGCAATTCGACGGCGTTCGCCAGGTAGAACCGGCGCTCGGTCTCCACGACGTACGCGAACTGACCGACGATGTCCCGGTACTCCCTGTACAGCGAGAGTTCCATCTCGGTTTCGTACTTCTCGAGATCCTCGGCACTCATCGGTCTCGGTGTCCTCCCAGTCTGGTGTGTCCTGCAATCATCCCGCATCCGCCTCGTCGGTGAACAATCGACGCCCCAGGTCGTCTGCATACGATCGACGAACCAGGTCGTCGGCGAACAACCGACGTCGCACTGCGGGCACTCCGCACACCGAGCGCACATTGGCCCACGACCGCCGGTGCTGTGGTGACGGGCCGTGCTCGGCCAACGCCGCCATGTGCGTCGGAGTGCTGTAGCCCTTGTGTACTGCGAAACCGTACTCCGGTAGCTCGCCGTCGAGGTCGACCATCATGCGATCGCGTGTGACCTTCGCGAGCACACTGGCCGCCGCGATGCACGCAGCCGCCGCGTCGCCGCCGATCACGGGCAGGGACGGTGCGGGTAGTCCCGGCACCCGGAAGCCGTCGGTGAGCACGTAACCGGGCGGAGTCGACAGACCTGCCACCGCGCGTCGCATGCCCTCGATGTTGGCGACGTGGATGCCGATCGCGTCGACCTCCTCCGCGGGGATCACCACCACGCTCCACGCCCGGGCGCGTCGCACGATCACCGAGTACAGCTCCTCGCGGGTGCGTTCGGTGAGCTTCTTCGAATCGTCGAGCCGGTCGAGCGACGCGTGCGGCCGGTCGCCGAGCACGCAGGCGGCGACGACCAGCGGCCCGGCGCAGGCACCGCGGCCGGCTTCGTCGACCCCCGCGACCGGACCGAGACCGCACCGCGCGAGCGCGGACTCCATGGTGCGCAGTCCGGAGGAGCGACGGATCACGGGTCGAGGTGGCCAAGCAGTCACGAGGGAAGGATCTCCGGTGAGTCGATCAGGCCCCATCGGCCGGGAGGCAGCACGATGAAGCGGGCTTTTCCGATGACATTGTCCAGCGGGATCGAGCCCTGATGCTCGTCCCCGACGTGGTAGCGCGAGTCGGCCGAGTTGCTGCGGTTGTCGCCCATCACCCAGACGTGGCCCTCGGGCACGGTGACGGGCCCGAAGCAACGCCCGGAGGGGACCTCGGTCTCGCAGGTGACGACACCCGGGGTGAACGGGAAGTCCATGGTCACGTACGGCTCGTCGAGCGGGACACCGTCGACGAGGACACGGCCCTGGTCGTCGCAGCATTCCACCGTCTGCCCGCCGGTCGCGATCACGCGCTTGACGAGGTCGTTCTCGTCCGGCGGCACGACGCCGACGAGCGAACCGATCTCCTGCAGTCCCCGCACGACGACGTTGTCGGAACGGGTCGAGGTGTAGCCGGCCGACCACGAGTCGGGGCCTTCGAAGACGATGACGTCGCCGGGACGGGGGTCGGTGAAGCGGTATCCCACCTTCTCGACGACGATGCGGTCGCCGGTGCAGCCCGGGCAGCCGTGCAGTGTCGGCTCCATCGACTCCGAGGGGATGAGATAGACCCGCGCCACGAAGGTCTGCAGCAGGAAGCTCAGGGCCAGTGCGACGACGACCAGGATCGGCAGTTCACGCCAGAACGACTTCTGCTTCTTCGCCTTCGGGGCGGTGTCGTTCGCTGCGGGGTCCTCGCGCCGGTGGTGTGCACCGTCGGCTCGATCGCTCCGAGCCGAACCTCGAACATCGTTGCGGTTCACATCCGGTCGAGCCGGATCGTGCGGGGAATCTGCCACCTCGACAGACTAGCGTCTGCGGCACGGCGGCCCGCCGAGGACGACCGTCGGCCGGACGGGTGAGCGACAGACCGCTGCCCACAACGACGA
>NZ_JBKFBA010000004.1:174679-186047 GCF_053345925.1 Rhodococcus sp. C26F
CGTCGGATGCTGTATCGGGTGGCTCGGGAGCCGTGCCGAGCAGCCCAGGGGGCTGATCAGCGGCCGAAGATCAGCGCTTCTCCTTGATCTTGGCAGCCTTGCCGCGCAGCTCACGCAGGTAGTAGAGCTTCGCGCGACGGACGTCGCCACGGGTCAGCACGTCGATCTTGGCGAGGTTGGGGCTGTGGACCGGGAAGGTGCGCTCCACGCCGACGCCGAAGGAAACCTTGCGGACGGTGAAGGTCTCGCGGATGCCGCCGCCCTGACGCCGGATCACGACGCCCTTGAAGACCTGCACACGCTCCTTGCTGCCCTCGATGACCTTGACGTGCACATCGAGAGTGTCGCCGGGACGGAAGTCCGGGATGTCGTCGCGCAGCGACTTGGCGTCCAGAAAGTCCAGGGTGTTCATCGGTTTTTCATCCTCTTGTTCGCTCGAGCAGAGGAACCTGGCGGCGACCGCCGTGTGGCGGGCTCGACCGGTTCGTGCCCAGGTCAGGTAGGCGTGCCCGAACGGGGCAACCCGTCCATTGTGCCAGACGGAACATCGATCGATGAAATCGGCGGTGGCGCCGGCTTGACGCGACGGTCCAGTTCGGCCTCGGTCGCGGTGCGCGAGTGCTCGACACTGCCCCGCACGGTTTCGAGCGTCGGTGCGCCCGCGACGAGATCCTGCACGAAGATCTTGGCGCGGATCACCGGGCGCCGCAGTCGACGTTCGCGTTCGAGCGCGCGCGCCATGCGACGGGGCCGCTTGCCGTACCGCCAGCGAGCCCAGGGCGCGCCGGGCCGGGAGAGCCGGATCGCGCCGACCCACAGCAGCGGAACGACGAACAGCCCCACCAGGCCCGTCCAGATCTTTCCTTTCGCCAGGACGATCGCGGCGAGCAGGAGGTTCACGAGCACGGCCACCACCAGCGCGGCCCGTCCGGCCCAGTCACCGCTGTCCTCGAAGTTCGTGGTGTCCCCGAGTTCGAACGGTCGCAGGCCGAGCAACCACATCCCGGTCACGGCGATCGCCACGAAGACGGCGTCGACGGACACCCGTCCCTGTTCTTCCCAGTACACGTCGTTCAGGTAGAAGATCAGGGCGAACTCGTCGAGGGTCAGCGCGGCGCCGACTCCGAAGAGCGCCGCGAGGATGCACGCGGCGACGCGGTTGGCATCCTCGGAGATCGCGATCAGTCCCCCACCGGCGATCACCATCGTGACGACACCGAACACCACGTGGTGCACGTGCTGACCGCCCGGGGTGATGTTTCCGGGCCACCAGCGCACCTGCGCGCGGATCAACCGCACGCTGATCCGGATGAAGACGAACGCGGCCACGAAACCGAGGAGGAAGAACAGCAGCGGCAGGCGCCCCTGATCGACGATCTCGCGCCGCATCCAGTCGAGCATCACCGGATCACCCCGGCCACCGTGGATCTCATGTCCACAGCATTGCAGGAGTGACCCGGTGATTCGCGTCAGTTGTTGCCGAAACCGGCGCGTCGCAGGGCGTCGGCCATGGATCCGGAGGCGGCCGGCGTCGAACGGCGGTCGCCGCCACGGCCCTGCTGCCCACGATTGCCCTGACCGCTGCGTCCACGACCGCCGCCCTGGTTGCCGCTGCCCTGACCTCCGGGGCGACGAGCACCTCCGCGCGGCTGACCTCCGGACTTCTCGGCGCCCGGGGTGGGGATCTCGTCGTCGAGGCGCAGCGTCAGACCGATGCGCTGACGCGCGACGTCGACCTCGAGGACCTTCACCTTGACGACCTCACCGGACCGGACGACGTCGTGCGGATCCTTCACGAAGCTGCGCGACATGGCGGAGACGTGCACGAGGCCGTCCTGGTGCACACCGACGTCGACGAACGCACCGAACGCCGCGACGTTGGTGACCACTCCCTCGAGGACCATGCCGGGCTTCAGGTCGGCGACCTTCTCGACACCGGCGGCGAAGGTCGCGGTCTTGAACTCCGGACGCGGGTCACGGCCGGGCTTCTCGAGCTCGGAGATGATGTCGGTGACGGTCGGGACACCGAAGCGGTCGTCGGCGAACTCGTCGGCGCGCAGCTTCCGCAGGGTCGCGGTGTTGCCGAGCAGTTCGCGGACGCTGCTGCCGGTCCGGTCGACGATCCGCCGCACCACCGGATACGCCTCGGGGTGCACCGCGGACGCGTCGAGCGGGTCGTCGCCGTTGGGAATGCGCAGGAAGCCCGCGCACTGTTCGAAGGCCTTCGGGCCGAGTCGCGGAACGTCCTTGAGCGCTCTCCGTGCACGGAACGGACCGTTCTGGTCGCGGTGAGCGACGATGCTCTCCGCGAGCGAGCCGGTGATACCCGAGACCCGCGACAGCAGCGGGACAGATGCCGTGTTGACGTCGACACCCACGGCGTTCACCGCGTCCTCGACGACCGCGCCCAGCGACCGCGCGAGCATCGTCTCGGACACGTCGTGCTGGTACTGGCCGACACCGATCGACTTCGGGTCGATCTTGACCAGTTCGGCGAGCGGATCCTGCAGGCGGCGTGCGATGGAGACCGCACCGCGGATGGACACGTCGAGATCCGGGAGTTCCTTGGTGGCGTACTCGGAGGCCGAGTAGACGGACGCGCCCGCCTCGGACACCACGATCTTCGTCAGCCCGGGCACCTTCGCCAGCGACACGAGTTCGGCTGCGAGAGCGTCTGTCTCACGCGACGCCGTGCCGTTGCCGATGGCGATCAGTTCGACACCGTGCCGCGCGACCAGCGCGGCGAGCACCGCGAGGGCCTCGTCACGCTTGTTGTGCGGCTGATGCGGATAGATGGTGGTGTGGTCGACGACCTTGCCGGTCGCGTCGACGACGGCGACCTTCGTGCCGGTGCGGTAGCCGGGGTCGAGGCCCATCGTCGGTCGCGTTCCGGCCGGTGCGGCGAGCAGCAGGTCCTTGAGGTTGGCGGCGAAGACGTCGACCGCGTCCTTCTCGGCGGACTGCCGCAGCCGCATCCTGATGTCCAGCGACAGCGACATCTGCAGCTTGGTGCGCCACGCCCACCGCACGGTGTCGAGCAGCCACTTGTCGGCGGCGCGTCCCTCGTCGGCGATGCCGAAGCGCGTCGCGATCCGGCCCTCGTAGTAGCTGCGCTCACCGGGCACCGGCTCGTCGATCTCGGGATCGAACGACAGCGACAGCACCTCCTCCTTCTCGCCGCGCAGGAGGGCGAGAATGCGGTGCGAGGGCAGCTGGGTGAACGGTTCCGAGAACTCGAAGTAGTCGGAGAACTTCGCGCCGTCGTTCTCCTTGCCGGACCGCACGGTGGAACTCACCTTGCCGCGCGTCCACATCGCCTCGCGGAGCTCGCCGACGAGGTCCGCGTCCTCGGCGAAGCGTTCGACGAGGATGGCGCGCGCACCGTCGAGCTGCTCGGAGGTGTATCCGGCGGGGTCGGTGGTGGGGTCGCCGATGAGCGCGTCGGCGACAGGTTCGTGACCGGCCTCGCGCGCGATCTGCGCCTTGGTGCGCCGCTTCGGCTTGAACGGCAGGTAGATGTCCTCGAGCCGCGCCTTGGTGTCGGCGAGCATGATCTGTCCGCGCAGCGTGTCGTCGAGCTTGCCCTGCGCCTCGATCGATTCGAGGATCGCGACACGGCGCTCGTCGAGTTCACGCAGATAGCGGAGGCGTTCCTCGAGGGTGCGCAGCTGGGCGTCGTCGAGCCCACCGGTCGCCTCCTTGCGGTAGCGCGCGACGAACGGCACGGTCGCGCCGCCGTCGAGCAGTCCCACGGCCGCAGCGACCTGGTCTTCGCGGACGTCGAGTTCCTGGGCGATCCGCCGGTTCACGGTGTCGAGTTCGGTCGTCACGTCGAACGACCCTACAGTTGCCGTCCCCCGCCCGCGCCTGTGGCAGCGTGGGCGCCCGCGCCTGTGACCGTGGGGCGCCCGCGCGCGTAACGGCACTCGCGCTCGCGCGCGGGGTCCGTGCAGGCTGCCGGGTGGACCGGCGCTATCGTCCACAGCACAATGGAATGCAGGAACCGGACATGAAGCACGGGCGCGGACGCGCACGATCGGGCGCGATGATGCTGTGCGTGGCCACCGCACTGGCCGTATCCGGCTGCGAATCGATGGACTCCCATCCGCTCCCGCACGAGGCGCTCGGTCTCGCCTCGGTGACGGACACCGATTCCGACGAATCGACCGTGACGCTGTCGACGGCCGAACTGCCCCGACAGATCGACGCGGCCGTCGCGCTCGCCGACAGCCGCGGAGCGCGCCTGACCGTCGCCGTGCTCGACCGTGAATCCGGGACCCGCGTGCTCGGCGGTTCGGACGAACCCTTCGAGACCGCCTCGACGGTGAAGCTGTTCATCGCCGAGGAGGTCCTGTACCGCGAGGTGACGGACGAGGCGACGCTCGCCGACGAGGACCACGAGTTGATCCGGTCGATGCTGCGGTCGTCGGACGACAACGCGGCGACGCTGTTGTGGGAGACCTACGGTGGTCCCGAGATCGTCGAGCACGTCGTGGAGCGGCACAACCTGACCGGCACGACTCCCCCGGATCCGGGGTCCTGGTGGTGGAACACGACCACGACGGCGTCGGACCTGCTGACCTGGTACGACGATCTGCTCGGCGACAGCGCCTCCGGTGACGAGAGCGCGGCCCGGATCGTCGGCCATCTGGTGGAGTTCACCGACGAGGGCATCGACGGATACGACCAGCGTTTCGGGCTTCCCGAGGGTCTCGGCGACTCCACGGAGCTGGGTGTGAAGCAGGGGTGGATGTGTTGCCTGGCCGGTGAATGGCTGCACCTGTCCACCGGGTTCTTCGGCGACGACCGCCGTTACGTGGTCGTGGTCGCGGCACGGGAGACCGTCACCTACGACGAGTCGGATCCCTTCTACGACACCGGTTTCCTGCCCGACACGGCGATGTACGACGCGACGGACGACGGGAGCGCGCAACACGCGCGCGAGACCGTCACGCTGGCGGTCGAGACGACGCTCGGAAGCGCGCACCGGCCCTGAGGACCGTCGGGCCCGGCGTCAGTCGTCGGACGGGAGCAGATCGGGTCGTCGTTCGCGGGTGCGTTCGAGCGACTGCTCGTGGCGCCAGCGAGCGACCTTGCCGTGGTCGCCGGACAGCAGCACCGGCGGCACCTCGAGGTCGCGCCACACCGCCGGCCGGGTGTAGCTCGGCCCTTCGAGCAGTCCGTCGGAGAACGAATCCTCCTGGTGCGACAGCTGATTGCCGAGTACACCGGGCAGCAGACGGACGACGGCCTCGACCATGACGAGGACGGCGACCTCCCCGCCGATGAGGACGTAGTCGCCGATGCTCACTTCTTCGACGCGCACGCGCCGCGCGGCATCGTCGAAGACGCGCTGGTCGATTCCTTCGTAGCGGCCGCAGGCGAAGACGATCCGCTTCTCCTTCGACCACCGTTGTGCGGTGGCCTGATCGAAGCGGCGGCCGGCGGGCGTCGGGACGACGAGCAGTACGTCGGGATCGGTTTCACCATCGGGTCCGGCGAGCACATCGTCGAGCGCCGGTCCCCACACGGTGGGTTTCATGACCATGCCCGGTCCGCCGCCGTAGGGCGCGTCGTCGACGGCCTTGTGCACGTCGTGCGTCCAGTCGCGCAGGTTGTGCACGCCGACGGAGATGAGGCCCTTGTCGATCGCCTTGCCGAGCAGGGCGACGCGCAGGGGTTCGAGATATTCGGGGAAGATGGTGACGACGTCGAGCCGCACGGACTACTGCTTCCCCTCGGTCGACTTCTTCTTCTTGGACGGCGGTTCCCCGAAGTCGGGGTCGAGGAGTCCTTCGGGCGGATCGATCTCGATCACGCCGTCCCGGACCGACACCGTCGGGACGATCTCGGTGACGAACGGGACGAGCAACTCTCCGCGCTCCTGGCCGGCAGGCCGGATCGACAGCAGTTCGCCGGCGGCCGTGTGCAGGACCTCGCGGACGGTGCCGACCTCGGTTCCGCCGTCGGGGCGACCGGCGACGATCCGCACCGTCAGCCCTTCGAGTTCGTGGTCGTAGAACTCGTCCGGGTCGTCGGACGGCGGAAGGTCGGCGCTGTCGACGACGAACAGCACCCCGCGCAGTGCGTCGGCGGCGTCGCGACCGTCGATGCCCTGCAGGCGCAGCAGAAGNGGGCGGCTTCCACTGTGTACTCGTGCAGGTGCTTGTCGCGAGGCTTACGGCCACGCAGGACCGCGCCGACGGCGAAGCGCTCCTCGGGTTCGTCGGTGCGAACCTCGACGACGACTTCGCCTCTGATGCCGTGCGACTTGGCCACACGGCCCACGACGAGCTCCATCGACGCTCGCCTAGCGGTCGGTGTCGACGACGTCGACACGGATACCCCGGCCACCGATTCCGGTGACGAGGGTCCGCAGCGCGGTCGCGGTGCGACCGCCGCGGCCGATGACCTTGCCGAGGTCGTCGGGATTGACGTGCACCTCGACGGTGCGGCCCCGACGGCCCGCGATCAGGTCGACGCGGACGTCGTCGGGATGGGCGACGATTCCACGAACGAGATGCTCGACGGCATCGGCGACCACGGCGCTCATTACTCGGCGGCCTCGGTGGACTCGGCCTCGGTGGACTCTTCCTTGGCAGCCTTCTTCTTCTTGGGCGTGACGGCCTCGGCAGCCGGCTCGTTCTCGGCCTGCGCGAGGGCGGCCTGGAACAGCTCGAGCTTGGACGGCTTCGGCTCCGCCTTCTTCAGCGTGCCCTCGGCACCCGGCAGGCCCTTGAACTTCTGCCAGTCACCGGTGATCTTGAAGAGGTTGAGGACCGGCTCGGTCGGCTGCGCGCCGACGTTCAGCCAGTACTGCGCACGCTCCGAGTCGATCTCGATCAGCGAAGGCTCTTCCTTCGGGTGGTACTTGCCGATGGTCTCGATGGCCCGGCCGTTGCGGCGGGTGCGCGAGTCCGCGACGACGATGCGGTACTGCGGGTTGCGGATCTTGCCGAGACGGGTGAGCTTGATCTTGACAGCCACTGCTGTGTTCTCCTTCGGGGTGCGCCGAGGCGCGTGTCACGTGCAATTCGGACGACGCGCCCTTCTGGCACGCCCGGTTTTGCCTCTAGCCTGTGACCGCCGCGCGGTACGTAACCGGATGCGACGACAGCGAACCATTCTGCCAGACGCGCGAGCCAGGACGAAACCGGCACCCGGTGACTCCGCGCACCCTCTCTACAGCCGCGCGGGGCTCCCCGAGACCACCCGGCCGCGGAGCACCACGAGATCGGGACGCGCGGCCGCGGGGTCGCTGCGCGGATCCTCCCGGTACACGACGAAATCCGCCGACGTCCCCGGTTCGAGACTCGGGTGCCCGAGCCATGCGCGGGCCTTCCAGCTCGCCGCCGCGTACGCCTCGGTGGGGTCGAGACCCACGCGCACGAGCGACGCGATCTCGTCGGCGATGCGCCCGTGCTGCACCTGACCACCGGCATCGGTGCCCGCGTAGATCGGGATGCCCGCCTCGTGGGCGGCGCCGATGGTCTCGTCGAGGCGCGCGTACAGAGCACGCATGTGCGCCGCGTACACCGGGAATCGCGTCGCCGAAGCGGCGATGTCCGGGAAGTTCTCGATGTTGACCAGTGTCGGCACGAGCGCGGTGCCGTGGGCGGCCATCGTCGCGATGGTCTCGTCGGTCAGGCCAGTGCCGTGTTCGATGCAGTCGATCCCCGCCGCGAGCAGTCCGGGCAGGGCGTCCTCACCGAAGACGTGCGCCGTCACCCGCGCGCCCTCGCGGTGGGCCGCGGCGATCGCCTCGACGAGGATCTCGTCGCTCCACAGCGGCGCGAGGTCGCCGGCCTCCCGGTCGATCCAGTCGCCGATGAGTTTGACCCAACCGTCACCGGCCCGGGCCTGACGGGCCACTTCGTCGGGCAGCTGCGACTCGTCCTCGAGGTCGACGGGCAGCCCGCGGATGTAGCGCTTGGGCAGGGCGATGTGCCGGCCGGCCCGGATGATCCGGGGCAGGTCCGCCCGCTGATCGAGGGCCCGGGTGTCGACGGGCGAACCGGCGTCGCGGAGCAGCAGGACACCCGCGTCGCGTTCGGTGACGGCCTGCGCGAGCAGACCCTCCTCGTCCTCCGCTCCCCCGCCGAACCGGATGCCGACGTGGCAGTGCGCGTCGACGAGGCCCGGCAGGATCCAGCCGTCGGCACAGAGCACCTCGGAGTCGCGGCCGGGCTCGTTCGTGAACGATCCGTCGGCCCCGACGAACAGTTCGACGGGTTCGCCGTCGGCCAACGACCGGCCTCGCACGACGAAGGAACGCGCATCACCCTCGGTCACGGTCATCCCCGGCCGGCTCAGTTCTTGGGGAACTTCAGCTTCGACAGGTCGAAGTTCTCGAGTCCCGGAGGAAGCTCGTCGAGGCCCTTCGGCATCTTCGACAGGTCGGGCATCCCGGCGGGCATGCCACCCGGGAGACCGGGGAAGCCGCCGGGCATACCGCCCCGCACCTTCGGCGGCGTCGGTCCGCGACCGCCCTTCTTCCCCTTCTTGCCCTTCTTGCGCTGGTTCTTGCGTGCGCCCGGCATGCCCATCTGGCCGGCCATGGCCGTCATCATCTTCCGGGCCTCGAAGAACCGGTCGACGAGCTGGTTGACGTCGGAGACCTTCACACCGGAACCGTTGGCGATGCGCAGTCGCCGCGAGCCGTTGATGATCTTCGGGTTGGCGCGCTCCTCCGGCGTCATGCCGCGGATGATCGCCTGGATGCGGTCGAGCTGCTTCTCGTCGACGTTGGCGAGGGCGTCCTTCATCTGCCCGGCTCCGGGCAGCATGCCCAGGAGATTGGCGATGGGGCCCATCTTCCGCACGGCCATCATCTGCTCGAGGAAGTCCTCGAGGGTGAGCTCGCCGGAACCGATCTTGTTGGCGGTGGCCTCGGCCTGCTCGGCGTCGAAGACCTGCTCGGCCTGCTCGATCAGGGTGAGCACGTCACCCATCCCGAGGATGCGGCTGGCCATGCGCTCGGGGTGGAAGACGTCGAAGTCCTCGAGCTTCTCACCGGTGGAGGCGAACATGATCGGCTGGCCGGTGAGCTCGCGGACGCTGAGCGCGGCACCACCGCGAGCGTCGCCGTCGAGCTTGGTGAGCACCACGCCGGTGAAGCCGACACCCTCGCGGAACGCCTCGGCGGTGCTCACGGCGTCCTGACCGATCATCGCGTCGAGGACGAACAGGACCTCGTCGGGCTGCACCGCGTCGCGGATGCCCGCGGCCTGCGCCATGAGTTCCTGGTCGATACCGAGGCGACCGGCGGTGTCGACGATGACCACGTCGTACTGCTTGTTGCGCGCCTCGGCGATGCCCTGCTCTGCCACGACGATCGGGTCGGCAGCGGTGACTCCGAGTTCGTTCTCGCCTCCGCCGATGGAGGTGCCGGGATGGGGCGCGAAGACCGACACGCCGGCACGCTCACCGACCACCTGCAGCTGGGTGACAGCGCCGGGGCGCTGGAGGTCGCAGGCGACCAGCATCGGGGTGTGCCCCTGCGCCTTGAGCCACTTCGCGAGCTTGCCCGCGAGGGTGGTCTTACCGGCACCCTGCAGGCCGGCGAGCATGATGACCGTCGGCGGGGTCTTCGCGAACTGCAGACGACGGGTCTCGCCGCCGAGGATCCCGACGAGTTCCTCGTTAACGATCTTGACGACCTGCTGGGCCGGGTTCAGCGCGCTGTGCACCTCGGCGCCCTTGGCGCGCACCTTGATCTTCTTGATGAACTCGCGCACGACGGGCAGCGCGACGTCGGCCTCGAGCAGGGCGAGGCGGATCTCACGGCAGGTCGCGTCGATGTCCGCGTCGGACAGCCGCCCCTTGCCGCGCAGGTCCTTCAGGACCCCTGTCAACCTGTCGGAAAGGGATTCGAACACCGAATGCGCTCCTGAGCTCTGACGAAGATGCGGACATTGCTGCGAACCAGGGTAACCGCTCCCGATCCGTCGCGACCGCGGGTGGCCACGCCACAGGGCGGGCCGCCCGCGCGGTCACGATCCGTCGGTCACGATCTGTCGGCGGGCGCGGGCGGCTCGGGCGCAGGCAGGACCGACAGCAGTTCCTTCTCGAGATGTTCCCGGGAGACACGGGTGTGGGCACCGGCGAGATCGACACAGAACGAGTCGATCACCGTCGAACCCAGCGTACTCACCCGCGCCCACCGCACGTCGGCTCCGACACGCTCGAAGACGTCCGCGAGACGGCACAGCAGACCGATCCGGTCCTCCGATCGGATCTCGAGCACCACCTGATCCGCTTCGGAGCCTTCGAACCAGATGATCCGCGGCGGCGCGAGAGCGGCGCTGACGGGAACCGCCCGGGCCGTTCGCTCGGGAAGCCGGCTCTCGCGTTCGGCGCGATCCTTGGCCTCGAGGGCACCGAGGAGGTCCAGGTCGCCGGAGCGCGCCCGCACGAGTTCCTGCCGGAGCAGCGCCGCTTCGGGCGGTGAGCCGAATCTCGGGGCCACGACGAAGCTGTTGACCGTGCTGCCGGCGTGACTGCCGATCGAGGCCGACAGCACCCGCAGACCGTGCAGGGAGAGCACGCCGGCCTCGTCGGAGAGCACGCCCCGCTCGTCGGGCGCGACGAAGGTCGCGGAAAAGCTGCGGCCGTCCTCACGTGGTTCGAGCGCGACGTGCAGGGCGCCGTCCTCGGCGAGGTTCGCGAGGGCGGGATCGATCGGATCCGGTGCCGGCAGCTCGTCCCCCGCCATCATCATGCGGCAGCGGCGCACGAGTTCCCGGATCAGCGACGCCTTCCAGTCCCCCCACACCCCCGGGCCGGTGGCCTGCGAATCCGCCTCGGCCAAGGCGTGGAGCAGGTCGAGCAGCACCGGATCCCCGTCGAGGGCGCCGACGACCGCGGCCACGGTCTCCGGATCGTCGAGGTCGCGGCGGGTCGCGGTGTGCGGCAGGAGCAGATGGTGCCGCACCATCGAGGTGAGCAGCGCCAGATCCGAAGGCCACAGGCCCATCCGCCGCCCGATCTGCAGGGCCAGTTCGGCACCGACCACGCTGTGGTCGCCGCCGCGTCCCTTCCCGATGTCGTGCAGCAACGCGCCGAGGACGAGCAGGTCCGGACGGGCGACCCGCGTCGTCAGTTCGCTCGCGTACACAGCGGTCTCGACGAGGTGCCTGTCCACGGTCCACGTGTGGACGGCGTCGCGGGGCGGCAGGTCGCGCACCGCACCCCATTCGGGGAGCAACCGCCCCCACAGTCCGGTGCGGTCCAGCGACTCGATGACGTCGACCGCGCGACGTCCCGAGCCGAGCAGCACCAGGAAGTCGTCGAGGGCTTCGCGGGGCCAGGGTTCGCGCAGCTCCGGTGCGTGATCGGCGAGTCGGGTGAGCGTGGCCGCCGAGACGGG
>NZ_JBKFBA010000004.1:186076-187098 GCF_053345925.1 Rhodococcus sp. C26F
CCGCCGCGACCCGCGTGATCAGGCCCGGATCGCGACGCGGATGCGCGTCGCGTGCGAGGGCGACCTCTCCCCCGTGCTCGACGACCCCTTCGTCGAGCGGACGCCGCACCGGTCCGCGACGCAGACGCGACAGACCCTTGCGCGGCAGCGAATTGGCCGCGGTGCGCAGACCGACGTCGACGGAATAGCTGATCGTGCGGGCCGATTCGGTGAGCACCCGCGCAAGATCGAAACGGTCGCCGATCCGCAGCGCCGCGGCGATCTCGTCGGCGTCCTGCGCGCGCAGCTGGTCGCGGGAGCGGCCGGCGACGCGGTGCAGCTCGGTGCGTACGTCGAGCAGTCGCCGGTGGGCGGCCGCGAGTCCGCCGCCCGGGACGTCGGGTCCGAGTCCCGGCATGCCGTCGGTGAGCTGCGCAACGGACAGGGCATTGAGCAACTGCACGTCCCGCAACCCGCCGCGACCGCTCTTGAGGTCGGGTTCGGCCCGGTGGGCGATCTGCCCGCTGCGCTGCCATCGCACCTCGGTCATCTCGATGAGTTCGTCGAAGCGGGACCGGATGCCGGTGCGCCACTGACGTCGCACACCACCGATGAGCAGATTGCTCAGCTGGGCGTCGCCCGCGATGTGCCGCGCCTCGAGCATTCCCAGCGCGGCCGTCAGATCGGACGAGAACACCTGGAGGGCCTGGGGCACCGTCCGGACACTGTGGTCGAGCTTGATGTGCGCGTCCCACAGCGGGTACCAGAGCTCGTCGGCGACCTTCGACACGACGGACGGCGCCATGTCGTCGTGGAGGAGGATGAGATCGAGATCGGAGTACGGGAGCATCTCGCGGCGTCCGAGACCCCCGACGGCGACAATGGCGAAGCCTCCCTCGCGCTTGATGCCGAGTTCGGAGCCCTTCGTCGTCAACCAGAATTCGTGCAGGTCCACGAGGGCGTGACGCAGGGCCACGGTGTCGAGGCGGCGGCTGCGGGGGCCGCCGGAGAGCAGGGTGTCGCGGGCGGCCGCGAGATCGGCG
>NZ_JBKFBA010000004.1:187103-239939 GCF_053345925.1 Rhodococcus sp. C26F
CCGCCGGTGCGGTTTTGCGGGCCGAGGACACCGAAGGCCCCGACCCCGCTGCCGAAGCAGCGGGATCAGGGCCTCGAGTGCCGGACCCCTGGGGGTCAGAGCGCATCCGAACCTCGTTCTCCGGTGCGGACCCGGACCACGGCTTCCACGGGCGTGACCCACACCTTGCCGTCGCCGATCTTGCCGGTACGGGAGGCCTCGACGATGGTCTCGACGACCTTGTCGACAGCGGAGTCGTCGATGACGACCTCGACGCGGACCTTCGGCACGAAGTCGACGGAGTACTCGGCTCCGCGGTAGACCTCGGTGTGGCCCTTCTGGCGGCCGTACCCCTGCACCTCGCTGACTGTCATTCCCAGCACACCGGCCTGCTCCAGGCCTGCCTTGACGTCCTCGAGCGTGAACGGCTTGATGATCGCCGTGATCAGCTTCATATCCTCATCCTTCCCAGAGCCCGCTGGCCGCTGTCATCCCTGCTCGCTGTCGTGGTCTTCTTATCACTTGAGAGCCGGCGCGAAGTCGTATGCGGATTCCGCATGTTCGGCTTCGTCGATACCGCGGGCCTCTTCCTCGTCGCTCACACGCCAGCCCATGGGCTTGAGTGCGAAGGCGATCACCGCGGTGACAATGGCGGTGAACACCAGGGCGACGACTGCGATGACGATCTGGATGACGAGCTGCTTGTAATCGCCACCGTAGAACAATCCGGTCTCGGTGCCGAGGAAGCCGATGGCGACCGTGCCCCACAGGCCGGACACGAGGTGGACACCCACGACGTCGAGCGAGTCGTCGTAACCGAACTTGTACTTCAGACCCACGGCGAGGGCGGACAGGACACCGGCGATGACGCCGAGGGCGATCGATCCGACCGGGCTCAGCGAGCCGGCAGCGGGGGTGATTGCGACCAGGCCGGCGACGGCACCGGACGCGGCACCGAGGCTGGTGGCCTTGCCGTCACGGATGCGCTCGGTGAGGAGCCAGCCGAGGATGGCGGCGGCGGTGGCGGTGGTGGTGTTGACCCAGGCCAGGCCGGCAGTACCGTCGGCGGCGAACGCGGAGCCGGCGTTGAAGCCGAACCATCCGAACCACAGCAGCGCGGCACCGAGCATGACGAACGGCAGGTTGTGCGGACGGAAGGCGGTGCGACCGAAGCCGGCACGCTTGCCGATGACGACGGCCAGGACGAGAGCGGCGATACCGGCGTTGATGTGGACGACCGTGCCACCGGCGAAGTCGATCGGCTCCACCGCGGCGCTGACCTCTCCGCCGTCCTCGACGGTGCCGAACATGGCCGCTGCGATGCTGTCCTCGGAGCCCGAGAGCAGGCCGCCACCCCACACCATGTGGGCGAGCGGGAAGTAGGCGCAGGTGACCCAGATGGCCGCGAACGCCATCCACGTACCGAACTTCACGCGCTCGGCCAGCGCACCACTGATCAGGGCGGTGGTGATGATCGCGAAGGTCACCTGGAAACCGATGTCGATGATCTGCGGGTAGTTGCCCGAACCACTTGCAAGGAACTCACCATCCTCGCCGTACATGGCTCCCTGCAGACCGAACTGCTCGAACGGGTTCGCGAAGATCCCGAGCACGCTCTCGTTGCCGTAGGACATCGACCAGCCCCACAGGACGTAGATGACCCCGATCACGGCCATCGCGCCGAAGGACATCATCATCATGTTGAGCACGGACTTGGAACGGGACATCCCGCCGTAGAAGAACGCCAGGCCCGGGGTCATCAGAAGCACGAGCGACGCTGCTATCAGCATCCACGCTGCGTCGCCGGTGTTCACCACTTCCTCCACTTGCAACCTCCCTGTAGGCCGCGCCGATCGGCGCGTTGTCGAGGGAAAGCTTGCTGCCCGGATGTTTCCGTGGAGGCGCCGCGCTGTTTCGTGGGCGTGAACGCAAGAACCGACCTTGTTTCATCCTTGTTTCACACTTTTCGGACACCGCATCCCCACCGACGGAACCGGCCGCTNGCGGACAGCGGCCGGAACAACGGACGCGGTGCGGATCAGCCCAGCAGGGCTGTGTGTATCAGCCCAGCAGGGCAGCGTCGATCAGCCCAACAGGGCGTCCACGAAGGCTTCCGGTTCGAAGGGGGCGAGATCGTCGGCGCCCTCACCGAGACCCACCAGCTTCACCGGGACGCCGAGTTCGTGCTGCACCTGGAAGACGATGCCGCCCTTGGCGGTTCCGTCGAGCTTGGTGAGCACCACACCGGTGATGTCGACGACCTCGGCGAACACGCGGGCCTGCATCAGACCGTTCTGGCCGATCGTCGCGTCGAGGACGAGCAGCACCTCGTCGACGGCGGCCTTCTTCTCCACGACGCGCTTGACCTTGCCGAGCTCGTCCATCAGGCCGGTCTTGGTGTGCAGGCGGCCGGCGGTGTCGACGAGGACCGCGTCGACACCGTTGTCGATGCCCCTCGCGACGGCATCGAACGCCACCGCGGCCGGATCGGCGGCCTCCTTGCCGCGGACGACCTCGGCGCCGACGCGTTCGGCCCAGGTCTGCAGCTGGTCGGCGGCCGCGGCACGGAAGGTGTCGGCGGCGCCGAGCAGCACCCGGCGTCCGTCCGCGACGAGCACGCGGGCGAGCTTGCCGGTCGTCGTGGTCTTGCCGGTGCCGTTGACACCGACGACGAGCAGCACGGCGGGATGGTCCTCGTGCGGAAGGGCCCGGATGGAACGGTCGAGCTCGGGACGGAGCTCGTCGACGAGCACGCTGCGCAGCACGGCGCGGGCGTCGGCCTCACTGCGCACGTTGTTCACGACCATCTCCTCACGCAGACGGTCGACGATCTTGGTGGTCGTCGCGGCGCCGAGGTCAGCGACGAGCAGCGTGTCCTCGATCTCCTCCCAGGAGTCCTCGTCGAGGTCGCCGCCACCGAGCAGACCGAGCAGGCTCTTGCCGACCGCCGACTGCGAGCGGGCCAGACGGCCGCGCAGGCGGACGAGGCGACCTGCGGTGGGTTCGATCTCCTCGATCGGCGCTGCCGGCGGAACAGCGGCCGGTCCGGCCGGTTCGACGATTTCCGGTTCGACGACCTCGGGTTCGGTGACCTCGGGTTCGGCGACGGTCTCTGTCGCCGGGGCGGGCTCGACCTCGGGCTCGACGGGCTCGGGAGCGGGACGCTCCGGCTCCGGGGCGACCTCGGGCTCGACCGGCTCCGGTTCGGCAGGCTTCGGCTCCGCAGGCTCCGGCTCGGGCTTGGGCTCGACCTTCGGCTCGGGCTTCGGTTCGACCTTCGGCGCAGGCGCCGGTTCCGCCTTCGGCTCCGCGGGTGCGGGTGCGCTCGGCGGAGCTTCGGTGATCTCCTCCGGCAACGGCACCGTGCGGGGCGCGGGCTCCGGCTTCACCGCAGGCTTCGGTGCCGGTTTCGGCGCAGGCCGGGGGGCCGGCGCCGGTGGCGCGACCGTGCCCTGCGAGAAACTGAATCCGCTCTGCGCCTTGTAACCGCCCGAGCGGTCCTTGGTCTCGGCGGAATCGAGCTGCGGGGTCTCGGGCGCCTTCAGCGACACCTGCCGCCGCCGGTAGAGGGTCAGACCGACGACGAGCGCGACGAGAACGACCGCCAGCGCGGCGGCGATGACTATCCAGGCTCCGGTACTCACGCACCCATACTGTCAGGCTTGGAGCTCTTCCTCCGGTTCGGGGACCGGTGTCGCGATCTCGCGTCCGCGCAGTCGCTGCGAGATGACCCGGGTGATGCCGTCGCCCCGCATGCTCACGCCGTACAGCGCGTCGGCGACCTCCATCGTCGGCTTCTGGTGCGTGATGACGATGAGTTGGGACTTCTCGCGCAGCTGCTCGAACAGCCCGATCAACCGTCGCAGGTTGGTGTCGTCGAGCGCGGCCTCGACCTCGTCCATCACGTAGAAGGGCGACGGACGGGCCCGGAAGATCGCGACCAGCATCGCCACCGCGGTCAGGGACTTCTCGCCGCCCGACAGCAGCGACAGGCGCTTGACCTTCTTGCCCGGCGGGCGGGCCTCGACCTCGATGCCGGTGGTGAGCATGTCGCTCGGGTCGGTGAGCACGAGCCGTCCCTCCCCGCCGGGGAACAGCTTCGCGAAGACCTGTTCGAACTCGCGCTCGACGTCGGCGTAGGCCTCGGTGAACACCTGCAGGATCCGCGCGTCGACCTCCTCGACGACGGCGAGCAGGTCCTTGCGGGCGCTCTTGACGTCCTCGAGCTGGGTCGACAGGAAGTTGTACCGCTCCTCGAGGGCCGCGAACTCCTCCAGCGCGAGCGGGTTGACGCGCCCGAGCGTCGCGAGATCCTTCTCTGCGCGCTTGGCCCGCCGCTCCTGGGTGGCCCGGTCGTAGGGCATCGGTTGCGGAGCGACCACCTGTTCGCCGCGTTCGCGTGCCTGCTCGTACTCGGCCATCTCCAGCGGCGTGGGCGGCAGCGGCACGTCGGGGCCGTACTCGGCTACGAGGTCGTGGAGGGCGATGCCGTGCTGCTCGAGGATGGTCTGTTCGAGCTGCTCGATCCGGAGCGAGGCCTGCGCCCGGGCCACCTCGTCGCGATGCACCGCGTCGGTGAGCTGGTCGCGCTGCACGGACAGTTCGCGGACGAGTTCGCGGGCCCGTTCGAGCTGCTCGGCGCATTCGGCGCGGCGCCGGTTCAGGTCGTCGCGCTGTGCGAGTGCCGTCGCCACGGCCACCTCGAGTTGTTCGGCGAGTCGCTGCCCTGATTCGGCCACCGCAGCGGCGACGGCCGCCGCCTGACGACGCGCGATCCGGGCACGTTCGGCACGAGCACGGGCCTCGCGCTCGGCCTGCGCGGCACGACGAAGCGAATCCGCTTTGCCCCGAAGCGCTTCGGCACGTTCCTCGGCCGTGCGCGCCGCGAGTCGCGCCTCGACCTCGACGGCCCGGACCTCGGCGAGGGCGGCCGCGGCCATCTCCCGCTCGGCGGCGGTGTGATCGGTGCCGGCACCGTCGCTACTTCCGGCCGAGTCGTCCTCGGCCAAGCGCAGTCGCTCCTCGAGTTCGACCAGCTTCTCCCGCGCCGCGTCGCGTTCCTTCTCCGCTTCGGTGCGCTGGGCCGCGAGCCGTCCGGATTCGGCGTGGGCGGTGCGCGCCGCCTGGCCGAGCCGGCCGAGTTGTTCGTAGACGGCCGACATCGCCGCGTCGGACTCGTTGAGCGCGGCGAGGGTCTGTTCGACGTGTTCGGCACGTTCGGCCTGCTCCGCGAGTGCGCCCGCGAGGGCTGCGGCCAGTTCCTCGGAGCGGCGTTCGGCCTGTTCGAGACCGGCACGGGAAGTGTCGATCGCCGCCTGGATCTCGAGGGTGCTCGGAGCGCGGTGCGAGCCACCGACCACCCAGCCCGCACCGGCGAGGTCTCCCCCGCGCGTCACGGCGCGCAGGTCGGGCCGGGCGGCGCAGACCCCGAGGGCGGTGGGCAGGTCGTCGACCACGACGGTGCGGGCCAGCAGGCCGTCGACGCCTCCGCGCAGGTCGGCAGGGCACTCGACGACCTCGCGGAGCCATCGGGCACCGGACGGCAGGTCGCCGGTGTCGGTGGGACCGGCAGTGCCGGGCAGGACGAATGCCACCCGACCCTGGTCGGCGTCGGCGAGCGCTGCGACCGCCGAGATCGCGGCGTCGACCGACTCCACCTCGAGGGCGTCGGCCGCGGCGCCGAAGGCAGCTGCGACGGCGGCCTCGTATCCCGAGGACACCCGGAGCCGGTCGGCGAGGCGCCCCACGAGTCCGTCGCCGGACCGCGTGTCGATCAGCCAGGCCGCACCGTCGGTGCGTTCGAGGCCCATCGACAGGGCCTCGATGCGGGCGCCGAGGGAGGCGACTTCCTTGCCCGCGGCGCGTTCGGCCTCCTGCAGTTCGGTGACCCGCTCGTCGGCGAGTCGCTGCGCTTCCAGGGCTCGTTCGTGCTGCGCGTCGGCGTCGATCTCACCGGCGTCGAGATCGTCGATGCGTGCCTGAGCGGTCTCGAACTCGGCCTGTGCGGCGACGCCACGGAGGCGGGCCTCCTCGATGGCGACGGTCAGGCGCGCGATCTCCGCGTCGATCGACTCGGCGCGGGTGCGCATCGTCTCGACTTGGCCCGCGAGACGCGCGAGGCCCTCGCGCCGGTCGGCGACGGCACGCACCGCGGCCAGATGCGCACGTTCGGCGGCCGCTGCGGCCTCCTCCTGCGCGGCGAGCTGCTCGCGAGCCGCCTCGAGGGCTCCGTGCGCGATCTCGACGGCCTCGACCAGTTCCGCTTCCTCGGCGGCGATCCGGTCGGCGCGGGCCTCCATCTCGTCGGGATCCTGACCGGAGCGGTCCTCGGGTTCGGCGTGCAGGTGCCGGGCGCGTTCCTGCGCGACCCTCACGGTCGCCGAGACGCGCTCGGCGAGCGCGGACAACCGGAACCAGGTCTGCGACGCCGCTTCGGCACCCGGCGTGAGCTGCGCGAGGGCCTGTTCGTGACGGGCGAGTTCGGCGTTCGCGTCGTCGAACGCCGCGAGCACGGTGTCGAGCCGCTCCCGGACCATCTTTTCCTGCTCGTCGTGCCCGGCGAGTTCAGCGCGGCGCGTGACGAGGTCGTCGGCGACCAGACGTAACCGCGCGTCGCGCAGGTCGGCCTGGATGGTCTGGGCACGACGCGCGACCTCGGCCTGCCGGCCGAGCGGTTTGAGCTGGCGGCGCAGCTCGGCGGTGAGGTCGGTGAGGCGGGCGAGGTTGGCCTGCATCGAGTCGAGCTTGCGCAGCGCCTTTTCCTTGCGCTTGCGGTGCTTGAGTACGCCGGCGGCCTCCTCGATGAAGGCGCGTCGGTCCTCCGGGCGGGATTCGAGAATCGCGGCGAGGCGGCCCTGACCGACGATGACGTGCATCTCGCGGCCGATACCGGAGTCGGACAGCAGTTCCTGCACGTCCATGAGACGGCAGGAACTGCCGTTGATCTCGTATTCACCCGCGCCGTCGCGGAACATACGGCGGGTGACGGAGACCTCGGAGTACTCGATGGGCAGCGCGCCGTCGGAGTTGTCGATGGTGAGCGTGACCTCGGCGCGTCCGAGCGGTGGGCGGCCGGCGGTTCCGGCGAAGATGACGTCCTGCATCTTGCCGCCGCGCAAGGCCTTGGCGCCCTGCTCCCCCATCACCCAGGTGAGTGCGTCGACGACGTTCGACTTGCCGGACCCGTTGGGGCCGACCACACAGGTGATGCCCGGTTCGAAACGCAGAGTCGTCGACGAGGCGAAGGACTTGAAGCCCTTCAACGTCAGACTCTTGAGGTACATGGGTGAGAACTCTACCGGCGGGTTGTGACCGCTTTCCTAGGCCGGGTGCACCGCGCGGACCGTCCCGTCGAAACCGGTCGTGTACAGGACGTTCGGGTCCCAGCCCGGTCCCGAGCCGAAGGCGAGCGAGGACATCAGCGGGATGCCCTCGGCGATGCGGCAGCTGTGCCCGGTCGCCGGATCGACCCGCAGGACCGCGCCGGCGAGGTTGAGCGCGATGTACAGCGCGCCGTCGGGACCGATCGTGAGGTCGTCGGGCATAGAGAGCAGCCCCGGCCCGGGCAGGTCGATGCTGCGCACTGGTCCTTCGAGGTCGCGTGCGTCGAGGATGTGGAGCCGGTTGACGTTCTCGAAGGTCGTCACGGTGTAGACGGTGTCGCCGTCGACGGCGATCCCGTTGACGGATCCGAGATCGGTACGGACGACGCGGGCCTCGCCACCGCCGGCGGGCACGAGGGTGAGTCCGACCTCGCCGAGATCGCGTGAGGTGAGCATCGATCCGTCCGACAGCCGGCCGAGGCCGTTGGGCATGACCAGCCCGGTGCCGTGGGTGCCGCGTTCACCCGTGTCGAGGTCGAGCGTGTCGATCGTGCCGTCGGCGATCCCGGCCAACCCCGAGACGGTCGTGTTGCCCACGTTCAGGTACACGGTGGGAACGTCGACGACGATGCCGCCCGGACCGGTCACATCGGACAGCACGGTGGTCACGCTGCCGTCGGGAGTGATCCGGCGCAGCGCTCCGGGGCCGACGAAGGAGGTGTCCGAGACGAGCAGACCGCCCCGCTCGTCGAACGCCAGGTTCTCGAGGACACCGAGCCCCGACGCGACCGTCGTGACGGACCGCGGTGCGCAGGCAGCCGGAACGAACGCCGCCGGTGCTGCGGCAGTGGGACCGGCCGCCGCCGGTGCTGCGGCCAGGGGTGCCACTGCCACAGCGNNNNGGCTGCTGCCGCCACCATCGTCGAACGTGCACGCCTGCCCATATGTCTCCCCCTCACCGACCGCGACCCCCCGGCCGCTTGCACCCGATCGCGGCAGGATACCAAGCCGAACGGACAAACAGGACGGATGTCAGCGTTCGACGAAACCGTCGAGGTCGCCGCGCGCGGGATCCCACGATTCGACGACGAGCCGCACCTCACCGGGGGTGTCGCCGGATCGCAGCCACGCGAGGAGCTGTTCGAGTGCCGGCCGGGGGCCTTCGGCCACGACCATGACGCGACCGTCGGGATGATTCGTCGCGTGCCCGACGAGACCGAGTTCGAGTGCGCGGGCACGCGTGAACCAGCGGAAACCGACCCCCTGGACGCGGCCGTGCACCCACGCCGTGAGCCGTTCGACGTCTGCGGGGGCGCTCATCGATCAGTCCTCGGGGGTGATCGTCAGCGAGACCTCGGTGCCCGCCTTGAGGGTGCGGCCCACCGTGCACACCTTGTCGACGGAGCGTTCGACGAGGGCGATGAGGCGGTCCCGTGCGTCTGCGTCGAGCTCCGACAGGTCGAGGGCCATCTCCTCCTCGAGGTGCGGGTAGACCTCGTTCTCGCGGTCGGCGGCACCGGAGACGCGGATCGTCGCGTCGTAGTCGTCGCCGAGCCGGCGGGACAGCGGGAAGTCCGAAGCCATGCCGGAGCACGCGGCGAGCGCGATCTTGAGCAGCTCGCCCGGGGTGAAGACGCCCTCGACGCTCTCCGAGCCGATGAGCACCTCGGCGCCGCGGGAGCTGCGTCCGGTGTAGCGGCGCGTGCCGGTGCGCTCGACCCACAGCTCGGTGGCGGGAAGGTCGGAAGTCTGGTCAGCCATGGGGGAAATCCTGCCATGTCCCGTCGACCGGGATGTCGCGCAGGATGGTCACGAAGTCCTCGACCGCGGCGGACGAGGCGTCGGCGCTGCGTCGCAGCACTCCGACCGGTTCGACGGTGCCCGCGGTGGGCACGTCCAGGCGCCGGACCACGCCGTCGGCGAGGTCGTCCCGGGCCGCGCGTTCGGTGGTGATCCACACGGCGTCGCTGCGCCGGACCACCCCGCGTGCCACGGCGAGGTCGAGTGTCTCGATCAGCCCGACCGGCAGTCGCAGGCCGTGACGTTCGAACAACGCCTCGGTCGCGTGGCGCGGCACGGTTCCGCTGGTCGCGACCACCAGGGGGTGTTCGAGCGTGTCGGCGACGGAGACGGAACGCCCGGCGAGGGGGTGGCCGGGCCGGACGACGAGGATCAGCGTCTCGGCGTACAGGAGCTCGAACGACAGCCCCACCATCCGGGACGGTTCGGCCATGCGCCCGAGGACGACGTCGAGGGCGCCGGCGGCGAGCGCCGACAGCAGGACGGCATTGGGGTCGGTGCGGATCCGGATGTCCAGATCGGCGCGCACGCGGCGCAGCTCCGCCAGAGCTTCGGGGAGTACGGACCCGGCCACGGTGGGCAGGGCCCCGATCCGCAGCGGCTCGCGGGCGGGTTCGGCCGCTCCCGCCAGTGCGGCCACAGCTGCGTCCAGTGAGGTGCTGACGTCCTGCGCGTATCGCAGGAAGCGGTGACCCGCCGCGGTGAGGCGCGCACCGTGTCGGCCGCGGTCGAGGAGTTTCGCTCCGGCGAGCACCTCGAGCTCGTTGAGTGTCTTCGTGACGGCCGGCTGACTCAACTGCAACAGCTCGGCGGCCCGACCGACCTGACCCTCGCGCGCGACGGTGACGAAACATCTCAGGTGCCGGAGGCGGATGCGTCGCGCCTGCTCCGGGACGGACGAGGACGGACCGAACGCGGATTGCATTACTGAAAGTTATGAATCAACTGCTGTTTTGTCAATTTACATGAGTTTTTCTTCACCTTATGGTTGTGTCCACAGCTCAGAGATCGGAGATCGCATGTCCACCGGCGAATACGTCGAGCGCGACCACACGCTGCACCCACCCGCGCTCACCCCCGGCTACCGCACGTCGGTGCTGCGCGCACCGCGGAACGCGCTCATCACGCCGAAGCCGACCCTGTCGGAGATCACCGGACCCGTCTTCCGCAGCGACGAGCTCGGCGCTCTCGACAACGACCTGATCCTGAACTTCTCGAAGGACGGCCTGCCGATCGGTGAGCGCATCATCGTCCACGGCTTCGTCAAGGACGAGTTCGGCAATCCGGTCGAGGGCGCACTCGTCGAGGTGTGGCAGGCCAACGCCGGTGGCCGGTACCGCCACAAGAAGGACACCTATCTCGCCCCCATCGATCCGAACTTCGGCGGTTGCGGGCGGATGCTCACGGACGCGAACGGCTACTACCAGTTCCGGACGATCAAGCCCGGCGCATATCCGTGGGGCAACAGCCGCAACGCCTGGCGCCCGGCGCACATCCACGTGTCGATCCTCGGCCGTGGGTGGGCGCAGCGCCTGATCACCCAGCTGTACTTCGAGGGCGACCCGCTCATCGAGAAGTGCCCGATCGCGCGGACGATCCCGACCGTGGATCAGCTCCGCAGCCTGATCGCCCAGGAGGATCCCGCCTCCAACGCGCCGTTCGACGCCCGCGCCTACCGCTGGGACATCACCCTGCGCGGTCGCCGCGCCACCTTCTTCGAGAACACCGACCTCCCGGGAGCCCCGCGATGAGCCTGCCCACCGATCCCTACCGGCCCGTGCCCCCGCTGCTCCCCCGCGCGATGGTCACGCGTTTCCCGGAGACGCCCTCGCAGACCGGCGGCCCGTACGTCCACATCGGGCTCGCGCCACAGCAGGCCGGCTTCGACATCTTCGACAACAACTTCGGCAACGTCCTCGTCACCGACGAGACCGAGGGCGAGCGAATCGTGTTGGAGGGCCGCGTCATCGACGGCACCGGCACCCCGGTGCGCGACGCCCTGCTCGAGAGCTGGCAGGCGAACGCGCACGGCCGGTACGCACATCCGGACGACGCACAGGACAAGGATCTCGATCCGAACTTCCGCGGCTGGGGACGCACCGGCGGCGACTTCGAGACGGGCGTGTTCACGATCGAGACGATCAAGCCCGGGGCCGTCACCAACCCCGACGGCTCCGTCTCGGCACCCCACATCCTGCTGGTGATCTTCGCGCGCGGCATCAACCTCGGGCTGCACACGCGGGTCTACTTCGAGGACGAGGCCGAGCTCAACGCCGAGGATCCCGTCCTGAAGGGCATCGAATGGGAGGTGCGGCGCAACACCCTGATCGCGTCGCGTTCCGAGCGCGACGGACGCACCGTCTACACGATCGACATCCGGCTGCAGGACACTCCGGACGGTGGCGCCGAGACGGTCTTCTTCGACATCTGAACCACCATCGTTCCGAACGGCCCGGTATGCGCGTGCGCTACCGGGTCGTTCGCGGTCGTGGCTGACACTTCGGGCAGCTGTACGACGAGCGGTTCATGAACTTCTCGCGGCGGATCGGCGCGCCGCAGCGTCGGCACGGCTCGTTCTCTCGTCCGTAGACGTTCAGGGAGCGTTCGAAGTAGCCGGACTCCCCGTTGACGTTGACGTAGAGGGCGTCGAACGACGTACCACCCTGGCCGAGGGCCTCCGCCATCACCTCGGTGGCCGCATCGAGAGCCGACCGGAGCTTCGGACGCGACAGCGCGTCGGTGGGCCGGTTGCCGTGAATCCTTGCGCGCCACAGCGCTTCGTCGGCGTAGATGTTGCCGATGCCGGAGACGACGGTCTGGTCGAGCAGCGCACGCTTGATCTCGGTGTGCTTGGTGCGCAGCACGGCCACGACCGCATCCGGGTCGAACCGGGGATCCATCGGGTCGCGGGCGATGTGCGCGACCGGCAGCGGCAGACGATCACCGTCCATCTCCACGAGCGGGGCCAGGGCCCAGCCTCCGAAGGTGCGCTGGTCGACGAAACGCAGATCGGCACCGTTGTCGAGGACGGCGCGGATACGCAGATGCTTCTCGTCCGGCACGGTCGGAGGCTGCACGAGCATCTGCCCGCTCATCCCCAGATGCACCACGAGAGCCAGATCGGCCGGTTCGAGCACGAGCCACATGTACTTGCCGCGACGCTCGACCGAAGCGACCTTCTGACCGGTCACCTGCAGTGCGAGATCGCGCGGACCGGGCTCGTGCCGGCGGACGGCACGCGGATGCAGCACCTGCACCGAGTCCACAGTCGCGCCGACGACGTGCGCGTCGAGTCCGCGACGGACCACCTCGACCTCGGGAAGTTCGGGCACCTGCGGTCAGTTGTCCTCGGTGGGCGTGTCGGCGGATCCGGACTGCTGATCGGAAGCCCCGGCCTCACCGGTCTCGGCAGCAGTGCCCTCGGTCAGCGCGTTCCACGCGGCCGACGCGGCCTTCTGCTCGGCTTCCTTCTTGGTACGTCCGACACCGGTGCCGTAGGGATTGCCACCGATGAGGGCGGTGGCGGTGAATTCCTTGTCGTGATCCGGACCG
The DNA here is from genome assembly GCF_053345925.1 of Rhodococcus sp. C26F. NCBI lineage: Bacteria > Bacillati > Actinomycetota > Actinomycetes > Mycobacteriales > Nocardiaceae > Rhodococcus > Rhodococcus sp. C26F. The sequence continues at coordinate 199,757 of NZ_JBKFBA010000004.1, forward strand.
GTGGCGGTGATCTCGTAGGCGGGAACACCGAGACCGCGTTCTGCGGTGAGTTCCTGCAGACTCGTCTTCCAGTCCAGACCGGCACCGAGGCGCGGGCCGCGTTCGAGCAGTGCGGCGAACAGGCGCAGAACCACTTCGCGCGCGACGTCGATGCCGTGGGCGAGATGGACGGCGCCGAGGAGCGATTCCATTCCGTCGGCCAGGATGCTGGCCTTGTCACGTCCGCCCGTCAGTTCCTCGCCCTTGCCGAGCAGGAGATGCACTCCGAGCCCGCCCTCTCCGAGACCGCGCGCCACCTCGGCGAGCGCGTGCATGTTGACGACGCTCGCGCGGATCTTGGCGAGTTCGCCCTCGGACTTGTCCGGGTGGGTGAGGTAGAGCTTTTCGGTCACCGCGAGCCCGAGGACGGCATCGCCGAGGAACTCGAGACGTTCGTTGGTGGGCAACCCGCCGTTCTCGTAGGCGTACGAGCGGTGGGTGAGCGCCAAGGACAGCAGTTCTGCGTCCAGAGGCACGCCGAGGGCGGCGAGGAGAGACTCGTGGCTCTCTTCGCCGCCCTCGGTAGCTGTTTCGGAGGACTTGCTCGTCACGTGAATACCGATTAGACGGGCGCGGTCACCTGACGGCCGTTGTAGGTGCCGCACGACGGGCACGCCACGTGGGGCAGCTTCTTCTCTCCGCAACCCCGGTTCGGGCAGGTGACGAGCGTCGGCGCAGTGGTGTTCCACTGGCTGCGCCGCGACCGGGTGTTGGAACGCGACATTCTGCGCTTGGGGACGGCCACGTCTACTTCTCCTCGTTGTTCGAGCTGTCGATTTGACTGCTGGGTTCTTCGGAGCCCGCGCCGAACTTGGCTGCCAACCCAGCCCAGCGAGGATCCATTGTCTCATGACGGTGCCCGGATTCTGCAATCGCCAGGCGAATGCCGCATTCGGGGCACAATCCCGCACAGTCGTCACTACACAACGGCTGCAGCGGAAGTTCCAGACCCACCGCGTTCACGAGGACCGGTTCGAGATCGATCAGATCGTTCTCGACGCGGTACACCTCGTCGTCCTCGGTGGTCTGCTCCGTGACGCTGTTCGGGTAGGCGAACAGCTCGGTGAGGTACACGTCCACCGGCTCGGTGAACGACTCGAGGCATCGAGAGCACTCACCGACGGCGTCGGCACGAACACTACCGGTGACCAGGACGCCCTCGGACACCGACTCCAGGCGGAGATCGAGATCGATCTCGGAGCCTTCCTCGATCGCGATCAGATCGAGCCCGATGCGCGAGGGTGACGGCACCTTCCGCTCGACCGTACGCATCGAACCGGGCCGGCGGCCCAGGGAGAGCGTGTCGAACACCAGCCCCGAGTCCCGGCCGGAACGGGACGTGCTGGAATCACGGGTGGACACGGGGAACTCACCTTCTTCGGACGACGCAGGACACGACTCGGTCGTGATAGGGCAACCGCTCCATGATACGCGATGGGCGGCAGGAGCGAAAATCCCGCGGGTCAGCGGCGACGGCTCGCCCGGTGGTCGGCCTCCGCGAAGTCGGGAGCACCCGACAGTCGCAGCTGCTGCCGGCCGCGGCCGACGGACCGCAGCGTGGTGCCGAGCAGTTCCTCGAACTCCCCCAGCTTGCCGTCGATGTACTCGTCGCACTCCGTCCGGAGACGGTCGGACTCGGCGTGGGCCGAATCGATGACACGCGCCGACTCGGCGTGTGCGGCCTGCACGACCTCGGTCTGCGACACCAGACGTGCCTTCTCGGCCTCGCCCTCGGCCACGGAACGCTCGTAGGACGCCTGCCCGGACTCGATCAGGCGGTCGGCCTCGACGCGGGCACGCCCGGTCACGCTCTCGTACTGCTTGTTGCCCTCGGCGACGAGATCGTCGGCCTCGGCCTGCGCATCGCGCACGAGTTCCTCGGCGTGGGCGCGGGCCTCCTTGACCATGCGGTCCGCCTGGGCCTTCGCGTCCGCGAGCATACGGTCGGCGTCGGCGCGCGCGTCCTCGAGGAGAGTGCGCGCCTCCTCGTCGGCGTCCCCGACGGTCTTGTCGGCCTGGGACCGCGCATCGTTGATCAGCTTGTCGCGGTGATCGAGGACGTCCTGCGCGTCGTCGAGTTCGGGCGGCAGCGCGTCGCGCACGTCGTCGAGCAGTTCGAGGACATCGCCGCGCGGTACCACGCAGCTCGCCGTCATCGGAACGCTACGTGCCTCTTCGACGATTGCGACCAGCTCGTCGAGTGCCTCGAATACCCGGTACACGCCCAACCCCAATCACTCGCTCGACACGACCGGTGCGGCCGCGCCGCCGTCCAGTCTGCCGCAGCGCAGGGCACGCTCGTGTGCCCTGCGCCCCGGTGTGTCGGGATACGGCCGTCACAGGCCGTGCGGAGGGTCCGGTCTATTTCGCGGCGGCCCGCTCGGCCAGGCGCGCGAGCAGACGATCGTGCACGGAGCCCGGCAGCATCTCGGAGACGTCGCCACCGTAGGTCGCGACCTCCTTGACGAGCGAGCTCGACAGGTAGCTGTAGACCGGGTTGGTGGCGACGAACAGCGTGTCGACTCCGGTGAGCTTGTGGTTCATCTGCGCCATCTGCAGCTCGTAGTCGAAATCGTTGGCGCCGCGCAGGCCCTTGACGATCGCGGTGATCCCCCGCTCGCGTGCGTAGTCGACGAGCAGGCCCTGCCAGGCGTCGACCGTGACGTTCGGCAGGTGCGACGTGGCCTCGGTGAGCATCTCGAGACGTTCGTCGATCGTGAACATCCCCTGCTTGTTGGGATTGATCGTGACGGTCACGACGACCTCGTCGAACTGGGCCGAGACCCTGCCGATGACGTCGAGGTGTCCGTTGGTGACCGGGTCGAAGGATCCTGGGCAGACCGCGCGGCTCATGACCCAGCACCGTAGCAGGTGGCGATCTCCACTCTCGTCTCGCCGTAGCGCTTCGACCTGCCGACCTCGAATCCCTGCGGCCACACCGTTTCCGGTGATCGCGACGACCGTTCGACCACGACGATCGAGCCGTCCTCGACCCAGCCTCCGGACACCAGCGTCCCGAGCACGCCGGTGACGGCCTCCTCGGTCACGGCGTAGGGCGGGTCGGCCAGGACGAGGTCGTAGACGCGGTCGGGGGTGCCCGCGAGCACGGCGGATACCGGTGCGGTGCGCAGCACCGCACCGGACAGTCCGACCGTCGCGATGTTCTCGCGGATCACGCCCGCCGCCTTCGCGTCGGACTCGACGAGCATCGCGTGCTCGGCGCCGCGGGACAGCGCCTCGAGGCCGAGCGCCCCCGACCCCGCGTAGAGGTCGAGGACGGCGGCCCCGTCGATGTCCATGCGTGCGTCGAGCGAACTGAACAGGGCTTCGCGCACCCGTTCGGAGGTGGGCCGGGTTCCGCGGGGCGGCACCTTCAGGCGCCGCCCCCCGGCCCGGCCGGCGACGATCCGTGTCACTCGGCGCTGTCTCCCGTGGACACCTCGACGAGCAGGTCGCCACCTTCGACCTGTTGCACCGGCCCGATCGCGACGCGCGTGATGCGTCCGCCGCGCGGCGCGGTGATCGCGGCCTCCATCTTCATGGCCTCGATCGTGGCGACGGTGTCGCCCGCCGAGACGCTGTCGCCCTCGGACACGACGAGGGTGACCATGCCGGCGAACGGCGCCGCGACGTGACCGGGATGGTTGCGGTCGGCCTTCTCCGCGGCAGGGGTCTCCGCGGCCACCGAGCGGTCGCGCACCGACACCGGGCGCAGCTGCCCGTTGAGGATGCACATGACCGTGCGGTAGCCCTTCTCGTCGGCATCGGAGATCGCCTCGAGGCCGATGAGCAGTTCGACACCCTTGTCCAGGCGCACCCGGTGCTCGTCGCCGTGCCGCAGACCGTAGAAGAACTGGTTGGCCGACAGCTCGGTGGTGTCGCCGTAGGTCTCGCGGTGCTGCTCGAACTCCTTCGCGGGGCCCGGGAAGAGCAGGCGGTTGAGCATGCGGCGACGCTCGTCGGACGAACCGCCGAGGGCCTTTTCCTCCTCCGGCGCGAGCGGGGTGATCGGCTTGGGCTCGGCGCGGCCCGACAGCGCCTTGCTGCGGAAGGGCTCGGGCCAGCCGCCGGCCGGGGTCCCGAGATCGCCGCGCAGGAAGCCGATCACCGAATCGGGGATGTCGTACTTGCCGGGCTCGGCGGCGAAGTCGTCGACCGAGACGCCCGCGCCCACGAGGTGAAGCGCGAGGTCGCCGACGACCTTGCTCGACGGCGTGACCTTGATCAGGCGGCCCAGGAGGCGGTCGGCGCCGGCGTAGGCGGCCTCGACCTCCTCGAAGCGGTCGCCGAGGCCCAGCGCGATGGCCTGCTGGCGCAGGTTCGACAGCTGACCGCCGGGGATCTCGTGGGTGTAGACGCGGCCGGTCGGTGCGGGCAGCCCCGACTCGAACGGTGCGTACACCTTGCGCAGCGCCTCCCAGTACGGCTCGAGATCGCACACGGCCTGCAGGTCGAGACCGGTGTCGAACTCGCTGTTCGCCGCGGCGGCGACGATCGCCGACAGGGCGGGCTGGCTCGTCGTACCGGCCAGCGCCGCGGACGCACCGTCGACCGCGTCGGCACCGGCGTGCCAGGCCGCGAGGTAGGTGGCGAGCTGACCGCCCGGGGTGTCGTGCGTGTGCACGTGCACCGGCAGATCGAAGTTGCTCCGCAGCGCCGACACGAGCGTCGCGGCGGCCGGGGCGCGCAGCAGACCCGCCATGTCCTTGATGGCCAGCACGTGCGCACCGGCCTCGACGATATCCTCGGCCAGACGCAGGTAGTAGTCGAGCGTGTAGATCGACTCGTTCGGGTTCGACAGGTCGCCGGTGTAGGACATCGCGACCTCGGCGAGGGTGGTGCCGGTCTCGCGCACCGCGTCGATCGCCGGACGCATCTGGTCGACGTTGTTCAACGCGTCGAAGATGCGGAAGATGTCGATGCCGGTATCGGCGGCCTCCTGCACGAAGGCGCGGGTGACGGCCTCCGGGTAGGGGGTGTAACCGACGGTGTTGCGTCCGCGCAGCAGCATCTGCAGGTTGATGTTCGGGATCGCCTCGCGCAGCGCCGCGAGCCGCTCCCACGGATCCTCGTGCAGGAAGCGCAGTGCGACATCGTAGGTCGCGCCGCCCCACGCCTCGATCGACAGCAGTTGCGGCGTCATCCGGGCCACGTGCCCGGCCACCGTCAGCAGGTCCTTGCTGCGCACGCGGGTCGCGAGCAGCGACTGGTGGGCGTCGCGGAAGGTGGTGTCGGTGACGCCGATCGCCTTCTGCTCACGCAGCGCACGGGCGAAGCCCTCGGGGCCGAGCTCGAGCAGGCGCTGACGCGAACCGGCCGGCGGCTCGGCGTTCAGGTCGATCGCGGGCAGCTTGTCGTGCGGGTAGACCGTCGTGGTGCGCTCGCCGTGCGGCTTGTTCACCGTCACGTCGGCGAGGTACCGCAGGATCTTGGTGCCGCGGTCGGCGGACGAGCGCAGCGTCAGCAGGTGCGGGCGCTCCTCGATGAACGAGGTGTTGACGTTGCCGCCGCGGAAGTCCTCGTCGTCGAGCACCGCCTGCAGGAACGGGATGTTCGTGGCGACACCGCGGATACGGAACTCGGCGACCGCGCGGCGCGCGCGGGCGACGGCGGTCTCGAAGTTGCGGCCGCGGCAGGTGAGCTTGACGAGCATCGAGTCGAAGTGGGCGGAGATCTCCGCGCCGACCGAGGTGCCGCCGTCGAGACGGATACCGGCACCGCCCGGAGTGCGGTAGCCGGTGATGCGGCCGGTGTCCGGACGGAACCCGTTGGCCGGGTCCTCGGTCGTGATGCGGCACTGCAGCGCCGCGCCGCGGATGGTGATGCCCTCCTGCGACAGGCCCAGTTCCTCGAGCGACTCGCCTGCGGCGATGCGCAGCTGGGACTGCACGAGGTCGACGTCGGTGATCTCCTCGGTGACCGTGTGCTCGACCTGGATACGCGGGTTCATCTCGATGAACACGTGGTTGCCGCGTTCGTCGACGAGGAACTCGACGGTTCCTGCGCACTGGTAGCCGATCTCCTTGGCGAAGGCGACGGCGTCGGCGCAGATGCGGTCGCGCAGCTCGGGATCGAGATTCGGGGCGGGGGCGAGCTCGATGACCTTCTGGTGGCGGCGCTGCACCGAGCAGTCGCGCTCGTACAGGTGGATGACGTTGCCGTGCTTGTCGGCGAGGATCTGCACCTCGATGTGCCGCGGGTTGACCACGGCCTGCTCCAGGAAGACGGTGGGATCACCGAAGGCCGCGTCGGCCTCGCGGGAGGCGGCTTCGATGGCCTCGCGCAGCTGGGAGGGCTCGGCGACCCGGCGCATGCCGCGTCCGCCACCACCGGCGACAGCCTTGACGAAGACCGGGAAGTTCATCGTCTCCGAGGCGGCGACCAGCTCGTCGACGTCCGACGACGGCTCCGACGACGCCAGCACCGGGAGGCCGGCGGCCTTCGCCGAGGCGATCGCGCGGGCCTTGTTGCCCGTCAGCTCGAGGATCTCCGCCGACGGACCGACGAAGGTGATGCCCGCTTCGGCGCACGCCGCGGCGAGGTCCGGATTCTCGGAGAGGAAGCCGTAGCCGGGGTAGATCGCGTCGGCACCAGCCGACACGGCCGCTTCGACGATCTTCTCGACCGACAGGTATGCGCGGACCGGGTGCCCCTCCTCACCGATCTGATAGGCCTCGTCGGCCTTCAACCGGTGCAGGGAGTTCCGGTCTTCGTACGGGAACACCGCGACCGTCCCGGCACCCAGTTCGTAGGCGGCACGGAACGCGCGGATCGCGATCTCGCCACGGTTGGCGACAAGCACTTTCGAGAACATTGGTCGACGGTACCGCGACGTAACATGCCGCCTTCGACGCGCGTTCCACATCGTGGGACAAGGCGTCCGGATGGCACGACTGGAACGATGCAGTCGGCCCCGTCGTAACACAGCGTCAACACGCCGGGCACGGCCACCGAAACCTCACCGCGGGTTCTGGGGCACGGTGTACGGAACGTAACTCAGGACTTGTCGAGATAGGCCACGCGCTCGGCGTCGAGCGCCGCCCGCACCATGCTCGCGAGCCCCGGATGGTGTTCGAGGCCGGGATCCTTCTCCGTCACCGTCCGGGAGAAGTCGCGGGCCGCCTCGATGACGTCGGCGTCGTCGACGAGCGAGAGCAACCGCAGCGTCGACACGGTGCCGGACTGGGCGACACCGAGGACGTCGCCCTCCCGGCGCAACTGCAGGTCGAGCTGGGCGAGTTCGAAACCGTCGGTGGTGCCGGCGACTGCCTCGAGCCGCATCATCGTCGGGGTCGCGGGCTTCGCGTCGGTCACGAGCAGGCACAGGCCCTGGTGGCCGCCACGACCGACGCGACCGCGCAGCTGGTGCAACTGGCTGACACCGAACCGGTCGGCATCGACGATCACCATCACGGTCGCGTTCGGCACGTCGACACCGACCTCGACGACGGTCGTGCACACGAGCACGTCGAGCTCCGCGGCGTTGAAGGCCTGCATCACCGCGTCCTTCTCGTCGCCGGGGAGGCGGCCGTGCAGCAGCCCCACCCTCAGGTCGCGCAGCGGACCGGAAGTGAGGAATTCGAATTGCTCGAGCACAGAGACGGTTTCGGGCGGGGCCTGCTTGCCCTTTCCCGATCCCGACGGCTCGGGCCCGTCCGGATCGAAGAGCGCGTCGTCGTCGGAATCGCCGTCGCCGATGCGGGAACACACCACGTAGGCCTGCCGTCCCTCGGCGACCTCCTCGCGGATGCGTTCCCACGCGCGGTCGACCCACTTCGGATGCACCTTCGCCGGCACCACGCGGCTGACGATCGGCGACCGTCCTCTGGGGAGTTCGCGCAGGGTCGAGACCTCGAGGTCGCCGAGCACCGTCATCGCGATGGTGCGCGGGATGGGTGTTGCGGTCATCACCAGCACGTGCGGGGACGCGCCGTCGCGACCCCGCGAGCGCAGTGCGTCGCGCTGTTCGACACCGAAGCGGTGCTGCTCGTCGATCACCACGAGACCGAGATCCCAGAACTTCACCGTGTCCTCGATCAGCGCGTGCGTGCCGATGACGATCCCGGCATCGCCCGTCACCGCCTCGTTGAGCGCGGCCCGCTTGCGTGCGACCCCCATCGAGCCGGTCAGCAGGGTCACGCGGGTCGCGAGTTCATGGGCGCCGAGTTCGCCCGCCGCGGCGAGATCGCCCAGCATCTTCGTGAGCGAGCGCGCGTGCTGCGCCGCGAGCACCTCGGTGGGTGCGAGCAGCGCGCACTGCCGACCGGAGTCGATCACCTGCAGCATCGCCCGCAGCGCCACGATGGTCTTGCCGGAACCGACCTCGCCCTGGAGCAGCCGGTTCATGGGGTGTTCGCGTGCGAGATCGGCCGCGATCTCGTCGGCCACCGAGAGCTGCCCGGCCGTCAGATCGAAGGGCAGCCGCCGGTCGAACTCGTCGGCGATCCCGCCCTCGCGGCGCGGGCAGGACGGCGCCGACCGCACCTCGACGTCGTGCCGGCGTCCGGCGAGCACGAGCTGCACCGCGGCGGCCTCGTCGAACCGCAGACGGTCGCGTGCCCGGTCGATCTCCTGCTTCGTGTCGGGCAGGTGGATCGAGCGGAGCGCCTCGTCGAGGCCCACGAAGCCGTGCTCGTCGCGCACCCACTCGGGCAGCGGATCGTCGACGTGGTCGAGCTGGTCGAGCACCTGCCGCACGCAGCGCATGACGGTCCACGACTCGACCTCGCGCGTCGCGCGGTACATCGGGATCAGCGCGCGGTCGAAGACCGACATGTCGACTCCCGATCCGTCCTGCGCGGTGCGGGCGAGACCCGCCAGGGCGCCGGCGCCCCGCACCCGCGCGGGGGTTGCCGAGACCAGGTCCTCGGCGTCGCGCGGCTCGGGCAGCACGAGATAGCTCGGGTGGGTCAGGCTCCACTTGTCGCGGAAGTACTTCACGGTCCCCGAGAACATCGCGCGCACGCCGGGCTTGATGTTGTGCTTGACCCGGTGCGGGTTGAAGAAGGTGACGTCGATGCTGTGGCGATCGGAGCGCAACCGCACCGCGAGGCGTTTGCCGGCGCGGGACTTCATCGGCACCTCCTGCGCCGACTCGACCCGCGCGATGATCGTGATGTGCTGGCCCTCGGCAGGCCGACTCTCGCCGAGTTCGGCGCCCTGGGTGGCGTAGCGGTGCGGATAGTGCCTCAGTAGATCCTCGACGGTGGTCATCCCGAACGCGTCGTGCAAGGCGTCCGCCGTCTTGCGGCCGAGGACATGATCGAGCCGGTCCGCGAGTGTCGCCACTGCCGTCCCTTCCGCTACTCCTGCGGTGGCCTCGCGGCGCACCGGTTACTCGACGCCGAGCTGCAGCAGGTCGCTGCGCTGACCGCCCTGGTAGACCGCCACGTCGATCTCCGGGTGACGGCGATCGAGGTGAGCGGCCAGTTGCTCGACGAGTCCGTCGGGGGCGTCGGCGCCGACCAGCATCGTCACGAGCTCGCCGCCCGCGGCGAGAATCCTGTCGAGCAGCGACGCTCCCGCTGTCACCAGATCATGCTCGATCACTACGACATCATGGCCGGCCAGTCCGAGACTGTCGCCGGGCTCGCACGTTCCGACCCAGGTCAGCGCACGTTCGTTCGCGTACCGCAGCGATCCCCAGCGCACGCACGACGCCGCCTCCGACATCGCGAAGGCGTCGTCGACGGTGGCGCGCATCGGGTCGTGCACGGCCAACGAGGCCAGTCCCTGGACCACGGAGGAGGACGGCAGGAACATCACGTCGCGGTCGTCCCGCCGCGCCCGGGCGCCCACAGCGACGACGTCCTGCGCGGAGAGCGCACCGTTGGGCAGCACTAGGACGTCCCGACTCGGCAGTGCCCGGATCGCCTCGAGCAGTTCGTCCGGGGCTGAGATCTCCTCGGCCCGCAGCACCCGGGCACCCTCCGCCTCGAACAGTTCGGCCGCGCCCTCGCCGCCCACCACTGCGAGGACCGCCCGGGACTGCTCCTCCGCCGACTCGGCACGGACCGGGGCGGGAGCCGTGCCCAGCGCCACGGGACCGTCGCCGCACCCGCGACGCGCGGACTCGAGCGCGAAGCACGTGATGTCGATGCGGCTCAGCGAACCCGCCGCGAGACCGGCCTCCACGGCGGCTCCGGGCTCGCAGCAGTGCACGTGAACGGACCAGCACCCCGATCCCCCGGCAACGATCGCGACCGAGTCGCCGAGCGCGTCGAGGGAGGACCTCAAGGCATCCATGCGCGCGTCGTCGGAATTCCCGACGAGATACATCACCTCGTATTCCTGCTGGTCGCTGTCGTGACGTTCGTCGACGATCTCGGGTTCGACGACGGGCCGCGAGGTGCCGGCGAGCACCATCCGGCGATCGGGCCGTGTTCCGGTAGTGACCTCCACCAGGCAGTCGAGCAGCACGAGCAGGCCGAGGCCGCCGGCGTCGACGACCCCTGCCTCGGCGAGGACGTCGAGCTGGGTGGTGGTGCGCTGCAGCGCGTCGGCGGCGGCGTCGGCACTCGCGACTGCGACATCGCACACGGTCGCATCCGTCTCCGAGGCGACGCGGGTCGCGCCGTCGGCCGCAGCTTCGAGGACGCTGACGATGGTGCCCTTCGCGGGTGCGCTGAGCGCTCCGGTCACGAGCGTCGCGGCGTTGGAGAAGGCGGCGGCGAGGTCCCGGGCGCCGACCGTCGTCAGTCCCGCGATCGCGTCGGCGAGACCGCGCAGTGCCTGCGCCAGGATGATCCCGGAGTTGCCCCGCGCCCCGGCGAAGGCGCCACGCGCGAGCCCTTCGGCGACGTCGGATGCGGTGAGCGCGCCGTCCACGGGCCCGCCGATCCGGGCCGCCGCGGCCTGCAGGGTGATCAGCAGATTGTTTCCGGTGTCCCCGTCGGGCACCGGGAAGACGTTGAGCGAGTTGATCTCCGCTCGGCGCTGTTCGAGCGCTTCCACACCGAACTCGACCCACCGGCGCAGCGCCCGCCCGTCCACCGTGTCCTCGGCTCCGAGCAACGATTCCACCCCCTTCGCCTCGTCCTACGAGCATCGTCCACCTCTACGATCGGTACCGTTGCGCACGGTGCCGAGCCCTGGCGAACAGGTTAGCCGCGAGTCGTCGCACCGTCCGGTTTGGCCAACCGCCCTCGAGTTCGCTAAGCTTGCCGGGTTGCCTCGCACGGGCGGCTCGTTCCCCGTGTTCGCAAGGCGAAACAACAGACAGAAGATCTATCCACTAGACACAAGGAGTTCGCGACATGGCTGCCGTCTGCGACGTATGCGCCAAGGGCCCCGGCTTCGGGAAGTCGGTCTCGCACTCGCACCGGCGTACCAACCGTCGCTGGAACCCGAACATCCAGAGCGTGCGCGCTCAGGTTGCACCGGGCAACACCCGCAAGATGAACGTGTGCACCTCCTGCCTCAAGGCCGGCAAGGTCGTCCGCGGCTGATTCCCGGTCGAGTCGTAGCGAAGGCCCCCTNCCTTCGCCGTTGGATCCTGCGGCCGGATATCGTGCGGGAATGACCGAGAACCAAGTTTCCTTCCCCGACAGCGACTCTCTCCGTTCACTGGTGAGCGTGGAGGACCGCGTCCTGCGGATCGCCGTGGCGACCTCCGAGCACGGCACCTCCCTGTCCCCCGCAGGGATGGAGCAGGGCATCGCAGCCCTGCGTGCGGCAGGCCCGGAGATCGGCGCCGTGCTGCTCGTCGGTGAGGGTGCGAACTTCTGCGCGGGCGGCAACGTCCACGGATTCGCCGCGGCCGAGGACCGTGGCGCCCACCTGCTCGAGATCGCGAACCTCTTCCACGACTTCGTGCGCGAACTGGAGAAGGCGGCCGTGCCGGTCGTCGCCGCCGTGCACGGCTGGGCCGCCGGCGCCGGCATGAGCCTGGCGCTGCTCGCCGACATCGCGCTCGCCGGCCCCGGCACGAAGATGCGCGCCGCGTACCCGTCGATCGGCTTCTCCCCCGACGGCGGCATGTCGTGGACCCTGCCGCGGATCGTCGGCCCGTCGCGGGCACGGGAGATCATCATGACCGACGCCGTGATCGGCGCCGACGAAGCCGTGCGCCTGGGTCTGCTCAGCCGGCTCGTCGCCGACGGCGAGATCCAGAGCGAGGGGTTGCGACTCGCACGGACCCTCGCGCACGGCCCCACGCAGTCCTACGCCGCCATCCGCTCGCTCGTGGCGGGCTCGGCCGGACGATCGCTGTCCGACCACCTCGATGCCGAAGCCGCCTCGATCTCCGCGGCCGCGACGACGCCCACGGGTATCGAGGGTGTCGACGCCTTCGTCGCCAAGCGGCGCCCGGACTGGGATTCGGCCCGCGCCTGACATCCGGGCGGCGGATCGGTGGTCAGGGCAGTCGCCAGTCCACCGGTTCGCCGCCCTGCTCGACGAGCAGGGCGTTCGCGCGGCTGAACGGACGCGACCCGAAGAATCCGCGTGAGGCCGACAGCGGGGACGGGTGCGCCGACTTCACGGTGGGCACACCACCGAGCATGGGTTCGAGGGTCGCCGCGTCGCGGCCCCACAGGATCGCGACGAGCGGGGTACCGCGCGCGACCAGCGCGCGGATCGCCTGCTCGGTGACGGCCTCCCAGCCCTTGCCGCGATGCGAGGCCGGCTGGCCCGGCGCGACGGTGAGGACCCGGTTGAGCAACAGGACACCGTGCTCGGTCCACGGCGACAGGTCGCCCGTGGAGGGCTGCGGCAGACCGAGATCGTCGGTGTACTCGCGGTAGATGTTGGCGAGACTGCGCGGGATCGGCCGGACGGCCGGAGCCACCGAGAAGCTCAGTCCCACAGCGTGACCCGGAGTGGGATAGGGATCCTGCCCGACGATCAGAACGCGGACGGACTCGAACGGCTGTGTGAAGGCACGCAGCACGTTCGGACCGGACGGCAGGTAACTGCGGCCCGCGGCGAGTTCGGCGCGGAGGAACTGCCCCATCGCGGTGATGTCACCTGCGACGGGTTCGAGTGCTCGCGCCCAGCCCGGGTCGACGAGTTCGGACAGGGGCCGACCGGCACGGGGCTCGTCCGCTCCCCCGGCCGCGGACTGTGTGTCGACGGTGTCGGCCACCTGTCACTCCTGGTCGATGCGGCGGAGGGCGGTCCGGTAGTAGGCGGCGTTCGCCGCATACATCTCGGCGTTGGCGTCGAAGTTGTTCTCGGGGACCTCGTAGCCCTCGCGGACCTTCGCGGGGATGCCCATCGCCATGCGGCGGGGCGGAAGTTCGAAGCGCGGTGGGATCAGGGCGCCGGCGGCGACCTGCGCTCCGGCGCCGATGACCGATCCGTTGAGGACGAGCGAACCCGAGCCGATCAGCGCGCCGTCACCGATCGTGGAGCCCTCGATGTGCGCGTTGTGCCCGACGACGCACCGCGCGCCGATGACGGTGGCCTCGATCGCGGTGCAGTGGATGATCGTGCCGTCCTGGATGTTGGTCTTCTCCCCCACGGTGATCGTGCCGTAGTCCCCGCGCAGCACCGCCGAGGGCCACACGGAGGCACCGGCACCGAGGGTGACGTTGCCGATCACGACCGCGTCGGGGTGAACCCACGCGTCGGGATGGATATCGGGGACACGCTCGCCGAGTGCGTAGACAGCCATGACTGCAGAACCTATCTCGAGCGAACCCCACCCGGAGAGGTCGCCCTAGTGACCAGCGCCCGCCGCAAAGCTCTCCCAGCCTCCGGATCCGTCGCGGCGCTGTCCGTCGACCGTGACGCCGGAGCCTTCCAGGACCACGCCGATCGGCCGCCATCCGTCCGGCAGGGCGACCTCGCGAGGGAAGCACGCTGCGAGGGCATGGTCCTCGCCGCCGGTGAGGATCCAGTCCCACGGGTCGGCCGCCAGTACCCGACCGGCCTCGCGGAGTTGCGTGTCGGGAGCGAGCGCACCGGAGTCGAGGTCGATCGCGACCTCCGAAGCCGTGCAGATGTGCCCGAGATCGGCGACGAGACCGTCGGAGATGTCGGTGCATGCGTGGGCGCCTGCTGCGGCCGCTGCAGGACCTGCGGCGTAGGGCGGAGTGGGCACACGATGCGCCGCGACGAGTTCGGGGAAGTCCCGGTTGCCGGCCAGCAGCAGGGCCAGACCCGCCGCGGAGCGACCGGTGCGACCGGCGAGGGCGACGACGTCGCCGGGGCGGGCGGTGGAGCGGAGCAGCGGTGGCCGTCCGTCGAGTTCGCCGAGCACGGTGACCGAGACGATCACCTGACCCGCTTGCACGAGATCGCCTCCCACGACTCCGGCGCCGATCTCCTCCGCAGCCTCCCCGATTCCCGCCGAGATGCCGTCGAGCACGGCGACGGGAGTCTCGGGCGGACAACCGAGGCCGACGACGAAGGCCGTGGGGCGTGCGCCGACCGCGGCGACATCGGCTCCGTTCTGGGCGACCGACTTGCGTCCGACCTCCTCCGGGCTCGACCAGTCGAACCGGAAGTGACGTCCTTCGACGAGCATGTCGGTCGAGATCGCGATGCGCCCGTCGGATGCTGTCACGACCGCTGCGTCGTGGCCCGGCCCGACGAGTGTGCTGTCAGGTTGCCGCCGTGCTCTCACCGCGCGCTCGATCACGGGGAATTCGCCGATGTCGGCGACGGTGGGTCCGGTCGGGTTCGTCACGGTGACGGTCGCCTCTTTCTCGGTCGGCGGTGGGAGAGAGCCGGCACGTGCCCTGCTACGTTCGATCACGCTACCGCCCCCTGTCCCCGAGCCCGGATGCTGGACACGATGAACGACACCTCTGCTTCCGATCGCGAACCTTCCGACGACGCCCCCGCCGAGGCACCCGGATCGGACGGGACGCGACGCAGTCCCGCGCTGATCGCCACGGCGATCGCACTGCCCGTCGCTCTGCTGGTCGGCGTGGTGGTGGCGGCCGTGATCGTGTCGCAGTCACCGGTGAACACGCCTGTCGGCCTCGGTCCCGTGCCCGCTCCGGAAGCAGAATCCGAATCCTGCTCGCAGTTGCTCGACGCGCTGCCGGAGGAGCTCGGTGACTACACGCGCGCCGAACTGGCCGATCCGGCACCGGTGGGTGCGGCGGCCTGGCAGTCGGACGACGGCGAGGAGGTCGTCCTGCGCTGTGGTCTCGACCGGCCCGACCAGTTCGACCAGGCGGCGGCGCTGCAGGTGATCGACGACGTGCAGTGGTTCGAGGTGTCGGGAGCCGAGCAGGGTATCCCGGCGAGCACATGGTTCGCCGTCGACCGGCCGGTCTACGTGGCGCTGACCGTGCCCGACGGATCCGGGCCGACCCCGCTGCAGGACATCACGGCGACGATCTCGGCCACGCTCCCGCAGCAGGAGATCGATCCGGCGCCGATCCGCTGAGCGGGATCGACCCCGCCGTCTCCACTACGACCCACGAACGAAGGTCGGCCCCGGCACCGTGGTGTGGTGCCGGGGCCGACCGTGTTCGTCGCCGCGTCGATCAGGACGCGTGCATGGTCCCCGTGCGCTGGTAGCGCTCGTGGAAGGAGAACGCCTCACCGAGCAGGTGCGGGGTGTGACCTGCTCCGGGGGCGGCTTCTGCGCGCTCGATGTAGTCGAGCAGTTCGGCGCGGTAGTCGGGATGCGCGCAGCGCTCCACGACGACCCGCGACCGACGGCGGGGAGACAGTGCGCGCAGATCGGCGAGACCCTGTTCGGTCACGATGACCTGCACGTCGTGCTCGGTGTGATCGACGTGCGGCACCATCGGGACGATCGACGAGATCGCGCCGTCGCGGGCCGTCGACGGGCTCAGGAACATCGACAGGTAGCCGTTGCGCGCGAAGTCGCCGGAGCCACCGATGCCGTTCATGATGCGGGTGCCCATCACGTGGGTGGAGTTGACGTTGCCGTACACGTCGGCCTCGAGCATGCCGTTCATGGCGATGATGCCGAGTCGCCGCACGATCTCGGGGTGGTTGCTGATCTCCTGCGGCCGCAACATGATGTGGTCGCGGTAGAAGTCGATGTTCTCGACGAAGTCGTTCAGCCCCGCTTCGGACAGTGCGAGGGCAGTCGCCGAGGCGAACCGGACGGTGCCGTGCTTGACGAGGTCGAGCATGCCGTCCTGGATGACCTCCGAGTAGCAGGTCAGCCCCCGGTACGGTCCGCTGTCGAGACCGGCGAGCACGGCATTGGCGACGTTGCCGACACCCGACTGCAGCGGGAGCAGCGTATCGGCGGGCAGCCGTCCCGCGGCGACCTCGTGCGCGAAGAAGTCGAGGACGTGGTCGGCGATCGCCCGGCTGGTGGCGTCCGGCGCCGTGAGCGCCGTGGCGCTGTCGGGACGGTCGGTCTCGACGACCGCGACGACGCGTTCCGGATCGATCCGGAAGTAGGGCTGGCCGATGCGGTCCTCGACGTCGGTGAGGTCGATCGGACGACGGTTCGGGGGAAGCGCGGTGCCGTAGTAGACGTCGTGCACGCCGTCCATTGCGGCGGGGATCCACGTGTTGACCTCGAGGATCACCTTCTCGGCAACGTCGAGCCAGGTCTTGTTGTTGCCGATGGACGTGGCGGGGATCAGCTCGCCCGTCTCGGTGATGCCGGAGATCTCGACGACGGCGACGTCGACGTGTCCGTAGTAGCCCTCCCAGACCTGCTGGGCGACGTGCGACAGGTGGATGTCGACGTAGTCCATGCGGCCTTCGTTGATCCGCCCTCGGGCGGTGGGCTCTGCCTGGTACGGCATACGCAGCGCGATTCCGTCGACATCGGCGAGCATGCGCTCGGTGTCGGAGGCCACCGACGCTCCGGTGAGCAGGTTGATCCGGAAGTCGCCGCCGGTCGCCCGCGTGCGCCGGATGTGTTCGGCGAGGGCCGGGGTCACGGCCTTCGGGGTACCTGCGCTGGCGAAGCCGCTGATGGCGACCGTGTCGCCGGGACGGATCCACTGGACGGCGTCCTGCGCCGACACGATCTTCTTGCGGTAGGTCTCATGACGTACCCGAGCCTCGGCCGGGGTCACGACGACCGACTCCACAGACGGTGCTGCGGGGGATGAAAGGGCTGCGTACATGACGACGACCATAGCGGCGCGGGTGATCCGCTCGTCACACTCGGGCCGGACCGGCGATCGCCGTCACCAATTTGGACACAGAGTGTCACGAGTCGCACTCCAAGATCGATGTAATCGGAAGTTGTTGTTTCGCAAGATTTTACATGATGATTTCCGCTACGCGGACTGACACTGGGTGCCACCAACTTTCGCGAGAGCCGCTCCGCCGCCATCTCTACGGTATCCCCGTTCGCCGCCGCATCAGTACCGTTCGCCGCCCCCGGAGAACCGTTCACCGCCGCCGTGACGGAACGCCGTCGGGCACGATTGCAGCATGACGAACTCCACCGACCTGTTGCGCGACGATGCCGAGCACCTTCTCCGCGAGCTGGCAGGCCCCGATGCCCGGCTCCGAGACGACCAATGGGTCGCGATCGAGGCGCTCGTGGTGCACCGTCGCCGCGCCCTCGTCGTCCAGCGCACGGGCTGGGGGAAGTCGGCCGTCTACTTCATCTCCGCCAAGCTGCTGCGCCGGCAGGGCCGGGGCCCCACGGTGATCGTCTCGCCGCTGCTCGCCCTGATGCGCAACCAGGTCGCGGCCGCCGAGCGGGCCGGCGTCCACGCCGCGACCATCAACTCCGGCAACGTGACGGAATGGGCGGCGATCCACGAGCGGATCGCGGCGGGCGAGGTCGACGTCCTCCTCGTCAGCCCCGAACGCCTCAACAACCCCGACTTCCGCGACCAGGTGCTGCCCTCCCTCGCCCGCGACGCCGGACTGGTGGTCGTCGACGAGGCGCACTGCGTGTCGGACTGGGGTCACGACTTCCGGCCCGACTACCGCCGCATCCGCACCCTCGTCGCCGAACTCGGCGACGACATCCCGGTCCTGGCGACGACCGCGACCGCCAACGACCGGGTGGTCGCCGACATCGCCGCCCAACTCGGTGTCGGCGGGGGCAGCGACCGCGGTGGAAGCAGCAATGCCGGCTCCGACGGCACGCTCGTGCTGCGCGGCGGACTCGACCGTCCGTCGCTGCACCTGTCGGTGGTGCGGATCGACGAACCGGCACGACGCGCGGCGTGGCTCGCGCAGCATCTGGAGGATCTGCCGGGCTCGGGCATCGTGTACGCACTGACGGTCTCCGCCGCCCGCGACCTCGCTGCGCTGCTCACCGACCACGGCTATGCAGTGGCGGCATACACCGGTCAGACCGAACCGACCGAGCGTGAACAGCTCGAGGCGGATCTCCTCGCCAACAAGGTCAAGGCGCTCGTCGCGACCTCGGCGCTCGGCATGGGCTTCGACAAGCCCGACCTCGGCTTCGTGGTGCACCTCGGCGCTCCCTCGTCCCCGATCTCCTACTACCAGCAGGTCGGGCGTGCGGGTCGCTCCACCGAGCGCGCCGAGGTGGTTCTGCTCCCCGGCCCGGAGGACCGCCGGATCTGGCAGTGGTTCGCCTCGGTCGCCTTCCCGGACGAGGCGCTCGTACGACGCGTGATCGCGGCGCTCGATACCGAACGGCCGGTATCGACCCCAGCGCTCGAACCGCGGGTCGACCTCACGCGCTCCCGCCTGGAGATGGTCCTCAAGGTCCTCGACGTCGACGGAGCGGTGAAGAGGGTCAAGGGCGGCTGGATCGCCACCGGGCAGCCCTGGACATACGACGAGGAGCGCTACGGGCGGCTCGAGGAGGCGCGCGCCGCGGAACAGGAGGCGATGCTCGAATACGAGCGCACCACCGAATGCCGCATGGTCTTCCTCCGCCGTCAACTCGACGACCCCGATCTCGAGACCCGGAGCCCCGGCTCCGATCACACCGCCGGAGGCCCCGGCTGCGGACGGTGCGACAACTGCATCGGCTCCCGATGGGAGACGTCCGTCGGCGACGACGAGGTCGCCCGGACCCGCGCCCGCCTCGAACGCCCCGGCGTCGATCTGCAGCCACGCCGGCAGTGGCCCACCGGGATGTCCACCCTCGGGATCCCGCTGTCGGGCCGGATCACGGACGGTCCGCGCCCCGGGCGCGTGCTGGGCCGGCTGTCGGATCTGGGATGGGGGCCGCGACTGCGCGAACTGCTCGACGGACCGGACCGCGAAGTGCCGAAGGGGGTGGTCGACGCGTCGATCGCGGTGCTCGCCGCGTGGGACTGGGAGGAGCGGCCCACCGCCGTCATGGCCATGGACTCCCCCACACATCCCCTGCTCGTCGAGTCACTCGCGTCCCGATTGGCACAAATCGGACGATTACGAGATCTAGGTGTATTGCGACGCCGAAGCGGGAATACGGAGCCGACGGCAGCGAACTCGGCATATCGGGTCACCGCACTGGTCGACGCGTGGGAGCGACCCGACAACCTCGGGTCGAGTGGTCCGATCCTTCTCGTCGATGCGGTGACCGACACCGGCTGGACGTTCACCATGGCGGCGAGAACTCTCGTCGCCGCGGGAGCCGACGCGGTGTTGCCGTACGCACTCGCGAGCCCGAAGTAATCGCCACGAGGAGGACCGACGTAACATGTTTGTGACCGGCATCACAACATGCGCTCGACCTGCACGGACCACAGGGTTCCGATCCCGATTCCGGACACGGGCGTGATCTCGACACCGGAAGTTGTTAGGTTGAAAGGACATATGAGGCCCGTCAAGGAAAGAAGTACCCCGACCCCCGACTCGGCTGAATCGAATACCGCGACCACCTCTTCGGACGTGGCCGCAACCGAGTCCGGTAGTGAGCCGGCTGCAATCGAATTCCGGCGTCCGCGTATCGCCGACGGTAGACGACTCTGGCAGATTGCGCGTGATTCGCAGGTTCTCGACGTCAATTCCGGTTACGCATATGTGCTGTGGTGTCGCGATTTCGCCGACACATCGGTCGTCGCAACGGACGACACCGATCGCCCCGTGGGATTCGTGACCGGCTACCGCCGCCCCGACTCCCCGAACACCTTGTTCGTCTGGCAGGTGGCAGTCGACGCAGACCAGCGTGGACGTGGAGTGGCCGGTCGTATGCTCGACGCTCTGCTCGACCGACTCGAGCCGCTCGGCGTGACCCGTCTGGAAACGACGGTGAGTCCCGACAACGAAGCGTCGATCGCAATGTTCACCGCTCTCGCGCGTCGCCGCGGAACGCATATCACTCGCACCGAGTTGTTCGCGCCCGACGATTTCCCCGATTCACATCTGGCCGAGGATCTCTACACCATCGGCGAATGATCGCAGCGCATGTGCGCGCGACATCTTCATAATTCTCGAATAATCACAGGAGGACCACGACATGACCATCCTGGAAAACAAGCCCGAGACCACCAGTAAGCCCGATACTGCGATTTTCTCGCACCTCGAATCCGAGGTCCGGAGTTACAGCCGCGGCTGGCCCGCCGTTTTCGACAAGGCATCGGGATCCTGGCTGCGCAGCGAGGACGGCAAGGACTACCTCGACTTCTTCGCCGGCGCCGGAGCCCTGAACTACGGCCACAACAATCCGGTTCTCAAGTCGGCCCTGGTCGACTACATCATGAGCGACGGCATCACCCACGGCCTCGACATGTACACCGTCGCCAAGCGCAAGCTGCTCGAGACCTTCGAGTCGCACGTGCTCGCGCCGCGCGGCCTGGACTACAAGGTCCAGTTCCCCGGCCCGACCGGCACGAACGCCGTCGAGGCGGCTTTGAAGCTCGCCCGTAAGGTGACCGGTCGCGAGTCGATCATCAACTTCACCAACGCTTTCCACGGCATGACCCTGGGTGCGCTGTCGGTGACCGGCAACTCGATGAAGCGCGCCGGCGCGGGTGTCCCCCTCGTCCACGCCACGCCGATGCCGTTCGACAACTACTTCAACGGCGTCACCGAGGACTTCCAGTGGTTCTCGCGCGTCCTCGACGACGCGGGCAGCGGCCTGAACCGTCCGGCCGCGGTCATCGTCGAGACCGTGCAGGGTGAAGGCGGCGTGAATGTTGCTCGCCCCGAGTGGCTTCGCGCTCTGGCCGACCTGTGCAAGGAACGCGACATCCTGCTGATCGTCGACGACGTGCAGATGGGCTGCGGCCGCACCGGCCCGTTCTTCTCGTTCGAGATCGCCGGCATCACGCCCGACATCGTGACCCTGTCGAAGTCGATCGGCGGATACGGAATGCCGCTGGCGCTCACCCTGTTCAAGCGTGAGCTCGACGTGTGGGGCCCGGGCGAGCACAACGGCACCTTCCGCGGCAACAACCCGGCTTTCGTGACGGCGGCTGCCGCCCTCGAGCACTACTGGGCCGACGACAAGCTCGAGCGCGACACCCTGCGCAAGGGCGAGCGCATCCGCCAGACCTTCATGAACCTGTCGGACATGTTCGACGGCGTCTCGACCCGCGGCCGCGGCCTGGTCCAGGGCCTGGTCTTCGACAAGCCGGAGGACGCCGACAAGGTCTGCGCCCTGGCCTTCGAAGAGGGTCTGCTCGCCGAGACCTCCGGTCCGTCGGACGAGGTCGTCAAGCTGCTGCCGCCGCTGACCATCACCGACGACGAACTCGAGTTCGGGCTGAACATCCTGGCGGAAGCGACCGCCAAGGTCCGTTCCTGAGCGGTCCCCCGCTCCGCCCGTTCCGAACCCACTTGCAGAAGAAGGACTTTCGACACCCATGATCGTTCGTACGACAGAAGAGATCACCGGCACCGAGCGCGACGTCGTCTCGGAGGACGGCCAGTGGCGCAGCAAGCGCATCGTCCTCGCCGGCGACAAGGTGGGCTTCTCGTTCCACGAGACCACCATCGAGCCCGGCACCGTCAACGAGTTCCACTACGCCAACCACGTCGAGGCCGTGTGGCTCGTCGAGGGCACCGGCAAGCTCCAGGACCTCGACAACGACGTGGAGTACGACCTCGCTCCGGGCACGATGTACCTGCTCAACGGACACGAGCGTCACCGTGTGCTCCCCGAAACGCGCATGCGCATGCTGTGCGTCTTCAATCCCCCGGTCACCGGCCGTGAGGTGCACGACGAGAACGGTGTGTACCCGTTGATCGTCGAACCCGCCTGAGTGCGGTAACCACGTGACCGATGCGGGGCGGACGCTTAGAGTCGAGACCATGACTCCCGAGCGTGCGCCCCGCATCGCTGTCGGCCCCGAGCGCGACCCCCGTTTCGAACGGGCGGTCACGGGCGGGGGCGGCGTGCCCTGCGGACTCGAGGACACCCCCGACGCGCTCGTCTGGACGGCCGGGCCGCAGGACTTCCCCGAGGTCCTCCCCGCCTCCGTCCGCTGGGTGCAGCTACCGTCCGCCGGTGTCGAGTACTGGCTGTCGCAGGGCGTCGTCAAGGCTCACCCTCGCGTCACCTGGACGTCGGCGGCCGCGGCCTACTCCACGACCGTCGCCGAGCACGCGCTCCTGCTCCTGCTCGCCGGGGTCCGGGCCCTGCCGGCCCATCTGGCGGCCACCTCGTGGACACCCGAGAGTCTCGCGCCGGTCGTCGGCACCCTCCGCGGCGCGACGGTCGGGATCATCGGCGCCGGGGGTGTCGGCCGGGCGCTGATCCCGATGCTGGCCGCGCTGGGGGCGCGCGCGCTCGCCGTCACCCGCAGCGGTCGTCCCGTGCCGGGAGCCATCGAGACGTTCCCCGTCGAACGTATCGACGAGATATGGCCTCTGGCAGATCATTTCGTCATCTCCGCGACGGCCACTCTCGACGTCGAGCAGCTCGTCGGCGCAACCGAGCTCGCAGCGATGAAGTCCACGGCGTGGGTCGTCAACGTCGCCCGGGGCGATCTCGTCGACACCGACGCCCTCGTCGCCGCTCTCCGATCCGGCGCGATCGGGGGTGCGGGGCTCGACGTCACCGATCCCGAACCGCTCCCCGACGATCATCCGTTGTGGACGCTCCCCAACGCCGTGATCACTCCCCACGACGCCAATCCACCCCCGCTGCGCATCCCGGCCTATCTCGAGCACGTGACCGAGAACGTCACACGGTTCGCGTCCGGCCTCGTGCCGATCGGGGTCGTCGATCCCAGCGCCGGCTACTAGGCCACGTCTACCGGGCCACAGGGCTCACTCCGACGCCTTCTCCTGCTTCTCGTCGCGTTCCGCCCATTCCAGGAGCGGATCGAGGGAGAAGACCGCGTCGTCGATACCCGCGTGCAGGTCGCCGAGTTCCTCGAACCGCTTCGGCACGGTCCGGATCGTGAAGTCCCGTGGTTCGAGGTCGTCGATCTCGTCCCACCGCACCGGAGCGGAGACCGTCGCCTCCGGCACACCGCGGACCGAATAGGCACTGGCGATCGTGTGGTCGCGCGAGTTCTGGTTGTAGTCGACGAAGACCGCCGACGGGTCGCGTTCCTTGCGCCACCATGCCGTCGTCACGTCGCCGGGCGCGCGTCGTTCCACCTCCCGCGCGAAAGCCCATGCGGCCCTTCGGACGTCGTCGAACTCCCATTCCGGCGCGATCCGGACGTAGACGTGCAGGCCGTCGCCGCCCGAGGTCTTCGGCCAGCCCACGGCACCGAGTTCGTCGAGCACCGCGTGCGCCACCGACGCCACGCGCCGCACCCGGTCGAAATCGCACTCGGGCATCGGATCGAGGTCGATCCGCCATTCGTCGGGCCGCTCCACGTCGCTGCGCCGCGAGTTCCACGGATGGAACTCCACGGTGGACATCTGCACGGCCCACACGACGTCGGCGAGACGGGTCACGCACAGTTCGTCGGCGTCGCGGTCGTAGCGCGGGAAGTGCACCCGCACGGTCTCGACCCAGTCCGGAGCCCCGCGCGGCAGCCGCTTCTGGTGCACCTTCTGCCCTTCGAGACCGTCGGGGAACCGGTGCAGCATGCAAGGCCGCTCACGGAGTGCCCGGACGATCCCCTCCCCCACGCTCAGGTAGTAGTTCGCGAGATCGAGCTTGGTCGCCCCGATCTCGGGGAAGTACATGCGGTCGGGGTGCGTGATGCGCACCGTGCGACCGTCGACGTCGAGTTCGACTGCATCGGCGTCCTTGCTCATCCGCGTCTCCCGTCCCTCCCCCGCCTGGAGGCGTCCTGTGCACCATCCTGGCCTCTCGATTCCCACCCGCGTGCGGAAATACACCCCGGCGCACGATTTCCTCCGCGTGGCACGTCCGGGCGCTAACGTCGAAGCGATGCTGCTGCACTCGGTTGTCGACACCTCCGTCGCCGTCGCCGCCACACGGTCACGACGCACCAAGATCGATCTGCTGCGGGAATTACTCGGGCGCGCCGAACCTCACGAGGTCGAAGCGGTGGTCTCATGGTTGTCCGGAGAGATGACCCAGGGTCGCCTGGGTGTCGGTTTCCGCACCCTCGCCGGCCTCTCCGCACCGGTCGCCGACGATCCCATGCTCTCCGTCGACGAGGTGTCCGGCTTCCTCGACCGCCTCGCCGGCATCTCCGGTTCCGGATCCACCGCCGCGCGGCAGCAACTGCTCCTGGATCTGTTCGGACGGGCCACCGAGGCCGAGCAGCGCTTCCTCGTCGCGCTCCTCGGCGGTGAGCTGCGGCAGGGTGCGCTCGAAGGGGTGATGACCGATGCGGTCGCAGCGGCAGCCGGTCTCCCCGTCGAACCGGTCCGTCGGGCGGTGATGTTGTCGGGCCGACTCGCGCAGGCCGCAGCGGCGGCCTTCGAGGGTGGTGTCGACGCGCTGGCGGAGTTCGGCCTGGAACTCGGCCGACCGGTTCGGCCGATGCTGGCCTCGCCCGCCGAGTCGCTCGAGGCGGCACTCATCGAGTTCGACGGGGCGGTGAGCGTGGAGTACAAACTCGACGGTGCACGCATCCAGGTGCACCGCCACGAAGACGCGGTGTGGATCTTCACCCGCACGCTGCGCGACATCACCGCATCGGTCCCCGAACTGGTCGAACTCGTCCGGGCGCTGCCGTGCCGCAGTGTCGTGCTCGACGGCGAGACACTCGCGCTCACCGATGCCGGCCGTCCCCGACCGTTCCAGGAGACCATGAGCCGGTTCGGGGCCCGCTCCGAACGCGAACTGCTCCTCCACCCGTACTTCTTCGACTGCCTGCACCTCGACGGCGACGACCTGCTCGACGAGCCGCTGTCGGTGCGTCTCGACCATCTCGCCCGCGTCGCGGGTGAGCACCGCATCCCCACGCTCGTCGCGCCGGACACCGACAGCGCCGAGGCGCATCTCGGTGACTCGCTCGGCAACGGTCACGAGGGCGTCATGGTGAAGTCGCTCACGTCGACCTACACCGCCGGACGTCGGGGCCGAGCCTGGCAGAAGGTCAAACCCGAGCACACCCTGGATCTCGTGGTGCTCGCCGCCGAGTGGGGTTACGGGCGCCGCACCGGCTTCCTGTCCAATCTGCACCTCGGTGCCCGCGACCCCGACGGTGGTCCGCCGATCATGGTCGGGAAGACGTTCAAGGGACTCACCGATGCGCTGCTGCAGTGGCAGACAGAGGAATTCCCGCGCCACGAGACACACCGTGACGAGCACACCGTCCACCTACGACCCGCGATCGTCGTCGAGGTCGAACTCGACGGAGTGCAGACCAGCAGCCGCTATCCGGGCGGGGTGGCGCTGCGCTTCGCACGGGTGCTGCGGTACCGGCCCGACAAGTCGGCCGCCGACGCCGACACCATCGATGCGGTCCGCGCGCTGCTGCCCGCGGCACCGGTTCCCGGAAGCGGCCTACCGTAGAAGGAGTGATCGACGTTCCACTCCGTTCCGACGACCTGCCCGCTCTCCTGCACGGCCGTCGGATCGCTGTTCTCACCGGCGCCGGGCTGTCGACGGACTCCGGTATCCCCGACTATCGCGGACCGGACTCGCCGCCCCGCAACCCGATGACCTACCAGCAGTTCGTCGGCGACGCGGAGTTCCGGCAACGCTACTGGGCCCGCAACCACGTCGGCTGGAAGCACATGGACGCCGCGCGCCCGAATGCCGGGCACCGGGCGCTCGCGGCCCTCGAACGCGCCGGTTCCGTCGTCGGCGTGATCACCCAGAACGTCGACCTGCTGCACACGAAGGCCGGCAGCCGGCGGGTCGTCGACCTGCACGGCACCTACGCGCAGGTCCGATGCCTGTCGTGCGAGCACCGTATCTCGCGATTCACGCTGCACGAACGGCTGTGCGCGGCCAATCCGGGATTCGACGACCGGATGCGCGCGACGACCGGTCTCGAGGTCGCCCCCGATGCGGACGCGGTGGTCACCGACACCGAGGACTTCGTCGTCGTCGATTGTGAGCGCTGCGGCGGGATGCTCAAACCCGACATCGTGTACTTCGGGGAGACGGTGCCGCGCTCGCGCGTCGATCTCGCCTTCTCGGTGGTGGACGGTGCCGACGCCCTGCTGGTCGCCGGGAGTTCGCTGACGGTGCAGTCGGGGTTGCGTTTCGTGCGTCGCGCCGCGCAGCGGAACATCCCGGTGGTGGTGATCAATCGTGGCCCCACCCGCGGGGATGCGCTGGCGACCCTCAAGCTCGAGGCGGGTACCTCGGAGACCCTCGCTTTCCTCGCCGACGCGGTGACCGCACCGACTTCGTGAGGTTCTCAGACCACCCGGACGAGATCGTCGGCGTGCACGACGGGTCGCTGGAGATCCGGCGGCAGCTGCCCGGTCGAGAAGCCGATCATGAAATCGAGTTCGGACGCGTCGTAGGCCACCACCCCGCGCGCGACCGTGCGACCGTCGGGCGCGACGATGCCCACGACGTCGCCGGCGTGGAAACCGCCACTGGTGCCGGTGATTCCGGCGGCGAGCAGCGAGCGTCGCCGCTCCATCACGGCCCGCACGGCACCCTCGTCGAGATACAGCGAACCGTGGACGTCGGCGGCGTGCCGCACCCAGAAACGCCGCGCCGACAGACGCTGCGGGCGGGCTGCGAAGGCCGTGCCTACGTCGGCGGCGCCCAGCGCGCGATCGGCCTGGGAGGCCGCGGCGAGCAGCACCGGCACCCCGGAGTCCGCCGCGAGACGGGCCGCGGACAGTTTCGACGCCATGCCACCGGTGCCCAGCGCGCCGCCCGACCCGGCGACCACACCGTCGAGATCCTCGGGGGTGCGGACCTCGGGGATGAGGTTCGCCGAGCCCTTGCGGGGATCCCCGTCGTACAGGCCGTCGACGTCGGACAGCAGGATCAGCGCGTCGGCGCCGATGAGATGCGCGACGAGGGCGGCGAGCCGGTCGTTGTCGCCGAAGCGCAGTTCGACGGTCGCGACGGTGTCGTTCTCGTTGACCACCGGGACCGCCCCGAGCGAACGCAGCCGGTCGAGGGTGCGTTGCGCGTTGCGGTGCTGAGTACGCCGGCCGATGTCGTCGGCGGTGAGGAGCACCTGGCCCACCGTGCGGTCGTAGCGGGCGAAGGAGGTGCCCCAGGCGTGGGCGAGGGTGAGCTGCCCGACGCTGGCCGCGGCCTGCTTCGTCGCGAGATCACGCGGCCGACTCGTGAGACCGAGCGGTGCGAGCCCGGCACCGACCGCACCCGAGGAGACCACGACGACACTCGAACCCGTGCGGATCCGGGCCTCGATGGCATCGACGAGACGATCGAGCCGGCCACGGTCGAGCCCGCCCACCAGACTCGTGATCGCCGACGAGCCGATCTTGACCACTACGCTGCGGGCGTGGGAGACGACCTCCCGGGTGTCGCTCATGTTCTCCTCGGTACGCTTCGGGGCTTCCTGAACGGTGGGAACGCTGGGCCGGTTACTCGAACTCGTCGTCGGTGGCCAGACCGCGGCGCACCTTCTTCGCGTGGCGACGCTCGGCGGCGCCGACGCGGTCGACCTGGTCGAGACGGGCATCGGTGCCGCGACCGGTGGGCACGACGTCCACGCCGGCCTGCGTCTGCGGTTCCCACTCGAAACCGACCTCGCCGATGGTGACCCAGCATCCGGGTTCCGCGCCGAGCTTGACGAGCTTGTCCTCGACGCCGAGACGGGCGAGGCGGTCGGCGAGGTAACCCACGGCCTCGTCGTTGTCGAAGGCCGTCTGGCGCACCCACCGCTCGGGACGGGTGCCCCGCACGATGAATCCGCCGGGCACCTCGGGATCGCGGACCACGGTGAAGGCCTCCTCGTCGCGGGCGACGGGACGGATCACGGGGCGGGTGGGCGCGGCCGGCGGATGCGCCGCCCGGTACTCGTCGACCATCTTCGCGAGGGCGAACGTCAGCGGACGCAGGCCGTCGCGACTGACGGCCGAGATCGTGAAGACCGGCCAGCCGCGGGCCTCGAGTTCGGGGGTGACGAACTCGGCGAGCTCCTTCGCGTCGGGCACGTCGGCCTTGTTGAGGATCACGATCCGGGGGCGCTCGGCGAGGTCACCGAGTCCGCTGTCGCCCGACAGCGCGGGCTGGTAGGCGGCGAGTTCGGCCTCGAGCGCGTCGATGTCGGAGATCGGGTCGCGGCCGGGTTCGAGGGTCGCGCAGTCGACAACGTGCGCGAGCACGGCGCAGCGCTCGAGATGACGGAGGAAGTCGAGGCCGAGACCGCGACCCTCACTGGCGCCGGGGATCAGGCCGGGCACGTCGGCGACGGTGAAGGTCGTGTCGCCCGACTGCACCACACCGAGATTCGGCACGAGGGTGGTGAACGGGTAGTCGGCGATCTTCGGCTTGGCGGCCGACAGCACCGACACGAGCGACGACTTGCCGGCCGAGGGGAAGCCCACGAGGCCGACGTCGGCGACGGACTTCAGTTCGAGGACGAGGTCGAGTTCCTCGCCTTCCTCGCCGAGCAGCGCGAAGCCGGGGGCCTTGCGTGCCTTCGATGCGAGTGCGGCATTGCCGAGACCACCGCGACCGCCGTGCGCGGCGACGAAACGCGTGCCGGTGCCCACGAGGTCGGCGAGGATGCGGCCGTCGCGGTCGAGTACGACGGTGCCGTCGGGAACCTTCAGGACGAGGTCGCCGCCGTTGGCACCGTTGCGGTGGCCGCCGGCGCCCTGGGCACCGTTGGTCGCCTTGGCGTGCTGGTGGAAGTGGAAGTCGAGCAGGGTGTGGACGTTGCGGTCGACTTCGAGGACGACATCGCCGCCGTTTCCTCCGTTACCGCCGTCGGGGCCGCCGAGCGGCTTGAACTTCTCGCGGTGGACGGAGGCGCAGCCGTTGCCGCCCTTGCCGGCGCTGACGTGCAGCACCACCCGGTCGATGAAGCGGGACATGGGTGGACCTTCTCTCGTCCTAAAAAACAAACCTGGTGATCAACGCAACAAGGGCGGGTCAGGGTGTGCGACCCTGGCCCGCCCCTATTGGGAGTATGTCGCGGGAGCTGGTCCCGCGGTGTCCGTTACCGGACGGCAGATCAGGCGTCTGCCGCAGCCGGAACGATGTTGACGGTCTTGCGACCGCGCTTGGTACCGAACTCGACGGCACCGGCCGCGAGGGCGAACAGCGTGTCGTCGCCGCCGCGTCCCACGTTCACGCCGGGGTGGAAGTGGGTGCCGCGCTGGCGCACGATGATCTCGCCGGCGTTGACGGCCTGGCCACCGAAGCGCTTGACGCCGAGTCGCTGTGCGTTCGAATCGCGACCGTTACGGGAGCTGGATGCGCCCTTCTTGTGTGCCATGACGAACCCTCCTGGGGGTTGAAGCTCGAAGCTCGGTTTACTTGATGCCGGTGACCTTGACGACCGTCAGCTTCTGACGGTGGCCCTGGCGCTTGTGGTACCCGGTCTTGTTCTTGAACTTGTGGATGCGGATCTTCGGGCCCTTGGTGTGCTCGACGATCTCGCCGGTGACCGAGACCTTGGCCAGCTTGTCGGCGTCGGTGGTCAGTTCGGATCCGTCGACGACGAGGACCGGGGCAAGCGAGACAGCAGCGCCGGGCTCACCCTCGATCTTCTCGACCTTGACGAGGTCGCCTTCAGCGACCTTGTACTGCTTACCGCCGGTCTTGACGATCGCGTACGTTGCCATCGGACGGCTACCCCTTGCTTCTTCGAACGTGCTCGCGCCACAGTGCTGCGGACGCGACTGGTCTGGTGTGGTTGCTGACTCGGGTCCCGCCGGCATCCTGAATCCGGACGCGGCTGGGCACTATCGCCGAGTAGCGACTGAACAAGATTACGGGAAGGTGACTCCCAGGGTCAAACCGGGTGGCACGGTAGTGCCTGCTTCCGGGCCGGTCGTGACCGGCCCGGAAGCGGAGGGTCACGCTTCGGCGTCCACCGGAGGTCCGGCGGGGCGCCCTGCGGCACGCCGCGAACGCGGCCGCCGCACGATCTCCACCGGCGTCTCGACCGGTGTGCTCGGCCGGGAGTCCGACTCGGCCCCCGTGGACGTCCCGGTCGTCGCGGGGACGACGAACACCTTGGCTGCAGGCCCACCGTCCCCGGCGGGCGCTGCGGCCGCCCGGGCGACCCTGCGTGCCCGACGGCGACGCGGAGCCGGTTCTGCGGCCTCGACGGAAGCCGCTCCGTCGGTGCTCTCCCCTGCGCCGGAGACGGCCGTCTCGGACACGGCAGCCTCGGGAACAGCGGTCTCCGCGACTGCGGCTTCGGCTGCTGCGACCTCTGCCTCGATCTCGGCGGGCTCGTCGGAGGCGGTCGTCACCGTGGTGGCGTCCTCCCCTGCGACGGGCTCCTTCGTCGGTGCGGCGACCTTCTCGGGCTCGACGGCCCGCAGCGGCTCGGTGACCTTGACCGGGTCGACGTCGCCCGCAGGTGCGGACGCCGCCTCGGATGCGGTCTCGGTCGCTGCCGGCTCTGCGGCCGGAGCGTCCGCGGCCGGTGTCGAGTTGTGCGCGGCCATCGCGAGCGCGACGGGGTGCGCGGCACGCTTGACGACCTCTTCGGGCGACGGCGTCGTGTGCGTCTCGGCGGCGGGCTCCTGCGAGCTCTTGTCGCGTCCACGCTTACGCCGCGAACCACCGCCGGACGAACGACCGGAGTCGTCCGAGGACTTCGACTCGATCGGCTCCGAGTGCACGATGAGGCCGCGGCCGCTGCAGTGCTCACAGGTGGTGGAGAACGCCTCGACGAGACCGGTCCCGAGCCGCTTGCGCGTCATCTGGACCAGGCCGAGCGAGGTGACCTCCGAGACCTGGTGGCGGGTGCGGTCCCGGCCGAGGGCCTCGGTCAGGCGACGCAGCACGAGGTCGCGGTTCGACTCGAGCACCATGTCGATGAAGTCGACGACGATCATGCCGCCGATGTCGCGCAGGCGCATCTGGCGGACGATCTCCTCGGCCGCCTCGAGGTTGTTACGGGTGACCGTCTCCTCGAGGTTGCCGCCGGAACCGGTGAACTTGCCGGTGTTGACGTCGATGACGGTCATCGCCTCGGTGCGGTCGATGACGAGCGTGCCGCCGGACGGCAGCCACACCTTGCGGTCGAGCGCCTTCGCGAGCTGCTCGTCGATGCGGTGCGCACCGAAGACGTCCACCGAGTTCTCCGAGCGGTAGCGCTCGACGCGCGGCAGCAGGTCGGGTGCGACCGTCCGGATGTAGCTCTCGACGGTGTCCCACGCCGAGTCGCCCTCGATGACGAGCTTGGAGAAGTCCTCGTTGAACAGGTCGCGCACGACCTTCACGAGCAGATCCGGCTCCTCGTAGAGCGTCTTCGGCTGGCCCGAGGCGTCGGCCTGCAGCTTCTCGGACTGCTCGCGGATCGACTCCCACTGCGTCTGCAGGCGGGTGACGTCGCGCGAGAGTTCCTCCTCGCTCACGCCCTCGGCGGCGGTACGGATGATCACGCCCGCCTCGGAGGGGACGATCTCGCGGAGGATGTCCTTGAGGCGCTTGCGCTCGGTGTCGGGGAGCTTGCGGCTGATGCCCGTGGACGAGCCTCCCGGCACGTAGACCAGGAAGCGTCCGGCGAGGCTGATCTGGGTGGTCAGACGTGCGCCCTTGTGACCGACCGGGTCCTTGCTGACCTGCACGACCACCTGGTCGCCGGGCTTGAGGGCCTGCTCGATCTTGCGGGAGTTGCCTCCGAGGCCGGCGGCCTCCCAGTTCACCTCACCGGCGTAGAGCACGCCGTTGCGGCCACGGCCGATGTCGATGAACGCCGCCTCCATGGACGGGAGGACGTTCTGCACGCGGCCGAGGTAGATGTTGCCGACCATCGACGCCGAACCGGAGGTCGTGACGAAGTGCTCGACGAGGATGCCGTCCTCGAGCACCGCGACCTGCGTCATGCCCGCGTGGGAACCGCCCGTGCGTTCGCGCACGACCATGACCCGGTCGACAGCCTCGCGGCGGGCGAGGAACTCGGATTCGGTGAGGATCGGGGGCCGGCGGCGACCGGCCTCGCGACCGTCGCGACGACGCTGACGCTTCGCCTCGAGACGCGTCGAACCGCTGATGCCCTGGACCTCGTCCTTGGCGCGGCTCTTCGGACGCGGCTCCCGCTCGTGGACGACCGTGGGAACCGAGTCGTCGTCGGTGCTCGCGGTGTCGGTGTCGGAACCGCGACGACGACGGCGACGGCGGCGGCGACGGGACGTCCCCCCGCCCTGCTCGTCGTCGGTGTCGTGCTCGTCGCTGCTCTGCTCGTCGCCCGAGGCGGACTCGTCGGAGGTGCTCTCCTCGGTGCCGGCGGTCTCCTCGGCGGGAGTCTCCGCTGCGGTGGACTCCGCTTCGGCGGACTTCTCCGTCTCCGCGGCGGCGGACTCGGAGTCCTCGCCGGTTGCGGTGGTCTCGTCCTGCTGGTCGGTATCGGTGCCGTCCCCGCGGCCACGTCCACGACCGCGACGTCCGCGGCGGCGGCGACGCGGCTGGTCGTCCTGGTCTTCGTCCGCCTGCTGCGACGGCGCTTCCTCGGTGGACTCGGCGGACTCGGCGGCGGCCGGCTCGACGGTCTGCTGCTCGTCCTCGGCCGGTGCCTGCTCGGTGTCCTTGCCGCGGCGTGCGCGCCGGCGACGCGGGCGGGTCCCCTCCTCTTCCTCGGCAGGCGAGGGCACCTCGGGCTGGAGGAACAGCGGTGCAGCGACGATCGGCTCGGCCGTGGTGGACGGCTCGGGCATCTCGAACAGCGGCGTGCTCTGCTCCACCGACGTGAACAGCCCGGTGGGTCCTCCGACGGAGGGGATGTCGAGTGCCTGCGGTGCGGTCTCGTCCGCGGTCTTCTCGGCGGGTCGCAGCTCGTCGCTCTCGACCGGCACGGCCTCGGCGGTCTCCGCAGCCTCGGTCGCAGGCGCGGGAGTCGTCTCGACGGCAGGCTCCGGCGCGGTCTCGGCCTCGGGAGCCGTCTCCGCCACAGCTTCGGGAGCCGTCTCGGCTGCAGCTTCGGGAGCCGTCTCGGCTTCCTGTACGGCGGGCGCGGGCGTGCCCGTGTCGTCGCTCAACGCGGCGTGCAGGTCCTCCGCGACGTCGCGTGGGAGGGTCGAGTGCGCACTGCGCAGCTCGGTGCCGCGCTCGGCGGCTTTCGCGATCACCTGCTTACTGGTCAGCCCCAGCAGCTTGGCGAGGGCATGGACGCGGATCTTGGCAGGCAGACCGAGGAGGTTCCGTCCCCCTGCGTCCGACGCTTCGATCGAGTTGTTCTCCGGCGGCTCTTGATCGGCCACGTAGGTCTCCTAAGGCCCCCGGGCGCGTCCACCACCGACAACAGCGATGTGAGCGGCCACGCGGGGGCGCAGCTTGTGTACTCGCGCCGGGTGGGCGCGAGTCCTTCCGGTCTCGCATCGCGCGGTCGTCCGGTGCCCGTTTTCACTGCACGGCCGAGCAATGCCTGGCTTGATCGCGGGTCGAGCGCCGGAACATCCAGCGTGCCGCCGAGCGAGGTGTCTCCTTCGTCCTCGGCCACAGCGATGTCGGGCATCGATCCGTGATGTCGTTCGGCCGCTCCGCACGCGGTGTGTGCGGGGCAACCTCTGCCAGTATCCCACACGGAGATGCACGGATACGCCAACGGCGCCCCGGAGGGCGCCGTCGGCGGTGTCGGGAGGCGCGAAGCGCGACGCCCGAGAGGTTTCGTGAGCGACACGCCAGGCGCCGCTCGTGCGGGGCTGTTACTTCGCAGCCAGGGCGGGGAACCAGAGAGCGATCTCGCGCTCGGCGGACTCCACCGAGTCGGAGCCGTGGACCAGGTTCTCGCCCGGGTCCAGGCCGAGGTCGCCGCGGATCGAGCCGGGCACGGCCTTCTCGACCGGATCGGTGCCACCGGCGAGTTGACGGAACGCCGCGATCGCGCGCGGGCCTTCGAGGACCGCGGCCACGAGGGGGCCGCCGGTGATGAACTCGATCAGCGAGGGGTAGAAGGGCTTGCCCTCGTGCTCGGCGTAGTGCGCTCCGGCGACCTCCTCGGTCGCAGTGCGCAGCTCGAGAGCCACGATGTCCAGCCCCTTGCGCTCGATGCGCGAGAGGATCTCTCCGACGTGACGGCGTGCGACGCCGTCGGGCTTGATCAGTACCAGGGTCCGCTCAGTCACGCGACAAGCCTAGAGGTCGTCCCGCTGGCCCGGCAGCAGACCCCTGGATTCGCGATCCCTGATGTCCTTGCGCAGGTAGAAGATGTACGCCCACACCACGGCGAAGAGCACACCCACCGCACCGAACGCGAGGTCGACGAAGAAGCCGAGCACGGCGAGCACCTGCAGCGTGATGTTGAACGGGATCGCCCACGACTTCTTCTGCACCCCGGCTCCGAGGAACATGAGAACGGCGAGGCCCACGACGTAGGTCGTCGACCACGCGCTCAGTCCCCCGCCGACGGTCGCGATCACCGGCAGCACCAGCAGCACCACGATCGCCTCGAGCACGAGCGTTCCCGCCATCACGCCGCGGAAGCCCTTCCAGGGGTCCGTCGTCGGCGGCCGGAACTTCTGTTCCTCCGGCTTGTCGTTGCTCACGCGGGATCCTTTCCGAACAGACTGCGGGCCGCACCTGCGGTCACCACCGAACCGGTGACCACGACCCCGGCGCCCGACACCGCTTCGCCGGGCTCGCCGACCTCCTCCGCGATCGCGATCGCGGTTTCGATCGCATCCGGGAGCGTCGCCGCGGTGACGACCCGTTCGTCGCCGAATCGGGCGACGGCGATGTTCGCGAGATCGTCGACGTCCATCGCCCGCGGCGACCCGTTGTGGGTGACGACGATCTCGTCGAAGACCGGTTCGAGCGCCTCGATCAGACCTGCGACGTCCTTGTCGGCCATCACGCTCACGACGCCCACGAGCTTGCGGAAGTCGAATTCCTGGGCGAGCGCGGCCGCGAGGGCCTTCGCACCGTGCGGGTTGTGCGCGGCGTCGAGGAATACGGTGGGCGCGTTGCGCACCCGCTCGAGCCGGCCCGGCGTGGTCACCGACGCGAACGCGTCGCGCACCGCATCGACATCGAGCTGCTTGCCGGGGCCCGCCCCGAAGAACGCCTCGACCGCGGCCAGCGCGACCGACGCGTTGTGCGCCTGGTGCTCGCCGTGGAGCGGCAGGAAGATGTCGGTGTAGAGACCCCCGAGACCCTGCAGGTCGATCTGCTGTCCGCCGACGGCGACCGCACGCCGCACCACCGCGAACTCGGAACCCTGACGGGCCACGGCCGCGTCGGCCTCGACGGCCTGCCGCAGCAGCACGTCCATCGCCTCGGGTTCCTGCTGCGCGATGATCGCCACGGTGTCGCGGGGCACGAGACCGTCGTCGGGTGCCTTCTTGATGATCCCGGCCTTCTCCCCCGCGATCTCCGTGAGGGTGTCGCCGAGATAGCCGGTGTGGTCGATCCCGACCGGCGTGATCACCGCGACCTGCCCGGTGACGACGTTGGTGGCGTCCCACCGTCCGCCGAGACCGACCTCCACGACCGCCACGTCGACGGGTGCATCGGCGAACGCCGCGAACGCCATGGCCGTGGTGACCTCGAACTTGCTCATCTTCGGACCACCGGCCGCCTCGGACTGCTCGTCGATCATCCGGACGTACGGTTCGATGTCGCGGTAGGTGTCGACGTAGGTCCGCGGCGAAACCGGCGCGCCGTCGATGCTGATCCGCTCGGTGGCGAGCTGCAGGTGCGGGCTCGTCGTCCGGCCGACCCGGTGGTGCATGCGGGTGAGCAGCGCGTCGATCATCCGGGTTGTCGACGTCTTGCCGTTCGTGCCGGCCACGTGGATCGAGGGGTAGCTGTTCTGCGGCGACCCGAGGATGTCCATCAGCGCGGCGATCCGCGCCAGGGACGGCTCGATCTTCGTCTCCGGCCAGCGCTTGTCGAGCTCGGCTTCGACGAGCGTCAGTTCGGCCAGGTCCACCGGGGACGGCGCCCCCGGGGTGTCGGTGCTCACGCCGCGCCCAGCTCCTTCAGTCGTGCGGTGATCCGTGCGATCTCCTCTTCCGCGATCTGCTTGCGACCGCGGATCTTCTCGACCACCTGATCGGGTGCCTTCGCGAGGAAGGCCTCGTTCGACAGCTTCGCGGAGGTGCCCATCAGTTCCTTCTCCGCGGCGGCGAGATCCTTGCGCAGGCGCGCGATCTCGGCGCCGACGTCGATGCTGCCGGAGGTGTCGAGCTCGACGGTGACCGTCGCGCGGCTCAGCCGGACCTCGATCGACGCGGTGGCCGAGAACGAGTCCTCCGGCGCGGTCAGGCGCGCGAGCGACTGCACGGCCGGCACCTGCGCGACGAGATCGGCGTCCTCGACACCGACGAGCCGGGCCGCGACCTTCTGCGACGGCTTGAGGCCCTGGTCGCTGCGAAACCGGCGGATCTCGGTGACGAGCCTCTGCAGGTCGGCGACCCGCTGCGCCGCGGTCTCGTCGGTGGCGACGCCGGACGCCTCGGGCCAGGACGCGACGACAACGGACTCGCCGCCGGTGAGCACCTTCCACAGGGTCTCGGTGACGAACGGGATGACCGGGTGCAGCAGGCGCAGCAGCTGGTCGAGGACGGTGCCGAGCACGACCTTGGTGCCGTCGGCGTGGGCGCTGCCCTCGACGAGCTGGACCTTGGCGAGCTCGAGATACCAGTCGCAGACCTCGTCCCACGCGAAGTGGTAGAGCGCCTCGCACGCCTTCGAGAACTCGTAATGATCGAAGGCCGCGTCGACCTCGGTCCGCACCTGCTCGAGGCGGTCGAGGATCCACCGGTCGGCGTCGGTGAGCTGCTGGCGGGCCGGGAGCTCGCCGATCACCGCGCCGTTCATCAACGCGAACTTGGTCGCGTTGAACAGCTTGTTCGCGAAGTTGCGCGACGACTGGGCGTGGTCCTCACCGACGGCGAGATCGCCACCCGGGTTCGCGCCGCGCGCCAGCGTGAAGCGCAGGGCGTCGGCGCCGAAACGCTCGACCCAGTCGAGGGGGTCGATGCCGTTGCCGCGCGACTTCGACATCTTCTTGCCGAACTGGTCGCGGACGAGGCCGTGCAGGAACAGATCCCGGAACGGAACCTGCGCCTGGTGCACCGCGTCGTCGCCCGACACGTAGGTGCCGAACATCATCATGCGGGCGACCCAGAAGAACAGGATGTCGTAGCCGGTGACGAGAACGCTGGTGGGATAGAACTTGTCGAGCTCGGGGGTCTTCTCCGGCCAGCCCATCGTGGAGAACGGCCACAGGCCGGACGAGAACCACGTGTCGAGCACGTCCGGGTCCTGCTCCCAACCCTCGGGTGCGCTCTCGTCGGGGCCGAAGCACTCGACCTCGCCGTTCGGGCCGTACCAGATCGGGATGCGGTGACCCCACCACAGCTGACGCGAGATGCACCAGTCGTGCATGTTGTCGACCCAGTCGAACCAGCGCGGTTCCTGGCTCGCCGGGTGGATGACGGTGTGACCGTTGCGCACCGCGTCGCCGGCGGCCTTGGCGAGCTTGTCGACCTTGACCCACCACTGCATCGACAGCCGCGGCTCGATGGTCTCGCCGGACCGCTCGGAGTGGCCGACGCTGTGCAGGTAGGGGCGCTTCTCGGCGACGACGCGGCCCTGCGCGGCGAGTTCCTCGCGGATCGCGACGCGCGCCTCGAAACGGTCCATGCCGTCGAAGCGGGTGCCGGAGTCGGCGATACGACCGGCCTTGTCCATGATCGTGGGCATCGGCAGGTCGTGCCGCAGGCCCATTTCGAAGTCGTTGGGGTCGTGCGCAGGCGTGATCTTCACTGCGCCCGTACCGAATTCGGGGTCGACGTATTCGTCGGCGATGATCGGGATCTGACGGCCGGTGATCGGGTGCTCGAGCGTCGTGCCGATGATGTCCTTGTAGCGCTCGTCTTCGGGGTGCACCGCGACGGCGGTGTCGCCGAGCATCGTCTCCACACGAGTGGTAGCGACGACGACGTGCGGCTCGTCGTCGTTCAGGGAGCCGTAGCGCAGGGAGACGAGTTCGCCCTCGACCTCCTCGAACTTCACCTCGATGTCGGAGATCGCGGTCTGCAGCACGGGCGACCAGTTGACCAGGCGCTCGGCGCGGTAGATCAGCCCCTCGTCGTAGAGGCGCTTGAACATCGTCTGCACCGCGCGGGACAGCCCCTCGTCCATGGTGAAGCGGTCGCGCGACCAGTCCACACCGTCGCCGATGCGACGCATCTGGCCCTGGATCATGCCGCCGGACTCGGCCTTCCACTGCCAGACCTTCTCGATGAAGGCCTCGCGACCGAGGTCCTCCTTCTTCTTGCCGTCGGCGGCGAGCTGCTTCTCGACGACGGTCTGGGTGGCGATGCCGGCGTGGTCCATGCCGGGCAGCCACAGCACCTCGTAGCCCTGCATGCGCTTACGGCGGGAGAGCACGTCCATGAGGGTGTGGTCGAGGGCGTGACCCATGTGCAGGCTGCCGGTGACGTTCGGCGGCGGCAGGACGATCGAGTACCCGGGCTTGTCGCTCGTGGGGTCGGCCTCGAAGTAGCCGGCGTCGACCCACTGCTGGTAGAGCTCCGCTTCGACGGCGCTGGGGTCCCAGCTCTTGGGAAGGGCGTCGGCGGGGTTCTGCGAGTTCTCTGGCGCACTGGTCACCCGTCAATCGTAAGCGTCGCGGCGAACCTCCTGGACACGGGCCACGACAGAGATGGACACGGGTCGCGACAGAGCCGGACAGGGGTCGCGACAGAAGAGTGTGGCCCGCTCCCCGACCGGGTATCGCAGTGCCGGGCGGCCGAATGCGCGGACGCCGAACGGACAGTACGGAGGACACCGTCATGATGCGGGCATTGATCTTCGCTGCAGGTGCAGCCGCGGGATTCGTCGCGGGGACCCGGGCGGGACGCGAGACCTACGACAAGATGCGGGGGCGTTCGAACGAGCTGTGGCACAACCCGGCAGTGCAGGAAAAGGTCATTCCTGCGGTACAGGACAAGGTGACGGAAGCGGCCGGCGTCGTGAAGGAGAAGGCACCGCACCTCCAGGAGACGGTCGGTGGTCTCGCCGAGAAGGTCACCCATCGCGGCGGATCGGGTCAGCACTCGGCCGGTTCCGGTTCCGCGACGAGCGAGTCGACACCGGCCACCGACGAGCCCACGCGTCCGCCGGTCTCGCCGGGCGACCAGCCGCGCCCGCCCGAATAGCGAGGCAGTAGACCCCGAGCGGACGTCCTCGGTCAGCCCAGCTCGTCCGGCAGGTCGAGCGGGCGGCCGAGCACGTGCTCGGACAGGAACGCCTCGACGGTCCGGTACCAGATCTTCGAGTGCTGAGGCTTCAGCACCCAGTGGTTCTCGGACGGGAAGTACAGGAAGCGGTGGACGGTGGTGCCGTCGTCCTCGGCGGGCCGGCCCGATTCGTTGAGCAGCTCGTACCACAGGCGCAGGGCTTCGCCGATCGGGACGCGATAGTCCTTGTCGCCGTGGATCACGAGCATGGGCGTGACGATGTCGGCGACGAACAGGTGCGGTGAGTTCTCGACCGCCATCTCCGGGGTCATCTCCCGCTGCCAGTACCAGGCCACGTCGGTGGTCGGGGTGAACTGGTCCAGCGCCCACAGGCCGGCATGGGTGACGACCGCGCGGAACCGGTCGGTGTGCCCGGCGATCCAGTTGGCGAGATATCCGCCGAACGATCCGCCCATCACCGCGGTCCGCTCCTCGTCGATGTCCTCGCGCGCGACCGCGGCATCCGTGATCGCCATCAGATCGGTGTACGGTTCGCTCCCCCACCGTCCCCAGCCTCGCCGGAGGAAGTCGTCGCCGTATCCCGTGGACAGTGCGGGATCGGGCAGCAGCACCGCATAGCCGCGGGCGACGAGGAGCCACGGGTTCCAGCGCCACGACCACGTGTTCCAGCTGCTCAGCGGACCGCCGTGCACCCACAGCAACAACGGCGCGGGGTCGTCGGCGG
>NZ_JBKFBA010000004.1:239949-301002 GCF_053345925.1 Rhodococcus sp. C26F
TGTGCGGAAGCGCGAACCACGCCCGCACCGGCGTGCCGTCGGCGGCCTCGGCGGTCAGTTCCTCGAGGCGTCCCGGCAGTTCCGGGAGCGCAGCGGGAGCACGTAGCGGCGTGACGGTGCCGGCGTCGGGTCCGGTGATGTCGATGCGCACGGGGTGCGGCGGCGCTTCGTAGGAGGCGCGCAGCGCGTACGCCGTGCTGCCGTCGGGTGCGAGGCAGACGTCCGTGTAGGCGGCGTCGTCCGCGGTCAGGCGGTCGGGCTGCGCGGACCCGAGTCTCTGCACGAAGACCGGCGCGCGGCCGTGATCGTCGGCGGTGAGCACGAGACCGGAACCGTCGGGCAGCCAGGTGACGGAAGTGGAACGTCTGTCCCATTCAGGGGCCTCGATGGTCGTGGTTCCGCTCGCGATGTCCAGGACCCGGACGGTGATCTGCGGCGGGTTCTCCGCGTCGCTCATCGATTCGTGCAGGTAGGCGAGCTTGGTCCCGTCGCGCGAGATCGACGGGTGCGTCACGTCGCCGGTCTCGTCGTCGACGAGCGGGGTGCGCAGGCCGGTGCCGAGATCGACCCGCACGAGCGTGACGCGGCGCGAGGCGAGCGGACCGGGGACCACCCAGGTCGCGGCGGCGAACGAACCGTCGGCAGCGATGTCGACGGAGCCATCACGCAGCGACCCTCGGATCCCGGGCGTGAGGTCGGTGAACCCGTCGCCGCTCTTGTCCGGGACGAGCAGGTGCGGCTGGTCGGGTCCGAGATCGTGGTCCCAGTAGCGCACCGGATAGCCCGTGTGCAGCACCGCGGTCACGGCTCCGTCCTTGCGAGCGTCCCGGATCCGTTCGTCGTCGGACTCGCTGTGGCCGAGGACGGACGCGACGAGTACGATCCGGTCGGCCTCGGATGCCGCGTGCACCGATGCGAATCCACCCTTGCGGGATCCGACCTGCTCGGCCTCGCCGCCCGCCGCGGGCAGTCGCCACAGCGACACCGGCAAATCGTCCTTGCCACGGGCGGCGGTGAACAGCAGGTCGCCGGACGCGATGAAGGTCGGGTTCGATTCACCCGTGGTGCCGTGGGTGAGGCGTCGCGCCGGGGCGTTGCCTTCGGGATCCACCTCCCACAGGGCCTCGGTATACGAGGTGGCCTTGTCGTCGAGCGTCGACTGCGTGATCACCAGGCGATTCCCGTCCGGGGACATCGTGAGGGAGGTGACGCGGGGAAGCGCCAGGTAGTCGTCGAGCTCGTGGAAGGCCGTCATGCCTGGACGATATCGGGAGTGGCGGTGGGCGGTCCGCAAGGTGGCACCGAGTTCGTCTGTAACCTGGTCGTTCGGCGGGTACATCCCGTGGCAACGCCGTCACCCAGTCCGAACGGAGCACTCACATGGTCGACCTCGCATACGTCATCGCCGGCTCGGAAGCGACCGGTGGCGCCGGTCTGCAGGTCGACCTCAAGACGTTCCAGCAGCTCGGTGTGTACGGGGTGGGCACCACGACGTGCATCGTCTCGTTCGACCCGAAGAACAACTGGGGCCACCGCTTCTTCCCCGTCCCGGCCGACGTGATCGCCGAGCAGATCGAGGCCGCCACCGCCGCCCACAATCTCGACGTGGTGAAGATCGGCATGCTGGGTACGCCCGCGACGATCGACGTCGTCGCCGAGGGTCTCGA
This sequence comes from Rhodococcus sp. C26F, assembly GCF_053345925.1. Classification (NCBI taxonomy): domain Bacteria; kingdom Bacillati; phylum Actinomycetota; class Actinomycetes; order Mycobacteriales; family Nocardiaceae; genus Rhodococcus; species Rhodococcus sp. C26F. Next base: position 241,617 of record NZ_JBKFBA010000004.1, read on the forward strand.
GAAGCAGGACTGGCGGCACGTCGTGCTCGACCCGGTCCTGATCTGCAAGGGCCAGGAGGCCGGCGCGGCCCTCGACACCGACAACGCCCTGCGCGCGCAGGTGCTCCCCCACGCCACGGTCGTCACCCCGAACCTGTTCGAGGCACGCACGCTGTCCGGGATGGACGAGATCACCTCGGTCGACCAGCTCATCGAGGCGGCGCGTCGCATCCACGACCTCGGCCCGAAGTACGTCGTCGCGAAGGGCGGCGTCGAACTCGACGGCGAGGACGCCGTGGACGTGTTGTTCGACGGATCCGACGTCACCCTGCTGACGGCACCGAAGGTCGGCAACGAGCGTGTCTCCGGCGCCGGCTGCACCCTCGCCGCCGCGATCACGGCCGAACTCGCGAAGGGCGCGTCCGTCGCCGACGCCGCGGCCCGTGCGAAGGATTTCGTGACGACCGGGATCAAGGGTCGCGTGTCCGCCAACACCCCGTTCGACACCGTCTGGCAGGGCGCCTGATCCGAGAGCGGGAAGCATCCCGTCAGCGCGGCTGTCGCCACATCCCCCACAGGGTCGGCCCGCCACCGGGGATGATGATGGCGCGGGTGACCTCGAACCCGAACCGCTCGTAGTAGGGGACGTTCGATTCCTTGCTCGACTCGAGGTAGGCGGGAGCGTGTTCGGCGTCGGCGCGGTCGAGGCCGGCCTTCATCAGGGTTTTGCCGAGGCCGGTCCCCCGCGCGGCAGGTGAGGTGCCGATCGTCGACAGGTACCAGTGCGGCTCGTCCGGATGCGCCGCGTCGAGGGTTTCGTTGACCTGCCCTCCCCGCTTCATGTATCTGCCGAGCGCCGCGTAGAAGCCGGGCAGAAGGCGGAGCGAGGTCCACACATCGGTGCGCCACCGTCCGGGCGGCGCCCACATCGCCGCGCCTCCGACCGTCCCGCCGGACTCCGCGATGTCGGTGGCTCCCAAGGGCACCATGTGGTGCCGGGCGTCGGCGGCGAAGAATCGGGTCATGCGGCGGATCCGGTGCTTCTCGTCCGGGAACATCCACGTGAAGACCGGATCGTCGAAGAACGCCTCGGCGATCACCCGAGCGAAGACCGGAATGTCGCGGCGCGTGGCGGTTCTCGGTTCGACAGCCATGTCGGCAGCCTACGACGAAGACGTGCCCGACGACCTGCCTTCCGTCGCCAGTTCCTTCGCGAGGGGCGTGGGGAACCGCGGCATCACCCGCACCCCACCGAGCCAGTCGTCGAGGCGGGCGGCCTCCTCGCGTAGCACCGCGGTGCCCTCGGCGCCGATGTCCTCGAGCAGGTGCAGGCTCACCGCTCCCGTGTCGGTCTGCCACCACGTGCCGACGATCCGTCCGTCCCACCAGGCGGTGGGACCGGCGTTGCCGTTGGAGTCGAACAGCGCCTCCTTGTACGGCCCCAGATACCACTCGCGTTCGGTCCACCCCATGACCGTGGGGTCCAGGCCGGGCAACAGCGCACCCCACGGTTCGACTTCGCCCTGCTGTTCGAGGTCGTCGGGCAGCAGGTAGCCGGGACGGCCGTCGAGATCGACCTCCACCACGTCGAGTTCGGCGAGGGCCGCGCGGACGGCGGTGAGGGTGGAGCCGAGCCACCACTTCAGATCCGCCTCGGTGCCGGGACCGAATGCGCGCAGCCACATCCGCACGAGTTCACGCACACCCGTCGCCTCGTCGACGGGGTCGATGGCCGAGCCCAGCCACGACTCGGTGGTCGTCCAGGTGGGGCGCGAGACCCGCCACGACCCCTTGTTCGACGCCCGGACCACTTTCCCCTCGGCGGAGAGCACCGTGAGCACGCGAGGCGCGAAGGTGACCGGCCCACCCCAGGATTTGCCGGCACCGAACTCCAGCGCGCCGTCGAGGAGCGGGATCTCGGCCTTGAGCTCGCTCGATGTCGCCTCCCGCCCGTCGGCCAGGGCGGCGAGGATGTGGCGGCTCACCTCGTCGAGCCAGCTCTCGCCGTCGTCGTGCAATCCGGCCTTCACGACGTCCTTGACGACCGTGCGTCGCTGTGCGGCGGCGACCCGGGCGCTCGCCCCGGCCTGCACCACCGGGAGGGTGTCGCGCGGGACGACGAAGACGGTGCGCCGCATGGCCATGTGTTTGACCAGGGCGCGGTCGTCGTAGAGCGCCCTGTCGAGGTCGGCCACAGTGAAGTCGCCCACCCGCGCCCACGCCGACAGGTAGACGGTCGCCGGGTCGGTGCCGTGCAGGCACACCAGGCTCCCCGCGGCATCGACCGCGTCGGACGCGCGGTGCTTCGGGTGCAGGCGGTGCCTGGCGGCAAGTCGTGCTCGGCGTTCGGTTGCGTCGATCCTGCGCGCGGCCATGGCCGACATCGTAGAGGTGGTGTCCGACGCAGGAGGACTACCGACGAGCCGAATCGACAACTGCGGGGAGGTTGTGTGCGTGTCCATCAGAAATTCCGCACACAACCTCCCACTCGTTCTGCGTTCAGGATCGGACGCCGCCGTAGGTACGCAGCCAACGCAGACCCGGTCCGCGAGTACGCGTAATTCCCTTGTACTCGGCCATGTCGTCGGGAAGTTCGTCGAGGACCGAGTGGAGACGCTCGGACCACTCGGGCACCCGGGCGATGTCCTCGAACGACAGCAGGTGCGTGCGGACGAGGAACATGATCGCGCCGGAGACGCCGAGACGCACGAGGTGCTGGATCTCGACGCGGAGGTGCAGGCGTCGTCCGACGTCCTCGAGCGGCCCCTCGGCGAGCAATCGGCGGTCGCGGCCCCATTCGGGATAGGTCTCGGTGGACTGGTCGAGTCGCCGGTCGACGCTGAGCGACCAGTTCGTGCGTCGGTAGCACTGTCCCGCCTGCAGTCCCATGAGGAACTGCTCGGCGCGCGGGATCACTCCTTCGGTGTGGACGCGCGGGACCGGCCCGTGGATCTGGCGGAAACTCATGCCGACGTCGAAGCGTAGCGACCAGTCGGCCGCGAAGGTGACCAGGCCGGCGTCACCCCAGAGTGCACCTTCGCGCTGGTCGAGCAGGACGACATCCTCCTGGAGGTGCCTGCCGATGAACCGCAGCGGTGGTTCGGGCAGCGTCGACCGATCACCGAAGACGAAGGACTGTTCGACGCCGAGCGCGCGGTTGACGAACAGTCGCGCCTCACCATCGCGTTCGAGTGCGAAGGTCTCCGGGTACGCGTCGGCGAGCCTCCGCATGAGCGTGACCATCGCGTCCCACTGCGCGATCTCCATGTGTGGCAGGGACTGGAACCGGGTGGGGTCGGCGCCGAGGATGCGCTCTCGTTCGGTGAGGTCGTCGAGATAGTGGCCGTCGATGTCGACGGGATGCCGGCCCCATCCGCCCGCGGCGGTCTCCACGAGGCTCCCGGCGGGTTCGACGTTGGTGCTGTAGCGATAGGTGTCACGAGTGAACGGAAACGGGAAGCGGGCGATCCGATCGGGAAGCCCGAGGTCGTCGTCGCGGACAGCGAGATCGATTGTCGTACTCACAGATCCAGCTCCAATCGTGGGCCGTTCGCGCGGGAGACGCACGGCATCACGCAGTCTCCCGCTTCCTTCTCTGCCTGACTCAGATACAGATCGCGGTGATCGATCCCTCCGCTCGTCACGGGCAACCGACACTCACCGCACACGCCCTGCCTGCACAGATTGGGCACTGCGACACCGCGTCCTTCGAGTGCGTCGAGCAGGCTGACGCCCGAGTCGACGGCGACGTCGATGCCGAGGCGGGTCAGATGTGCGGTGAACGGTTCTCCCGGGTCGAGGTCGCCGACCCCGAAGCGCTCGTGGTGCACACGCGCGTCGGGCCACCCCGTGCGACGCGCACGTTCGCAGAGGTCGTCGACGAGACCGGTCGGTCCGCACATGTAGAGGTGGGTGCCGATGGGCTGCTCCAGCAGCGCCTGCCCCATCCGCTCCCGGAAGACCTCGCGCGCCGTGTAGATGTGCAGACGCGGTCCGCACAGGTCATGCAGTTCGTCGAGGTGGGCACCGTCGCCGTCGCGGAAGGCGTAGTGCACCTCGAACGATCGACCCCACTGCACGGCCGCGCGGACATGGGACAGGATCGGCGTGATCCCGATTCCACCCGCGACCAGCAGATGGTGCCGGGCCGTGAGGATGGGAGCGAACGCGCTGCGCGGTGTGCCGACCGGGACTCGGTCACCGACCTGGAGGTCGTGGACCCACTGCGAACCGCCGCGACCGGATTCCTCCAGCCGCACCGAGATCGCGTAGTGGTCGGGTTCGAAAGCGGGACCGGTCAGGGAATACGAGTTGCGACGCGGTCGCCCGCCGGGTCCGGTGCCGCAGGTGACGACGACGTGGCTACCGGGCGTGAAGGAGGGAAGCGTGTGGCCGGCAGGGTCCACGAGGCGGACGTGTTGCACGGTGGGCGTCAGCGCGATCGTCTCCGCGACCGTCAACTGCAGTTCCGTTCCGCCGGCCGAGTTCCCCACCGGGACGTCGGATGTCAGCGTCATCGGCGTTCCTCCGCGTCGGCCGCGAAGCCGAGATAGGCGGCGTGCAGGCGGGAGACATGATGGTGGACGACGAGTCCCGAGGCGCAGGTCGGGCAGGTGCTGGACTGTCCGACCGCGACGTCGGCGACGTGCGTCGAATGGCAGTGCGCGCAGTAGACGGTGCGCGCCGCCGAATCCACGGGGAGGGGAAGGATCTCGTCGTCGAGGAGTCCTGCGGCCACGGCCGCCGATCGTGCCGCGAGCACCGCCGCTTCCGGTCCGACCAGCGCGAGGCGCCATCCCACACGAGCTGCGCTCGCCTGCCGCTTTAGGATCTGTGCGGCGGTGTCATCCCACTCCTCCGGCAGGCGGATCCAGTCGACACGACGACCCCCGAAGGACGACACGAGACTGCGCGCCTGGTCCAGGGCGGTGTCACCGAAGGACAGGACCGTCACGTAGCGACCCCCGCCGGCGATGCGTCGTTCCTCGTCCCACCTCGGGACGCTGGTGGTGCCCATACAGACGCTCACGCGATCACCTGTGCCTTCCGGCAGCCCGAGACGACAGGACAACGGTTGCAGTGGTGTCGATCTCGGACATGAGAACTCCTCGGGAGGACCGACGTGGACACGGCGGGTGTGGCTGATACCGATCGCTGATGTGAAACAGACGATAATGGGAAGAAACACAGCGATGGGTTGCCACTCGGTTAACGCGTGTAACCGATTCCTCTCGGGGCACGACGTTCGGGCCGCGGACATCGAGGTCCACGGCCCGAACGAGGAATTCGTCAGCTCTCCGGAGCGAAGAACGCGCAGTGCCAGATCCGCGTCACGATCTGCGCGGCATGCTCGAGAGGCATGGGCACGGCCTGCATCTCTTCCTGGGCGTACCAGACATAGGCCGACTGCTCCACCATGCACGCCACGGCTTCGACCATGCCCCTGATGTCGACGCCGTCGACCTCGTCCATCCCGCACTTGACCCGCAGAACGGTGGTGAAGCGGTCGATGTGCCGGTTGCGCATCTGCCACCAGAACTGCCGGAACTGCGGATCGACGTTCGCCGCCTCGACCAGCGTGCGCATGATGTCGCGGTTGTCGTAGTAGTGCGTCAGATAACCGGTGTTCGCTTCGAGCAGCGCCTGGTAGGGATCGTCCTCGATGCGGTGCTCGGTTGCGCCACTGGCACGGAACAGGTCGTCGTGCGTGTCGGCGATCAGCGCAGAGAACAGATCCTCCTTGTCGCCGAAGTACCTGTACAGCCCCCCGAGCGACATTCCCGCTTCCGTCGCCACACCACTCATGGTGGCACCGACGTATCCGTCGCGGGCGAAGACCGCGCGGGCCGCTTCCAGCAGTTTCGTCCGGGTGCGACGCCCCTTGGTGGTGTTCGGTAGGTGCGGCATGTCCCTCCTTTCGTTGCGGGAATCGTAACCGGTCAACACGATCGTCATCGGAGTTAACAAAAAAGCGACGTCACTCTCTTGACGTGAGCCACGTTACTCCCCCAGAATCGTCTCAACAACACCGCGCAGACCCTCAGCGCCCTTCTTCTTCATCGTTTCCCTCGAACGGAGTCCCTGTGAATTCCCGTGCAACCACACTCGCCACCGCAGCGCCGGCCGGCCACGTCGCCGGCGCCCGGACTCCCCTCGACCTGTTCCTCGGGCACCTCGACAGCGACCCCCACGCCCTCGCCGTCCGCGACGACCGGGGCCACTCCCTGACCCGCGCCGAACTGTGGGAGCTCGCCGCGGACATCGAGCACGAACTCGTCGCCCACGGTCTGGGCCGGGGCGACATGGTGATCGTCTGCATGCCCAACTGGACCGAATGGATGGGTGCCTATCTCGGAGTGGTCCGCGGCGAGATGGTCGCCGGGACCCTGCCGGTGACCACCGATCCCCGATCCATCGCCTACACCGCGAATCTCGTCGGCGCGAAGGCCGTCGTCCTCCCCCGCTCGCACCGCGGCCGCGACTTCGTCGCCGAATCAGAGGTCCTGGCAGCAGAACTCGGACGCGAGGTGCAGATCCTCCTGGTCGACGGCCAGGACGGAACCCGCACCTGGCGCAGCTTCGACGGCCCGCACGCGACGATCCCCGCCTACCCGGACGATCTCGTGCACGTACTGTTCTCGTCGAGCACCACCGGGAAGTCGAAGGCGATCGCGCATTCCGAGGCGAGTCTTAGTGCCTACAACCGGATGGTCATCGACCGCTACGAGGTCTCCGGTGAGCGTCCGATCTTCATGCCCTCTCCGCTCGGCCACAGCACGGGTTTCTGGCACGGCGCCCGGATGTCGCTGATGACCGGTGCGGCACTGATCCTCCAGGACGCCTGGGACCCGCGCCGTGCCCTCGAACTCGTCGAACAGCACGGCTGTGAGATCACTGTCGCCGCAACTCCTTTCCTCAAGGACATCGTCGACACCGCATGGGATTCCACCACCCCGAAGCTGGCCGGGATGCGGATCTTCCTGTGCGGCGGTGCCCCCGTCGCCCCGAGCCTCATCGAACTGGCGCAGGAGCAGATGCCCGACACCCGTATCGCGGCGATCTGGGCGATGAGCGAAGGTGGAGCGACCTCGAGCCTCCCCGACGACTCCACCGAGCTCGTCGCGTACACCTGCGGCAATGTGATGCCCGGTGTCACCCTCGAGGTCGTCCGTGAGGACGGCACGCTCGCACCGCGCGGGACCGACGGCGAGATCGTCATGCGCACCCCGTCGCTCTTCCTCGGATACATCGGCCAGGAGCAGCTCTACCGCGACTCGTTCACGACCGACGGCTGGTTCCGCACCGGCGACACCGGCATCGTCGACGACAACGGCTATCTGCGCCTGACCGGACGCCTCAAGGACCTCATCATCCGCGGTGGCGTGAACATCTCCCCCGTCGAGATCGAGAACGCCATCTCCGGACACCCGCAGATCGCACGCGTGGCCGTCGTCGGCAGCCCCGACGAACGACTCGGCGAACGCATCTGCGCGGTGATCCAGCCGCTCGGCACCGCCCCGACCCTCGACGAACTCGTCGGATGGCTCGCGGAGCGCGACGTGCCCCGGCGGCTGTGGCCGGAATCGATCCGCGTCCTGCCCACCATGCCGGAGACCCCCGCCGGGAAGATCCGCAAGAACGTTCTCAGAGAACTGCTCTCGTCAGGAGAAGATATGACCAGCAGCACCGTCGAGCTCACGACGCAGACCGTCATGCTCCGCGACATCGACGTGACCTACACCCGCGCCGGTGAGGGCCCGGCGGTCGTGCTGATCCACGGCCTCGCCGAGGATCACCGCAGCTGGCGCGCCGTTCAGGAGGCCGGCCTGCCGGTCACCACCTATGCCTACGACCTCCGCGGGCACGGACGCACCACCGTCGGTTCGCCCGAGGGCACGCTCGCCCAGCTGCGCGACGATCTGATCGCCTTCCTCGAGGAGGTCACCGGTCCCGCGATCTGCGTCGGCTTCTCCCTCGGCGGCACCGTCGTCCTCTCGGCCGCGGCCGNCCGAGCGCCCCGATCTCGTGACGAAGGTCGTCGCACTGGGCACCTCGAGCGTCGTCGGCCGCGGTGCTGCCGGCTTCTACGCCGGTCGCATCGAGCTGTTCCGCGGTGACGACAGCGAGGCGCAGCGCTCCGCCCTCCGCGACGACACCGCCGCCGCCCTGCACAACCCGGACTCCGACCTCGACGCCGTCACGGACTTCCGCCTCGAGGCGATCGGTGCAGCGCAGGGTTACATCAACGCATCCACCGCGATGGCCGCACTCCTCGACGCGCCGCTGACGCCCGAGCTCTCCCGCATCGCGCCCGACACCGAGGTCGCGATCGTCGGCGCCGACCACGACACCTTCTGCCCGAAGAAGGCCGCGGACATCATCCTCGGTGCGATCGAGCACGCCACCTATCACGAGATCACCGGCGCCGGGCACCTGATGCTCGTCGATCAGCCGGAACGGTCGATCGAGATCCTCCGCGGCCTTCTCCCCTGAGAAGCACTGCGACCGAACACTTCCGAAACAGCGCTCTTCCGAAAGGCTCCATGATGCAAGAACGCCCCACCGCCCTCGTCACTGCTGCCGCGGGCGCCGGGATCGGCGCCGCGATCGCCATCCGCCTCGCTGCAGACGGTTTCGATGTCGTCGTCACCGACATCCACGAGCGCCGCACCCAGGAGCTCGCGGAGAAGCTGGCCGCCGAGCACGGACGCGAGTTCGACCACTACGTACTCGATGTCACCGACGAGTCCCGGGTCGAGGCCGTCGTGTCCGAGATCGCCTCGAAGAAGGGCCGTCTCGACGTCCTCGTCAACAACGCGGGCTGGAGCAAGATCGAGCCGGTCGCCGAGATGTCCTCGGAGACCTGGAAGCGTTGCCTCGACGTCGACCTCAACGGCACCTTCTACACGATGCGCTACGCGCTTCCGGTGATGCAGAAGAACAACTCCGGCGCCATCGTCAACATCAGCTCGATCGCCGCCTACGAGACCAGCACCGAGCACGGCGCCGCCTACTCCGCCGCCAAGGCCGGCGTCCTCGCGCTCACCCGCGTCGCCGCCGCCGAGAACGGTAAGCACGGCATCCGCGTCAACGCCATCACTCCGGGCCTGATCTACAACGACTTCCTCCGCAAGATCTACCCGGACGAGTTCTTCTCCGGCTACGCGGAGAACCGCTCCCTCGTCGGCCGTGTCGGCCGCCCCGAGGACGTCGCCGGTCTCGTCTCGTTCCTCGTCGGACCCGACGCCGGTTACGTCACCGGTGAGGTCTACGGCATCAGTGGTGGGGTGCATCCGCATGGCTGACAACCCGTTGCACCTGACCGTCCGGGAGCTCACCGACGCCTACGCGCGCGGCGACCTGAACCCGATCGACGTGACCGAGCAGGTCCTCGACCGGATCGACCGGTTCGATCCGGAGGCGCGCGCATATGTGACCGTCACATCCGGTCTGGCACGGTTGCAGGCCGCCGAGGCGGCCGAACGCTACCGCCGCGGTGAGCGTGCACCCCTGCTCGGGGTGCCGGTGTCCATCAAGGACGCCTTCCACCTGGCCGACACGGAGACCGGACTCGGGTCGCTCACCCAGCGTGGGCGCGTCGCCCGGTCGGATTCCGGTGCCGTGGCGCGGTTGCGCGCGGCAGGATCGGTGCTGCCCGGCAAGACGAGCGTGCCCGAGTTCTGCCAGTCCGCCACCAGCGACAACCTGCTCGGACCCGAGACCGGCAACCCCTGGGACCCGACGCGGACCCCGGGCGGTTCGAGCGGCGGCGCGGCGGCCTCGGTCGGCGCCGGTCTCGCGACGATCGCTCTCGGTTCGGACGGCGGCGGATCCATCCGGATCCCCGCGGCCTTCAGCGGCCTCGTGGGATACAAGCCCACCACCGGCCTGTGTGCCGACGAGCGCGGTTTCCGGGCGATGACGGATTTCGTCACCGCCGGTCCCCTCGCCTGGTCGGTGGACGATGCCCGCATCATGACCGAGGTCCTCGCCGAGACGAGCTTCGCCCGCGCCTCGGCGCCGAACCGGCGGATCGCCTTCTGTCCCCGCCCGGACGGCCGGCCCGTCGATCCGGCGATCGTCCACACCCTGGAGTCGGTCGCGGCCACCCTGTCCGATCTCGGGCACGAGGTCGTCGAGACCGACATCCCGATCCAGGGATGGAACGAGATCTTCGGCCCCCTCGTGCTCGACGACGAACTCCGTGAGCGGGCCCACCTGCTCGACCGGCCGGAGTTGCTCACCCCGTACGAGCAGGCGAGCCTGCGCGCCGCGATGCGGTTGAGCAGTGCGGACGTCGCCGTGGCCCGCCAGGCACTGCTCGACTTCCGCCGGCGCATCGATACCTTCCTCCATCGCTTCGATGCGATTCTCACCCCGACGGTGGCAACGGTCGCGTTCCCGCACGACCAGCGGCCGAAGACCATCGACGGTGAGAAGGTGGACTGGCTGTGGGGAGCCTTCCCGTTCACGTCCCCGTTCAATGTGGCCGCCACACCGGCGATCTCGCTGCCGGCCGGCGTCCACGACGGTCTCCCGATCGGCGCCCAGCTCGTGGCGGCGCAGGGACGCGACGCGGATCTGCTGAACCTCGCCGAGTCCTTGGAAGCCGCACTCGCGTTCGACTACGCGCCGGTGCGCGAGCGCTGGGCCGACGTGGAATCCCGCGAACCGGAGCCCGTACCGTGAGCGCCGGGCTCGACCGCCGGCGGCACGGATCCGTGCTCGAGGTCGTATTCGACCGCACGGAACGACGGAACGCGCTCTCGCGCGCTCTGTTGACCGAGATCCGGCAGGTCTTCACCGAGTTGCCGGACGACGTCCGCGCAGTGGTGCTGACGAGTTCGGACCGAGTGTTCTGTGCCGGTGCGGATTTCGCAGACCTGACCGGGACGTCCGCGGATCTGGACTACGACCGGGATCTCGAAGACGCATGCTCGGCGATCCGGAACAGCGCGGTGCCGGTGATCGCGGTCGTGGACGGAGCGTGTGTGGGAGCCGGCGTCGAGCTGGCGACCTCGTGCGACGTGCGGATCGCGGGGCCGAGGGCGTGGTTCCGGGTCCCGGCGGTCGAGCTCGGCCTGCTCTACAACCCGGCGTCGATCCGCCGGATCCACTCGGTGCTCCCCCGCACGACGATCACCCGGTTGCTGGTGCTTGCCGAACGATTCGACGCCGACGACGCACTCCGCAGCGAACTGGTCACCCACACGACCGACGGCGATCCCCGCGAACAGGGACTGGCACTCGCAGAGCGGCTCGCCGGCCTCCCTCGGGATGCTCTCGCCGCGACCCGCTCCCTGCTCCATCATCTCGACGAGGGTCCTTACGACGACGTCGAATGGCAAGGAACCCGGATCCGATTGATGGACAGCCCCGATCGGCACGCCGCCGTCGCTGCGGCCTCCGAGCGGCACGGCACCCCCGCCTCCTGACCCCCACTCTCCACCCGAAGGAAAGTTCATGAACGCAGTTTCCTCCCTGAAGGGCTACGACCTCGGTAGCCGTGTCGTGTCGTACGACGAGTCCGATGCGATCCTCTACGCACTGTGCGTCGGGGCGCAGCCCGGTCAGTTGCCGCTGGTCTACGAACGGGACCTGCACGTGCTGCCGACCTTCGGGCTGGGCCTCGGCCTGTGGGCGGTCGAGGAGGCCGGGGAGCTCAGTGCCTACGATCGGTTGAAGTCGCTCCATGCCGCGCAGCAGCTGACGGTCCACGCACCGTTCCCCCGCTCGGGCAAGCTCGAGATGCGCGCCCACGTCGCCGATGTCTGGGACAAGGGATCCGCTGCGACCGTCGACATCGCCGTCGAGTGCGAGCAGTTCACCGCGACCTACGCGATCCACCTGCCCGGCTCGGGTGGTTGGGGCGGGGAACGCGCCCCCTCCACGCCGCGGGTCGATCTCGAGGACGCCCCGTTCCGGGCGGACACATACATCGCGGCGAATCTTCCTGCCCTGTACCGCCTGACCGGCGATCTGCACCCCGTTCACATCGACCCGGAAGTCTCCTCGGGGTACGGTTTCGAACGCCCCATCCTGCACGGTCTGTGCACGCTGGGTATCGCCGCCCGCACGGTCGCCGAGGCCGCCGGAGCCCAGCCGTGGGAACTCCGCGAACTCCGCGCCCGCTTCGCGGCCCCCGTCCTGCCCGACGCCACGCTCACCGTCCGCGCGCAGGCGTCCGGCACCGAGGTCGACTTCGACGCCCGGATCGATACCACGGGTGTGCTCTCCGGCGGTCACGCGAGCTTCTGATCGCGTACTGCCCGCTGTCCGGTTCTAACCCCAAGGAAATCCTCCGCCCCACAAGCAGTTCCCGCCGAAAGGGACTCCGATGACCGCACACGCCGCTTCCAGCTTCGGAACCAAGCAACAAAAACGAGCGTTTCTCGCCAGCCTCGTGGGCACCACCGTCGAATGGTTCGACTTCTTCATCTACGCGACGGCCGCGACGCTCGTCTTCTCGACGATCTTCTTCCCCGAACTGGGGTCGAACGTCGGCATCCTCGCCTCCTTCGCCACCCTCGGTGTCGCCTTCCTCGCCCGTCCGGTCGGCGCGTTCGTCTTCGGTCATCTCGGGGACCGCCTCGGGCGCCGCACGACGCTGATCACCACGCTGACCGTGATGGGCGCCGCCACCGGCCTCATCGGTCTGCTCCCCACCTGGGATCAGGTCGGTATCTGGGCACCGATCATGCTCACCGCACTCCGCTTCCTGCAGGGCGTCGCAGTCGGCGGCGAGTGGGGCGGCGCCGTCCTCATGAGTGTCGAGAACGCGCCGAAGACCCGCGAACGCTTCTACGGCTCCGCGCCGCAGATCGCGAGTCCCCTCGCGCTCGTGCTCGCCACCGTCGTCATGTACTTCGTGGCCCGGATGCCCAACGACCAGCTGATGTCGTGGGGCTGGAGGATCCCCTTCCTCGCCGGCTTCGTCCTCGTCATCATCGGCCTGATCATCCGGCTCGGCGTCGAGGAATCGAGCGAGTTCGCCGAGGTGAAGGAGACGGGCACCGTCACGAAGAACCCGATCGCCACCGTCCTGCGCACCATGCCGGGACGCGTGCTCGCCGGTATCGGCCTGCAGGCCAGCGTGATCGTGCTGTTCTACCTGATCACCACCTACATGCTCACGATGGCGACGAACATCCACGGGTTCTCCAAGAGCGACACCCTGATGATCCTGCTCATCGCCGCGACGATCGATCTGTTCGCAATGGTCGGTGTCGGCATCCTCTGCGACCGTCTGTCGGCCTGGACCGTCTTCGTCGGCGGTGTGGTCTTCACCGGTGCCTTCGCGTTCCCGCTGTTCGCGCTGTTCAACACCGGCAACATGGGCCTGATGATCGTCGCGTTCTCCGCGGCCCTCGTGCTCGGTCACGCCACGACCTACGCGGTGGTCTCGAGCATGACGGCCAACCTGTTCCCGACCGAGGTCCGCTACAGCGGCGTCGCTCTGTGCAGCGCGTTCTCCGGTGTCGCGTGGGCGGCCCCGACCCCGCTCGTCGCCGCCGCTCTCGTGCCGACCGACGGCTCGCAGCACTGGTGGCCGCTCGCCGCGATCCTTGTCGGCACCGCCGTCATCTCGTTCGTCGCCGCGGCCTCCATGCGGAACCATTTCACCACCGGGAGGGCGAGCGACGATCGTGACGACGAGTCCCGCGACCTTCGGGTCCGCGTCGGCGACCCCGCCTGAGCACCACCCATCCGAACGACCAGGAGATTCTCATGACTGTGATGCTCAGCGAGGAGCAGCGCGAGTTCGGGGCGGCAGTCCGCGAATTCTGCCGCCGCGAGGTGGGCACGCGTGAACAGCGCGACAAGCTCACCGACTGCGGCCGCGAAGGGCACAGCCTCGAGTTGAACCGGCGGATCGCCGAACTCGGCTGGGCCGCCATCAACGTCCCCGAGGAGTACGGCGGGGCCGGCGGCAACCACGTCGACCTGTGTGTCCTGCTCGAGGAACTGCACCGTGGTCTCGCCCCGGTCCCGTGGCACGGCACGACCCTCATCACCGCCGGGATCTACACCAGGTTCGCGAGCGAGGAGCTCAAGCGGTCGGTGCTCGGCCGGCTCGCCGAGGGCGCTGCACTGGCGATCGCGATGTCCGAGCCGGAGGCCGGTTCCGATGTCGCGGCGCTGACCTGCCGCGCCGAGCGCACGACGGAGGGCTGGGTGATCAACGGTCAGAAGACGTGGATCACGAACGCCCATCAGGCGGACAGCATCCTCCTGGTCGCCCGCACCGAGCGTGGCGAGAAGAAGCACCACGGCCTCACCATGTTCCACGTGCCGGCCGATACGCCGGGACTGACGATCAAGGGCATCGACACACTCAACGGAACCGAGGTCAACGACCTCTACTTCGCCGACTGTGTGCTGCCCGCCGACGCGGTGGTCGGTGAGATCGGGCAGGGCTGGGCCCAGCTCATGCCCGGCCTGGCCACCGAGCGGCTGATCCTTGCCGCGCAGATGCTCGGCACCGCCGAACGTGCCTTCGACGACGTGCTGGCGTTCGTCTCCGAGCGCACCCAGTTCGGCAACCGGGTCGGCTCGTACCAGGCGATCAAGCACCGCATCGCCGATCTCGCGACGGAGATCGAGTGCACCCGCTTGCTCGTCTACAGCGTCGCGCACCGCGCGGATGCCGGCGACGACCCACAGGGGTTGGCCCGCGCGTCGTCGATGGCGAAGCTCAAGGCAACCGAGGTCGCGAAGAACACCGCCCTCGAGGGCATGCAGATGATGGGTGGCTACGGCTACTCCACCGAGTTCGACATGGCCCAGCACGTGCGTGCAGCACTGGGCGCCACCATCTACGGCGGCACCAACGAGATCCAGCGGGACATCATCGGGAACTCGTTCGGGCTCCGGTAGAACACCCTCTTCACCACCGCAGCGGCGGGANCCGTCCCGCCGCTGCTTTCCGTTCGCATGCAGGCTGTTTCCGGCGAACCGTCACGGCAATCTCACCCTCGCGTAACACTCCCGTCATGGGTAGAGTGTTTCCTTGCATTCGACACCGATTCACATAGTGAAACCCCCGGTCGAATCCGACCAGTCGAATCCGAGGAGCCCCCATGACGCTGGAAGCCACCGACACGTCCGTGCTGCGCCTCCCGTCCGCGAACGGCCGGTCCCCCGAGACCTCCGGATCCCCCACCCTGACCGAACTCGCCCACGCCGCCGGCACCCGCTACATCCTCGCCGTCTTCACCACCCTGTCCGGAAAACCCTGCGCCAAGCTCGTTCCCGTCGAATCGGTCGGTGAGCTCGAGACCGAGGGAGTCGGGTTCGCCGGCTACGCCGCCGGCTCGATGGGCCAGGTCCCGAAGGATCCCGACCTCGTCGCCATCCCTGACGCCGCGTCGTTCACGCCCATCCCGTTCGTGCGCGAGGGCCTCGCTCTCGTCCACTGCGACCCGCACGTCGAAGGAAAGCCCTGGCCGTACGCACCGCGTGTGATCCTCGAGTCCGTGCTGGCACAGGCCGCCGAACTCGGCCTCGAGGTCAACGTGGGCGCCGAGATCGAGTACTTCCTCGTCAACAAGGACGAGAACGGAACGCTGCGCACGGCCGACGCCCTCGACACCTCCCGTCAGCCCTGTTACGACGCCCGCGACGTCACCCGCATGTACGAGCACCTGACGTCGATCTCGTCGGCGATGAACACCCTCGGATGGGGCAACTACGCCAACGACCACGAGGACGGGAACGGCCAGTTCGAGCAGAACTTCCAGTACGCCGACGCCCTGACCACCGCCGACCGGGTCGTGACCCTGCGCTACCTCATCTCCGTGCTCGCCGAGCAGCGCGGCATGACCGCGACCTTCATGCCCAAGCCGTTCGCCGACCGCACGGGCTCGGGCATGCACATGCACCTGTCGCTGTGGAGCGACGGTGCCTCGGCGTTCCCCGACGCATCGGACCCGCGCGGCCTGGGCCTGTCGAAGACCGCTTACTCGTTCATCGCCGGCATCCTCGAGCACGCCTGTGCTCTGCAGGGCGTCATCGCGCCGACGGTCAACTCCTACAAGCGCACCGGCGCGACCAGCACGTCCTCCGGCGCCACCTGGTCGCCGCGCCACGCGACATACGGCGGCAACGACCGCACCCACTACCTGCGGGTCCCCGATTCCAACCGCGTCGAACTGCGCGGGGGTGACGGTTCCGCGAACCCCTATCTCGCCACCGCCGCGACCGTCGCTGCAGGCCTCGACGGCATCGAGCGCAATCTCGACCCCGGCGCTCCAGGTACGGGCGGTTCCACGGAAACCCTGCCGATGACGCTGTTGCACGCGATGGACGCCCTCCGGGCCGATCCTGTCGTCTCCGGCGCCCTCGACGCAGCGGGTGCGAGTGTCGCCGATTACTTCGCCTCCCTCAAGCGCGAGGAGTTCTTCCACTGGCACAACACCGTGACGCCGTGGGAGATCGACAGCTACCTGACCGCCTTCTGAGAAATCTTCGCCTACTTCCCCATCCCATCGAACAGGAGAGACGACCATGTGCGGAATCGTCGGACTTCATCTGCGGGACACCTCGCTCGAACCCCGGCTGGGCAGCCTGCTCACCGGAATGCTCGGGCAGATGGTGGACCGCGGACCGGATTCGGCGGGCGTCGCCGTCTACGGCAACCCGGTCTTCTCCCCCGCCGGGGAGTCGTCGGTCTCGGTACTCGACGCACCCTCGGACCTCGCCACGATCGTCGGCGACGCACTGGGCGTGACCATCGGGTCGCTCGACCTCGCACCCACCACCGTGCTGCACGCCCCCGTCCCCGCTACCCTGCTCGCCGACACCGTCCGCGCACTGGCCCCCACGGCGACCGTCATCGGCTTCGGTGACGACGTGACCGTCCTCAAGGGCACCGGTGATCCGCGCGTCCTCGCCGAGAACTTCGGCCTGCCGGCCGCATCCGGATGGCAGGGCGTGGGCCACACCCGCATGGCCACCGAATCCGCCGTCACCGCAGCAGGATCGCACCCCTTCGCCGTCGGACCGGACCAATGCCTCGTCCACAACGGCTCGTTCTCCAACCACCTGTCGATCAAGCGCGAACTCGAGGACGAAGGCGTGGTGTTCGACAGCGAGAACGACACCGAGGTCGGCGCACGCTTCGTCGCCAAACACCTGGCAGAGGGCGCCGATCTCGAGAAAGCACTGCGCCTGCTCGGCGAACGCTTCGACGGGTTCTACACCCTGCTGGTGTCCACCTCCGATTCCTTCGCCGTGGTCCGCGATCCGATCGCCTGCAAGCCCGCGATCGTCGCCGAGTGCGACGCCTACGTCGCGATGGCCTCGGAATTCCGCGCCCTGGCAGGACTTCCCGGCATCGCCGACGCCCGCATCTTCGAACCCGAACCTGACCGGGTCTACGTGTGGCGACGCTGACCGGCCACGCGAATCCCGACTCCGCCGTCCCGATCTCATCCCCGGAGGCAATCATGACCACCGACACCCTGCTCCCGACCGCCACCTACGACCTGGCGACGACCACCACCCGCGAACTCAATGCGGCACTGCACGCGACGGAGGCCCCGGCCTCGGTCGAGGTGGTGAACCCGCAGGGCGCCCACGCACTCGCCTGCGGCCTGAACCGGCCGATCGACGTCCGCATCGACGGCCACGTCGGCTACTACGCAGCCGGGATGAACCAGCACGCCCACGTGACCATCGACGGCAACGCCGGCGTCGGGGTCGCGGAGAACATGATGTCGGGCAGTGTGCGCGTCACCGGCGACGCCTCGCAGTCCGCCGGTGCGACCGCCCACGGCGGGCTGCTGGTGATCGAAGGCAACGCCGCCGCACGCTGCGGCATCTCGATGAAGGGCGTCGACATCGTCGTCGGCGGTGATATCGGGCACATGAGCGCCTTCATGGGACAGGCCGGCCGACTCGTCGTCCTCGGCGATGCCGGTGAGGCCCTGGGCGATTCACTGTACGAGGTGCGGATCTACGTGCGGGGCAGCGTCGCCTCGCTCGGTGCGGACTGCGTCAAGAAGGAGATGCGCCCCGAGCACATCGCCGAACTGCAGGAACTGCTCGACACGGCCGGTTTCGACGCCGACCCGGCCGAGTTCACCCGCTACGGCTCGGCCCGGCAGCTCTACCACTTCCACGTCGACAACGCTTCGGCCTACTGAGAGCCCCCGACGTTCTTCCGCCCGCCCGACCCCCGAGGAGACTTCCATGACCTTCCAGCCCGGACTGCGTGAGTCGGCCACCTTCGACCGCAACGTCATCCACGAGATCCAGCGCGCCGCCGCGACCGGCATCTACGACATCCGCGGCTGGGGTGCCAAGCGCAAGGTTCCCCACTTCGACGACCTGCTCTTCCTCGGCGCATCCATGTCGCGTTACCCGCTCGAGGGCTACCGCGAGAAGTGCGAGACCGACGTCGTCCTCGGCGACCGCAACGCGAAGTACCCGCTGCACCTCGACATCCCGGTCACGATCGCCGGAATGAGCTTCGGTGCGCTGTCCGGTCGCGCGAAGGAGGCCCTCGGGCGTGGAGCCAGCGAGGTCGGCACGTCCACCACCACCGGCGACGGCGGCATGACCGCGGAGGAACGCGGGCAGTCCAAGCATCTCGTCTACCAGTACCTTCCGTCGCGATACGGCATGAACCCCGACGACCTCCGCAAGGCCGACGCCATCGAGGTCGTGCTCGGCCAGGGCGCCAAGCCCGGTGGCGGAGGCATGCTCCTCGGGCAGAAGATCACCGAGCGGGTCGCGGGGATGCGTACCCTGCCGGTGGGCATCGACCAGCGCAGCGCGTGCCGGCACCCCGACTGGACCGGCCCCGACGACCTCGCCATCAAAATCCTCGAACTGCGCGAGATCACCGACTGGGAGAAGCCGATCTACGTCAAGGTCGGCGCGACCCGCACCTACTACGACGTCAAGCTCGCCGTGAAGTCCGGCGCCGACGTCGTGGTGGTCGACGGGATGCAGGGTGGCACCGCTGCCACCCAGGACGTCTTCATCGAGCACGTCGGCATCCCGACCCTGGCCGCGCTCCCCCAGGCGGTGCAGGCCCTGCAGGAGATGGGTGTGCACCGCACCCCGGGCGGCGTGCAGCTGATCGTCTCGGGCGGCATCCGCTCGGGCGCCGACGTCGCCAAGGCGATGGCCCTCGGCGCGGACGCCGTCGCCATCGGCACGGCCGCGCTGATCGCCCTCGGCGACAACGATCCGAAGTACCAGGCCGAGTACGAGAAGCTGGGCTCCGCGGCCGGTTTCTACGACGACTTCCAGGACGGCAAGGACCCCGCCGGCATCACCACGCAGGATCCCGACCTGCAGGCCCGTTTCGATCCGGTCGTGGGTGGCCGTCGCCTCGCGAACTACCTGCGGGTGCTCACCATGGAGGCCCAGACCATCGCCCGGGCGTGCGGCAAGTCGCACCTGCGCAATCTCGAACCGCAGGACCTCGTCGCCGTCACGATGGAAGCCGCCGCCATGGCACGGGTTCCCCTGGCCGGAACCGATTGGATCCCCGGCCGGACGCTCTAGTCCCGTGACGACCTTCGCAACCCTGCTCGACGACATCCGGGACTGGCAGGCACAGGCCGTCTGCCGGTCCCGGGACGTCGACTTCTTCGACGACGCGCCCGAGGGTGTCGCCCGCGCCAAGTCCGTCTGCGCCTCCTGTCCCGTGCGGGAACCGTGCCGCGACCACGCGGCGCTCGCCGGGGAGACGCACGGGATCTGGGGCGGGTTGAAGCCCACGGAGCTGATCCGTCACCGGTGGCTCGCCCGCGCCCGATCCACGCAGCACGAACGGGCCTGCCACAGCCAATTCTCGAGAGGACACAGCACTTAACGCCCCTCCTGCCCGAAGGCAGGAGATTCCCGACTCAGACCGCACCAGAACCACCACCCGAAGGAGGCGGACCCCAGTGACCTACGTCGTCGACACCGGTGTGGCCACGCTCAACCACAACCAGAACCACTCTGGCAGCGTTCCGATCCCGGCACGCGGTATGCCCGCACGCCCAGCACCGGAATATTCGTTCCGCGAGTCCAAGGGATTGCTTGGCTCTCGCGAAACACCTCGAACACGTCATCGTCGTATACGCGGGCCGCACCAACACCACCTTCCGGCCGGCCCGCCTGCCCTGCTCGACCAACTCCCGCTTGATCGCCCCGACCGCGGCATCGGCGGCCTTACGCGCCATGTTCGTCTTCGACAGGAACTTGGGTTTGAAGTCCTCCACCGCGAGCAACCGATGTTCGGCGACGACAGTTCTCGCCCAGATCCGGCCGTCGTGCCGGTTCTGCCGCGCCGCCTTCTTCTGCACCTTCGCCGCTGTCTTGCGGGCACGCTGGTAGCCCTTCGACGGCGGATGGCCCTTGCCACGACGGCGGCGCGCCATCCAGCGCTGGGATTTCGCCAACTCCGCCGCACACCGTTTCCGGTGCCCGGCATGCGGAAGATCGAACCGCTTGTCGGTGGCCGTGGCGGTGCGGGTCACTCCCCAATCGATCCCGACACCACTGTTCTCATCGGCGACGGGGATCGGCTCGGCGACGCGGGTCACCACGAACGAGGCATACCAATGCCCCAACGCATCACACGTGATCCGCACATTCGACGGCTCCGACGGCAACTCCCGCGACCACACCACCGGGATACTCACACCCTTGGGCAACACCAGGCGTCCGTCCCGGATCCGGAACCCGCGGCGGGTGTATTCGAGCGACGGCAACGTCTTCTTCCGCGCCTTGAAACGAGGCCTGCCCCGCCCCTTGACCGTGAACGAGGCATCCAACGCCTGCGCATAGGTGCGCAACATCTGCTGCTGCGCCACCTGCGAACCGTCGCGCAGCCACGACGAGCGGGCCCGGGCCTCGGTCAACTGTTTGCTCAGTTTCGCGAACGTCGGCTTCCCGCCGGTCTTCTGCTGGCGCACTGCTTCGTTCCACAGGAACCGACAGCGATGCCACTCCGCGATCAGGGCACGCTCGGCGAGTGCACCCGGACGCAGCCGATAGTTGTAGCGCACTACCTCGATCCCCATGCTCGGCACCGTAACCGCACCCACCGACACGTTCGTTCGACACCACTACACCTTCGGAAAGGAGGACGGCGCTTCCTCTCCCCCGTGAACGAGGGAGTATCCGCGCCGAACATCAGATGACCGTCTTCGACTCGCTCTGGGCATCGATCCTCGACGTCGGCAAGCACTCGACCACCGGAGGCTACCGCCGATTTGCTTGGAGCGACGCCGATCTCACTCTCCGCGAGTGGTTCCGCGGTTGTGCCGCCGAACGCGGCATGGACGTCGAAGAGGACCGTAACGGGAACCTGTGGGCGTGGTGGCTCCCCGTCGGCTGGGAAGGCGATCCCACCGACGCCTTCGTCACCGGTTCGCACCTGGACTCGGTGCCCGACGGCGGCGCGTTCGACGGACCACTCGGCGTGGTCTCGGCGTTCGCCGCGGTCGATCTGGTCCGTGAGCGCGGCATCGTCCCGACCGTGCCGATCGCGATCACCGCGTTCTCCGACGAGGAGGGTGCCCGCTTCGGTGTGGCTTGCGTGGGCAGTCAGCTCACCACCGGGGCGCTCGCTCCGCAGCGTGCGCTCGGCCTGCGTGATCGTGACGGAATCACGTTGGCCGAGGCCATGACCCGCGCCGGTCGCGTGCCCGAACACATCGGCACCGACCCCACCCTCGTCGACCGGGTCGGGGTGTACGTCGAACTTCACGTCGAACAGGGCCGGGCCCTCGACCTCGTCGATGCACCGGTCGCGGTCGCGTCGTCGATCTGGCCGCACGGCCGATGGCAGTTCACCTTCACCGGTGAGGCCAACCACGCCGGAGCCACGCGCCTGGTGGACCGCCGCGACCCGATGCTCGCCTACGCCTCGTCGGTGCACAGCGCCCGCTCGTGTGCCGCGGCGGCCGGTGCGGTCGCCACCTTCGGCAAACTCGAGGTGCTGCCCAACGGGGCCAACGCGATCCCCTCCGAGATCAAGGCCTGGCTCGACGCTCGCGCCGCGGACGAGGAGACCCTGACGACGCTGGTCGCCGAGATCGGGGCCGAGGCCCGCAAGCACTGCCTGCCGGACGAGATCGGACTCGACGTCTTCGCCGAATCGATCACCCCGATCGTCGAGTTCCCGGCCGGACCGCGCGAACGGTTGCGCCGCGCGCTGTCGCATCTCGGGGACATCCCGGTACTGCCCACCCAGGCGGGACACGACGCGGGCATCCTCTCGGAGAAGGTTCCCACCGCAATGTTGTTCGTGCGCAACCCTACCGGCGTCTCGCATTCACCGCACGAGTTCGCCGAGGCCGACGATTGCAACATCGGAGCGCAGGCGCTGGCCGACATCATGGTGGACTGGACGACGGGCAGTTAGGTGGCCGCGCAGGTGATCCGGCCCGGCGAGCGGCGGCGGGTGCCCTGGCGCAACGGCGCCGGGATCACGGAGGAGGTCGCGACCGGACCCGACGGCCCCTCCGGCCGTCCGCTGTGGCGGATCAGCGTGGCCGAGCTGGGCTCCGACCCCAGCGAGTTCTCGGTCTTTCCCGGCACGGACCGGATCTTCACCGTCATCGGTGGGCACGGCGCCGACCTCGACTCGGGCCACGGACCCCGTTCGCTGGATCCGTGGCATCCACACTCTTTCGCCGGTGAGGACGCGCCCCACTGCGTCCCCCGAGGCGCCACCCGTGCATTCAATGTCATGACCGAGCGCGGGGGCGCCACTGCGGCCGTCGGGTACTTCGCGCTCGACACGGTGTGCGACACCGCCGCAGATGGTGTCACAGCCCTCTACGTGCGATCGGGCTCGGTGCAGACCGGCACCGACCGAGCTGCGCCCGGGGACTGCGTCCTGATCCGCGGCGAGGCCGTCACCCTACGAGGCTCGTCGGCCACCGGACTACTGGTCCGCATCGAACCCACTTCCTCCCTCTGACATCGACTCCCCCACCGACCTCCCGATTCGGAGGCCGACCGAACAAAGGATCCTCAGGTGACGGACACGACCAAGTTTCTGATCGTCGGCGGCGGCCTCGAAGGCCTGGCCATCGCCTACTCCCTCGCCGACCGCGGCGAGACCGACGTCCTCGTCCTCGAGCGCGACACCGTCTGCTCGGGCATGACCGGTAAATCGAGCGGCGTCGTGCGGTGCCACTACGGCACCCCCTCGCTGGCCGCGATGTCCTGGTACGGCGTCGACATCTTCACCAGGGCGACCGAAATCTTCGGCGACGACATGGCATTCCGCCGGTGCGGTTACGTCGTCGGTGTCGCGGAGAACAACGTCAAGCCGCTCGAGGCGAACATCGAGATGATGCAGGGCCTGGGCATCGCCACCGAACTCATCTCCCACGACAAGATGGCCGAACTGTGGCCGGGCCTGAACCTCGACGATTTCGCCCTGTTCGCCTACGAACCGCTCGGCGGTCGCGGCGAGGCCTACATGGCGGGAATGGCGTTCGGTGCAACGGCACGTCGGATGGGCGTGAAGATCCGACAGAGCACCCCGGTGGTGTCGTTGCTGCAGAACGCCGCGGGCCGGGTCTACGGCGTCACTCTCGCCGACGGGTCCGAGGTGCACGCCGAGCAGGTCATCGTCGCGGCGGGACCGTGGACGCCGGCACTCGTCGCCGGTGTCGGCGTCGACATCGACGTCCGGGCGCAGCGCGCGCAGTTGGTTCTCGTCGACCAGGGTGTCCCGACCCCGGAGGTGCCCGTGCTGTCCGATCTGGCGGGTCTGCAGTACATCTGCCGTGAGCCGAACGGTGAACTCCTGGTGGGCAATTCCGATCATCAGACGCCGCAGTACATCGATCCCGACAAGTACGTCAACCGCGCCGACGACTCGACGATCGAGAAGAACATCATGAAGCTCGGCAACCGCCTTCCCGACATGCCGGACCCGCGGATCACCAGTTCGTACGTCGGTGCCTACGACGTCACCGAGGACTACAACCCCGTCATCGGTCCGGCACCGGTCGAGGGTCTGTTCCTGGCGACGGGATTCTCCGGGCACGGATTCAAGATCTCCCCCGCGGTGGGCAAGCTGGTCGCCGACCTGCTGATCGACGGGAAGACCGACCTTCCGAACGTGAACCCGGACGACTTCCGTTTCTCCCGCTTCGAGGAGGGTGATCTGCTCCTGAGTCTCAACCCCTACGAAGGCGCCGGCGAGATGCGCTGATCCCCACCTACTCAGCACTCGTGCCCTCCACGGACCCGGCCGGATCCCTGTCGTCCGGATCCGTGGAGGGCACCGCCATGTCCGCATTGCGGCGTTCACCACCGGTGGACACACGCTACGCTGACGATATGGCCAGCCCAGATCGTCCCGTCCTGTACGACGATTCCGGACGCGAAGTCCCGCGCGGCACCCCGACGGGCGTGGATCTCGAGCGCGCGATCGCCCACCAGGTACGGTCGTTGCGGCTGGCCAGCGGCCTGTCCGTCGGCGACATGGCCGCGAAGGTGGGGATCTCCAAGGCGATGCTCTCGAAGATCGAGAACGCCCAGACCTCGTGCAGTCTGTCGACGCTCGCCCGGCTCGCCGCCGGCCTCGACGTCCCCGTCACCTCGCTCTTCCGGGGCGCGGACGCGCACCGCGACGCGGTGTTCACCAAGAACGGGCACGGCGCCGAGATCGTCGGTCGCGGTACGCGGGTGGGTCATCACTACGAACTGCTCGGCGCGCTGCGGGGACAGCACAAGAGACTCGAACCGGTGCTGGTGACCCTCACCGATGCGAGCGACGTCTTCCCGCTCTTCCAGCATCCCGGCACGGAACTGCTGTACATGCTCGAGGGCGAGATGCTCTACGGCCACGGCGATTCCGAGTACCACCTGCAACCGGGCGACGCCCTGCTCCTCGACGGCGAGGGGTTGCACGGACCGAACGAGCTGCTGAAGCTGCCCATCCGGTTCCTCGCCGTCACGGCGTATCCCGACAACCACCAGCCGTGAACGACCGGCAACCGTGAACACGACGGAGCCCTCACCGCGCGGTGCGGTGAGGGCTCCTGCCGTTCGATCGGTGAAGCTCGCCGGTCAGGACTTGGGCACGATCACGTCGCGATCCTCGGCGAACACCTCGGGACGCAGCGTCGACGGACCGGTTGGTGAGAACGAGTCCATCACGTAGGCCGTCTCCCCATGGACCGGGACGTCGATGCCCCGCATCTCCGTCTCGGTGTCGACCCGGATGCCCATGATCTTGTCGAGCGCCTTCGCGATCAGGAAGGTCACCGCGAACGAGTAGGCGAACACCGCGGCCATCGCGACGATCTGGCGTCCGAGGAAATCGATCCCGCCGCCGAAGAACAGACCGTCGACACCGGCCGGCGCGGTGGCCGTCGCGACGAAGGCGATGAGGGTGGTGCCCACGACGCCGCCCATGAGGTGGATGGCAACGACGTCGAGTGAGTCGTCGTAGCCCATGCGGAACTTCCAGCTCACGGCGAAGCAGCCGACGGCACCGGAGACCACGCCGATCAGCAGGGCACCGAGCGGGGACACGAGGCTCGCTGCGGGCGTGATGCCCACGAGTGCGGCGATCACGCCCGAGATGGCACCGAGTGTCGTCGCGTGCTTCTCCTTGATGCGTTCGACGATCAGCCAGCCGAGCAGGCCGGCCATCGCGGCGACGAGCGTGTTGAGGACGACGACACCGGCCGTGTGGTTGGCGCCGCCCGCCGAACCGCCGTTGAAGCCGAACCAGCCGAACAGCAGGATTCCGCCACCGAGCACGACGAGGGGCAGGTTGTGGGGACGGGCCACGTGCGGGAATCCGCGGCGGCGACCGAGTGCGATGGCGAGTGCCAGCGCCGCGACACCCGAGTTCATGTGCACGGCGGTGCCGCCGGCGAAGTCGTGGGCGGCGAGCGTGTTGGCGATCCATCCGCCCTTCGTGCCCGCTTCCTCGTCGTCGAAGGCGAAGACCCAGTGCGCGACCGGGAAGTAGACGAGGACGACCCAGATGCCCGAGAACACCAGCCATGCCGAGAACTTCATCCGGTCCGCGACACCACCGGCGATGATCGCCACCGTGATGCCCGCGAAGAGGAGGTGGAAGGCCGCGGTCAGTGCGGCGGGCATCCCTCCGTCCGGGTCCTCCTCCAGCAGCGACCCCAGACCGATGTCGGTGAAGGGATCGCCGATGAGGCCGAGGCCCCCCACGCTGTCACCGAGCACGGCGGCCGGACCGAACAGCACCCACAGGACGGCGGTGACGGCGAATCCGCCGAACACCATCATGATCATGTTGAGCGCGCTCTTGACTCCGAGCATGCCGCTGTAGAACAGCGCCAGGCCCGGAACCATCAGTACGACTGCTGTGAACGCCGCCAAAACCCAGGCGGTATCGGCGGCCGCGAGTGCCTGTTCCATATAAGTCCACCCTGTTCGATCCCGGGGTTCACGACCCCTACGTCAGTCGGTGACCCGCATTCATCACCGTCCCCTGAGAGTGGACCGACTCTGTAATGTCCCTGCGAGATGCGAGTGAACTTCGTGTAACGCCACCGCAGTTACCGGAGGGGGCCGCGGTTGCGTGCGGGCAGGCAGTATGGAGGACGAGGCGCCGCGTCCCGCGGTGTGCACAACCTGTGCCACCGGGGTACCCCTGCCCTGCCGGGATTCCGTGGGAACGACGGCTCGAGCCGCTGCACGCATTGGAGGTAGACGATGGGACGGGTCACGACACGTCGACCGGTACTGCGCATCACTGCGGGCGGGGCGACGCGACGTCCCGACACCCTCGCCGTCGAGGAACCGCTCGAGATCAGGGTCGGGGGTGAGTCGCTCACCGTCACCATGCGCACCCCCGGGCACGACGTCGATCTCGTCCACGGATTCCTGTTGGCCGAAGGGATGATCGGCAGTCGCGAGGACATCGCCGCCGTCCGCTACTGCGACGGGGTGGACGAGAGCGGCGCCAACACCTACAACGTCCTCGACGTCGCCCTCGCCCCCGGCGTCACCATCCCCGAAGGGACGGGGCGACGCGCGTTCACTACGACCTCCGCGTGCGGGGTGTGCGGGAAGAACTCGCTCGACGAGGTGCGCACGCGCACGCGCTATCCGCTGAGGGATGTCGGCACCACTTCGATCGGTACGCACACCCTCGCCGAACTGCCCGACACGCTGCGCCGGCACCAGCAGGTCTTCGAGTCGACGGGCGGTCTGCACGCGGCCGCACTGTTCACCCCCGACGGGGTGCTGCTGGCCCTGCGCGAGGACGTCGGCCGGCACAACGCCGTCGACAAGGTGATCGGCTGGGCCCTGACCGACAACCGGGTTCCGCTCTCGCACACCGTGCTCATGGTGAGCGGACGCGCGTCGTTCGAACTCGTGCAGAAGGCGGTCATGGCCGGGATCCCCGTGCTCGCGGCGGTCTCCGCGCCGTCGTCGCTGGCCGTCGATCTCGCCGCGGAGTCCGACCTCACCCTCGTGGGCTTCCTCCGCGGCGACACGATGAACGTCTACACCGTCCCCGAGCGCATCAAGACCGACTGATCGACGGCATCAGCCGCACGTGCCGTCCTGCGCCTGGCCCGCGCGTACTCCGTCGACGAACGCCCGCACGTCGTCGAAGGACTCCTCGAGTACCGCACGGTGGTCGGCCCCGTCGTACACCCGGTAGGCCAGATCGGCTCCGTTGTCGCACAGTGCAGCGGTCACCTGATCGGTGACCGGACGCGACACCAGTACATCGTCGGTTCCCTGCACCACGAGTGTCGGCACCGTGAGGGTGAGCGGTTCGACCTCCTGGCCGGCGTAGTACTCGCGGAGCGACTCGAGGTCCGCATCGGGGGCGAACACCTGGTCCACCGGGACCGTGCTCGCCACCTCGCGGATGTCGTCCATGCACCCGGTGCGCGCGGCATCGAGCAGGGGGCGCGAGGCGTCGGTGAGCATCGCGTCGGCGTCGATGCTCGGGTCCGCCGCCTGCGCTCCGAGCAGCAGCACCGGCAGGAAGCCCAACGCCGGACCGATCGCGGGACCGGCCGTCGCATAGTACTCGGCGGTTTCACTGGTCCGGCTACCCGGAGCGAAGGCGACCGCGCCCTGCAGTTCGAGTTCGGGTGCGCGTTCCTCGCCGCGTGCCGCCGCATACAGCGCGGCGTGCCCGCCCTGGCTGTGCCCCATCACGACCCATCGGGTGCCGATGTCGGGATCGAGCTGCCGAGCGGCACGCACGATGTCGACGACGCCGGCGGCCGCGCTGTCTCCGTTCATGTACGGATGTCCGCCCGGCGTTCCGAGGCCCTCGTAGTCGGTCTGGACCACGGCGTAGCCGTCGGCGACCCACCGGTCGAGCATGGCGGTCGTCCTGCCGACGTAGGAATGGGCGGGACCGCCCGGCATGTCGGCGGAGGGCGCGCAGGCGTCACCGACCCCGGTGGTGCCGTGTGCCCAACTGATCACGGGCCAGCCTCCGTCGGGGGCCTCACCTTCGGGGATCGCGACGGTGCCCGACACGAGAGTGGGACGCCGATCGGCGCCCTCGGACAGGTAGGTGATCAGATGCGTGCGCGATGCGCTGGGAATTGCCGCCGCGCCGGTGAGGGTGCGTTCGGTGACGAGGGAGCCCGGTCCCCCGACAGTCTCCTCGGTCTCGTCACCCGAGTCCGCGCAGGACGTGATGCCGAGCATCGACGCTGCGGCGAGTGCTGCCACCAGGCGCCGGGAAGTACGAGAGATCATGAATCCTCCGTTGGGATGTCAGTCCACGTTCGGCGCCCACTGCACGCCGTTGATGTGGCTACCGCCGTCGACGAACAGCGTGTTGCCGGTGAGATACCGCGAGTCGTCGCTCGCGAGAAAGGCTGCCACGGTTCCGATGTCCTCGAGAGGGTCGCCGATACGGCCCATCGGGTTCGCTGCGGCCTGCGTCGCTGCCATCTGCGGGTCCGCCTCCGTGACCCGCTGATATGCCGCACTCTGCGCGCCGGGACAGATCACGTTGCAGCACACCTGCTTCGGCGCCCACTCTCGGGCCGCAGTGCGAGTCATGCTGCGCAGCGCCTCTTTCGCGGCGTTGTACGACACCGAGTACCTGTGCGCATTGACGCCGTTGAGACTGCACATGTTGATGACTCGGCCGGTTCCGTGCCGGGCGAGTTCCGGGTACGCACGTTGCATCGCCCAGAAGGCGGCCATCACGGCCATGTCGAAACCCGACTGCATGCTCTCCTCGGGCGTGTTCTCCAGCCGCGCGAAACCCAGTGAACGCCAGGCGTTGTTGATCAGGATGTCGAGACGCCCGAATTCGCGCACGGCCGTGTCCACCATGGTCTGGACCTGCTCACGGTCGGTGACATCCGTCGGCACGAAATGTGCCTCCACGCCCCAATGCTCGGTGAGCCACCGCGCGGTATCCGCTCCTGCCTGCTCGTCGACTTCGGCGATGACGACGCTCGCTCCCTCGCGGGCCAGCGCACCGGCGACTCCGCGGCCGATTCCCATCCCGGCGCCGGTGACGATCGCCACCCGCCCGTCCAATTTCCCCATGCCGTTCCTTTCCGATACCACGGCGTGTGCGATGCAGGCCGTCAACGGGGACGGGGAACCGTCCTGTCGATGAACAGCGCCTCGACTGACACGCACACCGTGCCGTCCGCGGTCCTGATCTCGCCGACCGTGTTGATCTTGCGTCCGTTCTGTTCGACCAGGCGGCCGGTGATCGTCAGCGGCTCGAACAGGGGGGTCGGGCGGTGGTAGCGCACGTTGAGTTGCGCAGTGGCGCCGCTGCGCCCGGCCCAGGCGTTCGCCACGCCCAGCGTGTGGTCGAGCAGCAGGGCGGACACTCCGCCGTGCACGTGCCCGGGCGGCCCCTGGTACGGGAAGGTCAGTTCGACGACGCCTTCCACCGATCCGTCCTCCCGACCGGCGAGAACCACCGGCGGAGCGAGCGCGTTCTCCGGTCCGGTGACCGGGTCGTGCCGGGTGACGCCTTCCCCGTGCCACATGTCGATCAGTCGCTCCTGCACTTCGGGAGCGTGTTCCTCGAGGTGCTCGGCGATATTGTCGAGTTCTTCGGCGACCCGCTCGAGATTCGCGTTGCGACGGTCGGTGCGCAGCAACGCGTCCACCACGCGCCGCGCGGCAGCTGTGGCGCGGTCGACGGCGGTGTCCTGCGGTGCCGAGGTCAGAACCGTACCGTCGGGCGCGCGTCCGACGACGGGGTGGGTGTCCGGGTCGACTCTCATCGAATCTCCATCGTGGCGTGGGTGAGCACCGGTTGCCCGTCGCGCTCGGGACATGTGGCGAGCAAGGTGAGGGTGTCGTCGTCGCGCCAGACCGCCGTCTCGATCGTCTCCCCGGGGTACAGCGTGCCGGCGAAGCGGACCGAGAACGACCGGACCCGGGTCGGGTCTCCGTCGAGCACACCGTCGACGACGGCCTTGCACACGACACCGTACGAGGCGAGTCCGTGCAGGATCGGCCGATCGAAACCGGCCGCCTTCGCGAATTCGGGATCGGCGTGCAGCGGGTTCATGTCGGCACTGAGCCGGTACACCAGTGCCTGTTGCGTGCTCGTAGGTGACACCAGGGTCTTGTCGGCGTCCCGTTCCGGCACTGCGTTCGGCACATCGGGCCCGGCGTCTCCGCCGAAACCACCCTCACCGCGCGCCCAGATCTGCATTGCACTGGTCCACAACGGGTTTCCGTCGACGTCCACTGCGGACTGCTCGAGCACGATCACGGCGGCCTTGCCCTTGTCCCATACGTCGGAGATGCGGGACGAGACGGTCGCCGAACCCGAGACCGGGATCGAGGCGTGCACGGTGACGGATTGGCCGCCGTGCAGGATCCTGCGCAGGTCGATGTCGATTCCCGGCAGGCTCAGTCCGGCCGGTGTCACCGCACCGGCAGAGACGCCCTGACCGGCGACCATCGCGAAGGTCGGCAGGACCCGCAGGTCCTTCTCGTACACCCACCGCAGTTCGGCGGGATCGAGCGAGTCGACGCCCGCACCCAGACCGAGGTGGTAGAGGATCACATCGCGTTCGGTCCACGAGGTGTAGCGGACGGTGGGCGCAGCGGAGAGCGCGACATCGGTATCGATGGGCATGGGCGTCACTTTCCGGGTTCGGGGTCGCGGGGCAGGCCGAGAAGCCTCTCACCGATGATGTTCAGCTGGACGTTGGTCGTCCCACCGGCGATGGACATGCACTGCACGTTGAGGAACATGTGGGTGGCCGAGGTTCGGTCCTGGTCGTCGAGCAACGACGCAGTACCGGCCCAGTCCATCGCGGTCTCCCAGACCTGCTGCAGGTGCTCGACACCGAGGAGCTTGGCGACGGAGGACTCGGCACCCGGCTGCGCGCAGGCCAGGGACCGCAGAGCGGTACGCAGACCCATGAGGCCACCGGACGCGGCATCGCCGAGAACCTTGCCGAGGACGGTGAGTTGTTCGTCGTCCGGCCCACCGGGCATACCGTTCGCAAGCGCCATGAGGGTCTCGCAGCCGGCACCGAAAGTCGAATCGTGCGAGAGGGAGACGCGTTCGTTGGCGAGGGTGGTACGGGCGAGTTTCCATCCGTCCCCGGGCTCGCCGACGAGGCACTCGTCGGGCACGAACACGCCATCGAGGAACACCTCGTTGAACAGGGCTTCGCCGGTGATCTCTCGCAGCGGCCGGATGTCGAGACCCTCGGTGTTCCTGATGTCGATCAGGAAGTAGGACAGGCCTTTGTGCTTGGGCGCTTCCGCGTCGGTGCGGGCGAGGCAGATGCCCCAGTCCGCGACCCGCGCCATCGAGGTCCACACCTTCTGGCCGTCGAGCCTCCACCCGCCGTCCACCTTGACGGCCTTGGTGGACAGGCCCGCGAGGTCGGACCCGGCGCCGGGTTCGGAGAAGAGCTGACACCACACGAGATCCCCGCGCAGCGACTGCGGGACGAATCGCTCGATCTGCTCGGTACTGCCGTGCGCGATCAGGGTCGGCACCACCCAGTTGCCGATGATCATGTCGTGCGGTTCGAGTTCGGCGGCGCGCAATTCCTCGGCGACGACGAGTTGCGTGACGGCGTCGGCGGCCTTGCCCCACGGTTCCGGCAGATGGGGAGCGGTGTAGCCCTTCTCCGCCAGATACGCCTTCCGCGCTGCGTTCTCCAACGACTTCGCCGGCTCGAGTTCGGCACGGACGTCGGCGCGGATCCGTTCCGCCTCGGGCGGAAGATCGACGCTCAGCACGCGGCGGGCACCGTCGAGCGTGAGGTGGGCGACCCGGCGCCGCCACGACGCCGTGGAGCCGAGCAGGATCCGGAGCGACTGGGCGCGCCGCACGTACAGGTGGGCGTCGTGCTCCCAGGTGTAGCCGATACCGCCGAGCACCTGGATGCAGTTCTTGGTGACTTGGAAGGCGGCCTCCGGGGCGATGGACGCGGCAACTGCGACGGCGAGCGACGCCTCGTCGTCCGACACGTCCTCGGCCTGCGCACGGGCAGCATCCCAGGCCACGACCCGAGCCTGTTCGGTATGGCAGAGCATCCGGGCGACGGTGTGCTTGACGCCCTGGAACTGCCCGATGACACGTCCGAACTGCTTACGGACCCGCGCATAACCCGCAGCGGTGGTGGTTGCCCAGTCCGCGAGACCGGCAGCCTCTGCGGCGAACAAGGTCGCGGCGATATCGACGATCCGATGCGAGTCCGATCCCAGTACGTCCTCGTCGGACAATGTCACGGCACTTGCGGTGATCTCGGCGTTGCGGCGGATCACGTCGTAGCTGGGCAGGTTCGTGACCTCGACCCGGTCACGGGTCACGACGACGAAGACCCGCTCACCACCGTCGTCGGCCGCGAGCAGGAACACATCCGCGACCTGGCCGCCGAGGGCGACACCGGAGGTTCCCGAGAGTGTGACGGAATCGCCGTCGCGCTCCACGCGCAGGTCCCCGGGTTGCAGGGCGACCGCACCGAACAGCGAACCGTCCGCGAGCCCGTCGAGTTCGCTGCGACGGCCGGCCTCGTCGAGGACCGCGGACACGATCACGGTCGGAAGGAACGGGCCGGGCACCATGGCCCGTCCGAGTTCCTCTGCGACGATTGCTGTTTCGAGCAGACCGAAACCGGCGCCTCCGACCTCTTCGGGCAGGTGCAATCCCAGCATTCCGAGTTCGGCGAACGAGCTCCAGTACGTCGGGCGGGCCTCCGTCTTCGCTTCGACGGCCGTGCGGATCACGTCGGGTGTGGCGTGTCGTGCCGCCCAGCCGCGTACGGAATCACGGAGCTCGCGGTCCTCGTCGCTCAATCCCAGAGTCATGATCGGGTCCCTTCGGATAGCAGAATGTCCGGCGTCAGATGCGCTCGATGATGGTGGCGGAGGCCATCGCGCCACCCGCACACATCGTGACCAGCGCCGTCGAACGGTTCGAACGCTCGAGTTCGTGCAGGGCACTGGTGATCAGTCGCGAGCCGGTGGAACCGACGGGGTGGCCGAGCGCGATGGCGCCGCCGTTGACGTTGACCTTGCTCATGTCGGCCCCGTGGACCTGCGCCCAGGACAACACGACCGAAGCGAAGGCTTCGTTGATCTCGACGATGTCGATGTCGGACAAGGACATTCCGGTGCGCTCGAGTACCGCGCGAGTCGCGTCGATGGGGCCGTCGAGGTGGTGGTACGGGTCCGAACCGACGAGCGTCGACGCGAGGATACGCGCACGTGGCCGCAGACCCGCCTCGCGCGCCTTGTCCTCACTCATCAGCAGTACGGCGGCCGCGCCGTCGCTGACCTGGGAGGAGTTTCCGGCGGTGTGGATTCCGTTCTCGATGACCGGCCGGAGACCGGCGAGTCCTTCCGCGGTGGTTTCGCGAAGACCTCCGTCACGCGTCACGGTCGCGATCTCACCGGTGGGCTCGCCCTCCTTGGTCACGACCGGCGCCTGCACCGGGACGATCTCGCGGTCGAAGCGCCCCTCGGCCCACGCGGCTGCGGCGCGACGCTGCGACTCGAATCCGAGAGCATCGACATCGTCACGTTTGATGCCGCGCTTGTGGGCGATACGTTCGGCAGAGGTGAACTGGTCGCCCATGTCGATCGACCAGTCGTCCGGATAGGGGTTGCCGGTGCCCGGGGCGTTTGCCTGGCCGAGGAACACGCGGCTCATGACCTCGACGCCGCATCCGATTCCGGCGTCGATCTGCCCGGACGCGATCAGGCCCGCCACCATGTGGACCGCCTGCTGCGACGAACTGCACGCGCAGTCGATGGTCGTCGCCGCGGTCGTGTACGGGAGACCTGCGTGGAGCCAGGCCTGCCGGGTCACGTTGTTCGACTGTTCCCCCGCCTGGGTGACGGCGCCTCCGACGAGCTGACCGATCTGGTCGGCGGGGAGGCCGGTGCGGTCGAGAACGGCCTTCTGGGCGGCACCGAGCAACACCGCGGGGTGGACCCCGGCCAGCTGTCCGCGGCGACGACCGATCGGTGTCCGCGCGGCCTCCACGATGACGACCTTGCTCATGCCTACTCCCAGCTCTCGAAGATATTGAAATTTATTCTAGTGACGGTGACCGCAGTTTCCTGCACAGTCCCACCGAGCGGGACGGACCTTGCGGAATGCGGTCTTCGAGAATTGCCCGTCAACGCGTATCGGCGGGCAGATCGACCAGCAGAAGGTCGCACGCGACGCGCAGATCGGACTCCACCTCGGGGATCGATATCCGCCCGTTGAGCGCGGACTGGACGAGACCGAACCACAGCGCCACGACCAACCGCACGACGGTCGCGTCCCGCACCGTGGGTTCCGCGATACCCGCGGCGGCCAGGAGCAGTCCGTCGAAGTGCTGGTCGATCTTCGCCACGTCGGGAATGGTGGCGGCGTTCGACGACGCGGCGGATTGGATCATCGCGTTCGCCAGTAACGGAGTGCGCACGAGCGCCCGGGTGGCCTGCAGCAACGCGTCGTATACGACGTCGACAGGCGACGAGGACGACTGCGAGCGCCTGGAGAGGTGGATTCCCATCCGATCGATCTGATCCACCATGACCGCGACGAACAGATGGGTCTTGGACGGAAAGTAGCGGTAGAGGGTCCCGATGGCGACGCCGGCGAGTTCGGCGACCTCCTGCATCCGAACGCGTTCGAGTTCCTTCACCGCCCCCAACTGTGCGGCAGCGTCGATGATCCGGCCGTATCGCGCATGCTGTTCCGCCGAACTCGGTTCTGCGGCGTCCCGGGCCTCCGCAAGTCTGGGCATGCTCGGTTCCTCCCCTTCACGACCGGTGGCGCATCGACCACTGCGGCGACGAACGTTCCAGGTGGGCACGTCTCGTATCCCGCCTGATCCCGGCCAGTGGGACCTGTCCCGTGGGTGGACCAACCACCACCCGAGACTAGAATGAATACTAATTCCGGCGCGGTGCACTGACGAACCGCCGCCATCGAACAGGAGACGTTTCATGGGTGAATCCGTAAGTCTGGCCGGGCGCGCGGCGGTCGTGACCGGCGCCGGGGCCGGCCTGGGCCGCGCCGAAGCCCTCGCCCTCGCCGAGGCAGGCGCCGCAGTCGTCGTCAACGACATGGGCGACGCGGCGCACGAGGTGGCAGAGGAAATCGTCGCGTCGGGAGGCCAGGCCATCGCCGTCACCGGCGACGTGTCCGACTGGGCTCTCGGCGGTCGCCTCGTCGAGGAATCGGTCAAGGCATTCGGGTCCTTCGACATCCTCGTCAACAACGCGGGCATCATCCGCGACAAGATGATCTTCAACCTCACCGAGTCCGACTGGGACGACGTGATCCGAGTGCACCTCAAGGGCCATGCCGCCACCTCACATGCGGCGGCGGTGTACTGGCGTCAGGCGAGCAAGGCTGCGGGTGGACCGGTCTACGGCCGCGTCGTCAACACCTCGTCGGAGGCCTTCCTCTTCGGTTCCGCCGGACAGCCGAACTATTCCGCTGCGAAGGCAGGCATCACGGCACTGACACTGTCCACGGCGCAGGGGCTGGCGCGCTACGGCGTCACCGCGAATGCGATCTG
Source organism: Rhodococcus sp. C26F (assembly GCF_053345925.1). NCBI lineage: Bacteria > Bacillati > Actinomycetota > Actinomycetes > Mycobacteriales > Nocardiaceae > Rhodococcus > Rhodococcus sp. C26F. The sequence goes on from NZ_JBKFBA010000004.1 coordinate 277,574, forward strand.
CCCCCGCGCACGCACCGCGATGACCGCGGAGGCCTTCGGCGAGGCCGGCGCCACGACCGGACTCGATCCCCTGGCGCCGGAGCGCGTGGCCACCCTCGTGCGTTACCTCGCCTCGCCGGCCTCCTCGGAGATCACCGGACAGGTGTTCGTGGTGTACGGAAAAATGGTCGCGCTCATGGCAGCGCCGACCGTCGAGAACCGCTTCGACGCAGCCGGTTCGGCATTCACGGTCGAGGAACTCGACGAGCAGCTCTCGTCGTACTTCATCGGCCGCGGCCCGTACGAGACCTACGCCGCCTACAGCATCGCGGAACTCGAGAAGGTCGCACTGGCCGTCGACTGATCGCTTGACACCGCACCCACGAAGGGAGCAAACATGAGACTTGCAGACAAGGTCGCGATCGTCACCGGTGGTGCCGGAGGGATCGGACGCGGCATCGTCAGAGCATTCATGGGCGAGGGTGCCCGCGTCCTGTTCGTCGACATCGACCGGGCCGCCGGTGAAGCCCTCGAAGCCGAGGTCGGCGAAGCCGGGAAATTCCTGTACGCGGACATCTCCGACGAGTCGAGCGCCGAGACGATCGTCGCGGCGGCCGTCGAACGGTTCGGAAAGCTCGACGTGCTCGTCAACAATGCGCACGCATCCCGACAGGCGCCACTGCTCGAGACCACTCAGGAGATGATCGACCTGTCGTTCGGCACGGGCTTCTATCCGACCTTCCGGTTGATGAAGGCAGCGCACGCCCAGCTCGCCGCGAACAAGGGGTCGGTGATCAACTTCGCGTCGGGAGCCGGGATCGACGGGAGCGCCACGCAGAGTTCGTACGCCGCGGCGAAGGAAGCGATCAGGGCGATCAGCCGGGTCGCGGCCAACGAATGGGCGTCGGACGATATCAACGTCAATATCATCTCGCCGCTGGCGCTGACCGAGGGCGTGGAAGCGTACATCGCGGCCAACCCCGGCGTCGAGGAGGCTCTGCTGGCGAAGACCCCGATGCACCGGTTCGGCGACCCGCAGGCCGATATCGGCCGCGTCGCGGTCTTCCTGGCCAGTGAAGACGCGTCCTACATGACCGGCCAGACACTCATGGTCGACGGCGGAACCGTCAAGCTGCGTTGACCGGATGCCCGTCCGAGGACGACAGCACCTCCGACCGCGGCATGGTCGGAGGTGCTCGTGGCCTCCAGTCGCTACGGCGCCATGTCCGTCCAGCCGACGAAACCGGATGGGTCGTGCCGTCCCATCACCGCGTGCTCGAACATCCCCCAGCCGACCTGTCCGTCGATCGTCGCTCGTGCGATGTGATCGATTGTCGAATACGGCAACCGGCCGTGGAACTCCGCAGTGGTGGTATCCACCACCGAAGAGGACGACCAGTTCTCCCCGCGCCACTCACCGTGCGTCCACTCGGGGTCGCCGCCGTATCCGGCACCGTGACTCAGAGAGATGAACCCGAGGTTGTCCACGTCCACGACCAGGGGCTTTCCCTCCGGCGTGGTGAGGTGGATGCGTGCGGACTCGGGGTGCCGCGTGCCGCTGCGATAGTTCACCTCGAGGCGCGGCCAACCGAGCTGTTCGATGCGGCCGTCGGCGAAGACGCGCGTGGCGTGATTGAGCGTGCGATGTCCGTCGGACGATTCCTGGACGATCACCATGAGTGCGAAGTCGTCGAATCGCAGAGGGACGTACGTCCAATAGTGGCCACCGCGGTTCTCGTAGGTCCAGCGCCCCTGCGGATCCGGCTCCCCCACCGGGCGAATGCCCCACGAGCGGTCGCGGGTACCCATCCAGGTGTCCGGGTCGACCGCGAAATCCTTCCCCTGCACGCAGATACTGCCCGACCAGCTCCCGACCTGAGCGAATCGGGAAGCGTCCAGGATGGGGCGCGGACCCGACATCAGGATGTGCGCCTCCTCGAGTACCGCGGGGAACGACCCGTCCCAGGTGAGATCACAGGACAGCTCGTCGTGTTCGCAGATGACACGAATCTTCTGCAAGGGCTCGATCACCTCGAGCCGGTACCCCCCGACCGCGCTCTCCATGGACCGCTCCCCGAGAGCATCGGAGAACCGGACCGCTACTTGGGAATCCCCGTGCCGAACCGTGACGAAGGCGTCGACCACACTCAGATTCGGATACACACCGAAGCCGGTGATGAGGTAGATCTCGCCGGTGCGGTCGTGGGCATTGAAATAGTTGCGATCGTAGAAGTTCCGGTCGGTGGACGCCACCCGTCCCATCGACAGTGGTGACTGATGCACCGGATATTCGTCGAGCAGAGCTGGTTTCATCGAGTCATTTCTCCCAATCGTAGGATTCGTCGAGCAAGCGCGCGAGCATGTCGCGGTGGAGGACGTACGCGTCGGGGTCGTCGTGCGGTTCCACCTCACCGAAGTGGATGCGCCGGCGCTCGATCTGCGACATCACGATGCCGTGGCGCAGCGCGGCGTACACGAGGTAGAAGTCGAGGTCACGCACCTTCACTCCGGCGACTTTCTCGTACTCCGCTACCACATCGGAACGTCGGAGAATACTCGGGAGACCGGGGAACGAGAACTGTTCGGCGATGTCCTGGAAGATGCGGTGGAAACAGATGAACCAGCCGAGGTCCAACTCCCGGGGCGCGAGCGCGGCCGACTCCCAGTCGAGCACCGCGACCGGGATCGTGCCGTCGTACATGATGTTCCCGATCCGGGCGTCGCCCCAGCACAGCACGTCGGGCGACGGTTCGGCAGGCCAGCGGGCTTCGAGCCAGTCGAATGCCCTCTCGAGCACCGGGATACGAAGACCGTCTTCGCGACGTGTCCATTCGTAGTAGGCACGTTCGTTCTCGAAGTGCTGTCGCAGCCTCGACAATCCGTTCGTACCGGCGAGCGACGGGACCCGCGAAGCGGGATCGTCGACGGCATGGATCGCCGCGAGCACCCGTACGCTGGCTTCCTCCAGGGCTGCGCGCTCGTCGCCGCTCATCTCCTAGAGCCACCCGCCGAAGACGTACGGTGGATTGTCCACCGGCACCTCGCCTTCGGCGCGTTCCATGACGAGAAAGGGGCGGCCGAGCGGACCCGAGGAGGACTCCACCCACCGCACCGCGGGCACCGGCACCGCGCCGTGATCGCGCACCGCGGCCATGACGTCGAATTGACGTTGCCCCAGCAAGGGCGCTCTGGTCACTGCGCTCCACGCATGCCACATGGACGCGCTCGCCCGACTGGTCGACGACCTGCTGTCCCGCGACCTGACCACCGAAGAGCGAATCGTAGCCGTATTCGCGGACTTCGCACGTGAAACCCGTGAGCCACCCGGCTATCTACGGGAACTCGCAGTAGAGCTCGAGAAGGACATGGCCACAACGGAACTCAGCGATGCACGCACGCAGCGGCTGGACGACGAACTGCTCCGCATCGTGCAGGCCGGCGCACCTCGCCGAGGTGCGCACCGACCACCCGCCGCAATTCCTCGCCGGAATGGTCGGTGCGATGTACCTCTCGACCGTTCGACGTTGGAGATCCGACCCGAACGACGACGTAACCGAGATGTTCGTCCGCGCAGCGCGTTTCGCAGCCGAATCGATTTCCCCGGGCCGGAGTCCCGACGGGACGTCCCGCTAACGGGACGATTCGAGGGTCGTCTTCGCCCAACGGTAATCGGCCTTGCCGGCGGGAGATCGCACGATGTGGTCCACACCGATAACCACCCGCGGAACCTTGTAGCGAGCGATGAGTCCGGCGACGTGCTCGGCCAATTGGTCGACCGGTGGCACCTCGTGCCCCTCGCGCGGCTGGATCACGGCCCCGACCCGCTGGCCGTAACGCTCGTCGTCGACCCCAGCGACGAGCACATCCATGACGGCAGGATGACTCTTCACGGCCATTTCCACCTCTTCGGGGAACACCTTCTCCCCTCCCGTGTTGATACACATCGATCCCCGGCCCAGCAGGACGATCGTGCCGTCCTCCTCGACTCGGGCCATGTCACCGAGAACCGACATACGCACGCCGTCGATGACCGGGAAGGTGGCTGCGGTCTTCGTGGGGTCGCCCCAGTAGCCAAGCGGCACGTGCCCGGTACGGGCGATGTAGCCGATCTCTCCTGAACCCGGCTCGACGGGGCGCATACGTTCGTCCACGACACGCACGGTGGGCTTCGGGGCGATGCGCATCGTCCCGTCGCCTCCGATGGCGAGTTCACCGTCGGTACCGGACTCCGACGAACCGAAATTGTCGCGCACCATGACGTTCGGGAGCAGCGAGGACAACTGCTCGCGGACAGTGCGAGAGAACAGCGCACCACCGGAACCCACCACGAACAGCGAGCTGAGGTCGTAGTCGGATCTGTGCTCGGTGATCGCGTCGGCGAGCGGGCGGGCCATGGCGTCGCCGACGATGGTCATCGTCATCACCCGCTCGCGTTGGATGAGACCGAGCACTTCGACGGGGTCGAAGCTGCGCACCAGCACCTGCGCCGTTCCGAGACAGAAGGCACTGAACATGCTGTACATGGCAGCACCGTGGATGAGGGGTGCGGTGAGCATCCAGGTCATCTCCGGCATATCTGAGGCCGCGGCCGCCACCGCGGCGGCGTCGGCGTGGGGCTCGCCGAACGGATTCCCGCCCGACAGCGCCGCGTGGAAAAAGTCCTCATGCCGCCACATCACGCCCTTCGGCAGACCCGTCGTTCCTCCGGTGTAGATGATGAACAGGTCGTCGCCGCTGCGCGCCGGGAAGTTGCGCTCGGCAGACTCTCCGGCCGTCGCCTTGTCGAGGTCGACGGCGGTGACTTCGCCCCATTCCACGTCGGCGACCGAACCGACGGTGACGACGTGCCGCACCGTGGGCGTTCGCGGCAGCACCGCAGCGGTGGTGCCGGCGAACTCGCCGTCGGTGATCACGACGACGAGTTCGGCGTTGTCGAACAGATAGGCCAGTTCCGCGTCGACGTACCGGAAGTTGATATTGATCGGGACCGCCCGGATCTTCAGGCACGCGAGCAGCGACTCGACGAATTCCGTGCTGTTGCGCATGTACAGCCCGACATGGTCACCGGCGCCCACTCCCGCACCGGCGAGATGATGAGCAAGACGATTGGCGCCCGCGTCGAGTTCGCCGTAGGTGAGTCGCTCGTCACCGCAGACGATCGCCGTCCGTTCGGGCACAGCGTCGACGATTGCTTCGAACAGATCCGCGAGGTTCAGCGACATCGAGAGTCCTTCCGACACAGTGGCATGAGACGCGGCCAAGGTGTCACCTCACACGCACAGTGACGTTCACCACTCCCGGTGAGTGGGACGGGTGAATATCACACTCGATACCCACACGACGACGAACGCCCCAGCACTGTTGATGCCGGGGCGTTCGTGAATCGTCGGTGTTGTGTGATCAGGCGCTCTTGTCGCGACGCTCCCGATCGGCCTTGCGCGGCACGATCGTCGGAAGGACGTTGTCGTTGACGGTCTCGGCGGTGACCACGACCTTGGCGACGTCGTCGCGGCTGGGGATGTCGTACATCACGGGTAGGAGCACCTCCTCCATGATGGCACGGAGCCCGCGAGCGCCGGTGCCACGGAGGATCGCCTGGTCGGCGACCGCTTCGAGTCCGTCCTGGGAGAACTCGAGTTCGACGCCGTCCATCTCGAACAGGCGCACGTACTGCTTGACCAGAGCGTTCTTCGGCTCCGACAGGATCTGGACGAGCGAATCCTTGTCGAGATTGGTCACCGACGCGAGGATCGGCAGGCGGCCGATGAACTCGGGGATCAGACCGAACTTGATGAGGTCCTCGGGCATGACGTCGGCGAAGTGGTCGGTGGTGTCGATCTCGGCCTTCGACCGCACCTCGGCGCCGAAGCCGATGCCACGCTTGCCGACGCGGTCGGAGACGATCTTCTCGAGACCCGCGAACGCACCCGCCACGATGAACAGCACGTTCGTGGTGTCGATCTGGATGAATTCCTGGTGCGGATGCTTGCGACCACCTTGCGGCGGGACGGATGCCTGGGTGCCTTCGAGGATCTTCAGCAGCGCCTGCTGCACACCCTCGCCCGACACGTCGCGGGTGATCGACGGGTTCTCGCTCTTGCGGGCGATCTTGTCGACCTCGTCGATGTAGATGATGCCGGTCTCGGCGCGCTTGACGTCGTAGTCGGCGGCCTGGATGAGCTTGAGGAGGATGTTCTCGACGTCCTCGCCGACGTAGCCGGCCTCCGTCAGTGCGGTGGCGTCGGCGATGGCGAACGGCACGTTGAGCATCTTCGCGAGCGTCTGCGCGAGATAGGTCTTGCCGCAGCCGGTGGGGCCGAGGAGCAGGATGTTGGACTTCGCGAGTTCGACCGTCTCACCGCGGGAGTCGCGGCCCTTGTCGCCGGCCTGGATGCGCTTGTAGTGGTTGTAGACCGCGACGGCCAGCGTGCGCTTGGCGGCGTCCTGGCCGATCACGTAGTTGTCGAGGAAGTCGCGGATCTCGGCCGGCTTGGGCAGCTCGTCGAGCTTGACCTCGCTGGTCTCGGCCAGCTCTTCCTCGATGATCTCGTTGCAGAGATCGATGCACTCGTCGCAGATGTAGACACCGGGGCCCGCAATGAGCTTCTTGACCTGCTTCTGGCTCTTTCCGCAGAAGGAGCACTTGAGCAGATCTCCGCCGTCACCGATACGTGCCATCAGTCAGGTCCCTACTTCCTCGTGTGCGTGCAACCGGTCCCGCAACCACCACACGGGGCGGTCCCGGGGAGCGGGCCCTTTGATCGACCGTACCCGGATGTCGGCGCGCAGGTCGACCGGTTCTGCGCGTTTCCGGTCATATTTGTACAGCACAACATGTGTCGGCGATCACAGTCCCGGCGTCGGNNCCGCCTGCGACGTTCTACTTCTGGGCCGAGAGCTTGCGGTACTCGAGGACCCGGTCGATCAGACCGTATTCGACGGCCTGCTCCGCCGTGAGGATCTTGTCCCGATCGGTGTCCTTGCGGATCTGCTCGGGATCCTTACCGGTGTGCTTCGAGAGCGTGTTCTCCATGAGGGTACGCATGCGCTCGATCTCGGCGGCCTGGATCTCGAGGTCGGAGACCTGACCCTGGATGCCACCCGTCGCGGGCTGGTGGATGAGCACGCGAGCGTTGGGCAGCGCCAGGCGCTTGCCGGGGGTGCCGGCGGCGAGCAGGACGGCCGCGGCGGATGCCGCCTGGCCGAGGCACACCGTGGTGATGTCGGCGCGGACGTACTGCATGGTGTCGTAGATCGCCATGAGCGAGGTGAACGAACCACCCGGCGAGTTGATGTACATGGTGATGTCGCGGTCGGGATCGAGCGACTCGAGCACCAGCAGCTGGGCCATCACGTCGTTGGCGGACGCGTCGTCGACCTGGACGCCGAGGAAGATGATGCGCTCTTCGAACAGCTTGTTGTACGGGTTGGATTCCTTGACGCCGTAGCTCGAGTGCTCGATGAACGACGGGAGGATGTAGCGGCTCGCGGGCGAGGCAGGAGCGGCGCCGCCGAGCTGGCGCGGATCGAACATGTTGGTCATCGCTTCTCCAAGAATTCGGTGGTGTGAGGGCAGATCGGGCCGGGACCTAGTTGGCGGTGCCGCCGGCCTGCTGCGCCCGGGAGACGACGTGGTCGACGAAGCCGTATTCGAGCGCCTGCTGCGCCGTGAACCAGCGGTCGCGGTCGGAGTCCTTGGTGATCTGCTCCACCGACTGGCCCGTGTGCTCCGCGATGAGCTCGGCCATCTCGCGCTTGGTGTGTGCGAACTGCTCCGCCATGATCGCGATGTCGCTCGCCGTACCACCGATGCCTGCGGACGGCTGGTGCATCATGATCCGCGCGTGCGGGAGTGCGTAACGCTTGCCCTTGGTGCCGGCGGAGAGCAGGAACTGACCCATCGAGGCGGCGAGGCCCATCGCGAAGGTCGCGACATCGCACTCGACGAACTTCATCGTGTCGTAGATCGCCATACCGGCGGTGACCGAACCGCCCGGCGAGTTGATGTACAGGGAGATGTCGCGGGTGGGGTCCTCGGCCGACAGCAGAAGGATCTGCGCGCACAGCTTGTTCGCGATGTCGTCGTCGACCTGGGTGCCCAGGAAGATGATGCGCTCGCGGAGCAGGCGTTCGTACACCGAGTCGCTGAGGTTCAGCCCAGCGGTGGCCGAGGTCATCGCGGGACCGATGGATGTCGCCGGATTCTGAGGAGTCACGGGTACCTGCCTTCTCGTCGATCGTGGGTTGCTGACACTGACACTAACGAAACGGGGCGGCACCGGATGCCCGGTGCCGCCCCTCTTCGCTGAAAGCGGAAATTCGTGCCCCTGGGGTTTCGAATCTCCGTGGGTCGTCCGACTACTCGGAGGCCGAGTCCTCGGTGGTCTCCGCCTCGGCGTTCTCACCCTCGGCGTCGTCGTCCTTCTTGGTGCCGAACAGCTCGGCGGTGTCGACGGTCGCACCCGTGGTGTCGGTCACGTTGGCGCGATCGACCACGGTGCCGAGTGCCTTGCCGCGTCGGACGTCGGCGAAGACCGCACCGAGCTGGTTGGCCTGGCTGATCTGCTGGATGAACTGCTCCGGCGGGATGCCGTAGCGCTGCGCCTGGAAGAAGATGCGCTCGGTCAGCTCCTGCTGCTCGACCGTGGTGTTCTCCGCCTCGGCGATCGCGTCGAGGAGCAGCTGGGTCTTCACCGAACGCTCGGCGGACTCGCGTGCTTCCTTGTCGAACTCCTCGCGGCTCGTACCCTGAGCCTCGAGCAGCTCGTTCAGCTTGGTCTCGTCGTGATCGAGCTCGTGGATCGCGTCGTGCAGCGCGCTGTCGACCTCGGCCTGGACGGCGGCCTCGGGGACCGGGATCTCGACGGTCTCGAGGAGGACCTCGAGGACCTTGTCGCGGATCTGGCCGGCCTGCTCGACCTGCTTGACGCGCTGGACGCGCTCGCGGAGGTCGGCCTCGAGCTCGCCGATGGTGTCGAACTCACTCGCGAGCTGGGCGAACTCGTCGTCGGCCTCGGGCAGCTCGCGCTGCTTGACGGTGTTGACCTTGACGGTGACGACGGCTTCCTTACCGGCGTACTCGCCGGCGACCAGCGTGGAGGTGAACTCCTTCGACTCGCCGGCGGACAGGCCGATGATCGCCTCGTCGAGTCCGTCGATGAGCTGGCCGGAGCCGACCTCGTGCGACAGGCCCTCGGTGGCGGCCTCGGGAACCTCGTTGCCGTCGACCGTCGCGGACAGGTCGATGGAGACGAAGTCGCCGTCCTGCACCGGACGCTCGACGCCCGTCAGGGTGCCGAAGCGCTGACGCAGCGACAGCATCTGCTCGGCGATGTCCTCGTCGGTGATCTCGACGGGATCGACGGTGACGGCGATCTCGGAGAAATCGGGGAGGGTGATCTCGGGACGGACGTCGACCTCGGCGGTGAACGCCAGCTCGACGTTGTCCTCGAGCTTGGTGACGTCGATCTCGGGCTGGCTGATGACCTTGACGTCGTTCGCGGTCACGGCCTCGCTGTAGCGGCTCTGGATGGCCTCGTTGATGACCTGGTCCAGAACGGCGCCGCGGCCGACGCGGGCCTCGAGGATCTTGCGAGGAGCCTTACCGGGGCGGAAGCCCGGGATGCGGACCTGGCCGGCGAGGGCATTGAAAGCGCGGTCGAAATCAGGCTGGAGCTCCTCGAAGGGCACCTCAACATTGATACGGACTCGCGTCGGGCTCAGCTGCTCGACGGTGCTCTTCACGGACATGCTCCTTCTGTCGTGCTCTCTTGTCGGTCGTTCGTGTCACTACTGAGCGCGCTGACGCTGTTCGATCTGGTCGGGATGACAGGATTCGAACCTGCGACCCTCCGCTCCCAAAGCGGATGCGCTACCAAGCTGCGCCACATCCCGGTCGTGAAGGCACCGCATCCGACCGCGGGACCCATCGCAGAATCCTACGGCCCCCCGATTATGAAATCCAAAGCGAGGTCCGGTACAGTCTCATCTCGCAAGCCGCAGCACCGGTCGACACCGGTGCTGCAGCCGCAACGGGGATGTAGCTCAATGGTAGAGCCCCAGTCTTCCAAACTGGCTACGCGGGTTCGATTCCCGTCATCCCCTCCACGGAGGAAGCCCGCCGGGTGCGCACAGCACCGGCGGGCTTCGTCGTTCCGGAACGTCGCCCGACGTCCGGTTTCCGGCAGGTGGCATGCACATTTTCTGGACACATCGTCCCGAGGGGTGTCATCATGCCGTCGAGGTTGAGAAGCAGCCCCACCACAGGTCGTCCGAATGCGACCTCGGCTGCAGTCCACTCCGGTTCGACTCGCATCGGCCTCGGCCCTCGGCCCTTCTCGTCCGGCCCCGTCTCGGCCGGCGCCGCCCACCCGCATTCCGACGACTGCACGAACCACCGCGTCGTGATTCCTCGTCCTGTCCCTCCAGCGGACGCGACCGCGAACGGGTGGGGCGTCGTCGGATGACACCGCAGGGGGGTGTCGAGGGACCGGCCTCGCCCCACCTCCGGCCGGCCGGAGTCGGGAACGGCTCCGGTCGGTCCCCTCTCCCCCACCGAATGCCGTTCTCCGGTGTGAAATCCGAGTATCGTCGTCTCACCCCCGTAGGTCAGCGGTCGGTCGAGAAGGCGCCGGCGTCTCCGNNGGCGCCGGCTGTACCGACGGCGCCTCGCTATGCAGGGAGGCAACGATGCCTCGGTGGCACAGACCGAATCCCGAATCGCCTGCGGCCGCCGCGGGCGCCGGACACGGCCGCCCGACATCCGCTCCGACCGTCGGCGTCGAGGAGGAGTTCTTCCTCGTCGACCCCACCTCCGAACGGCTCACCGCGAGCAACGACCTCGTCGTGGCCGCCGCTGCCCGACTCGGACTCGACATGGACTACGAACTCAAACGCACCCAGGTCGAGGTGAACACGCCGGTCTGCCACAGCTCGACCGAGTTGCGCGCGCGTGTCGTCGAAGGCCGGACCATCGCAGCCGCGGCCGCGCGGGAGGCGTACGTGGGTCTGCTCGCCTCGGGTGTCTCGCCCACGCTCCAACAGCTCGCGTCCGTGACGGATGTGCCGCGCTATCGGACGATGGCCGAGCGGTACGGACGTCTCGTCGAGGAGCAGGAGGTCTGCGGCTGCCACGTCCATGTGGGTGTCGCGGACCGCGAGACCGCCGTCCTGGTGTGCAACCACGTCCGGGTGTGGTTGCCCACCCTGCTGGCCGCGACGGCCAACTCGCCCCTCCATCGGGGCCGCGACACCGGGTACGCCAGTTGGCGGGCGATCATGGCCTCCCGGTGGCCGTGCGCGGGTCCTCCCCCACGGTTCACGTCGGCGGAGCACTACGACGCGATCGTCGCCATGATGATCGACAGCGGCAACATCCTCGATCCGGGCATGGTCTATTGGGACGTGCGTCCCTCGGCGCATCTGCCCACCGTCGAGGTGCGGGTGAGCGACGTCCCGGCGACGGTGGACGAGACGGTTCTCCTGGCGATGCTCGTCCGCGCGCTCGTCGCTACCGCCGAACGGGAGGTCCGGGAGGGCATCGCTGCTCCCCCGGTCGCCGACGAGATCGTCCACGCCGCCTATCTGTGTGCCGCGCGCGAGGGGCCGACCGGACGTGCCGTCGACGTGTTCACCGGGCGGCCCACCACCGCGCAGCAGTCCTTCCGCGCATTCCTCCGGTACCTCGGCCCACAACTCGAGGAGACCGGCGACCGCCGGTGCGCGGTGGCGATGTGGGAGGCGGTCCTCGCCCGCGGCACCGGGGCGATGCTGCAGCGACGCGCGTTCGCCCGCCGTCACGCCGTCGCCGACGTCGTCGATGCCCTGCGACGGGCGTTCGTCGACGGACCGCAGACTCCTCCTCTGTCCGGCGGTGCCCACCCGGCCCCGGACGTCCCGGCGCTCTGATCCCGCGACCTGCCGTTTGGAGCACCTTCCCTCGGGTATTCGCGACCACACGAGCCACGACGAGGGAGCACGTATGCGCGCGATGGTCTATCGCGGCCCCTATCGGGTCCGCGTCGAAGAGAAGGACATTCCCCGGATCGAGCACCCCAACGACGCCATCGTGCGCGTCGAGTCGGCGGCGATCTGCGGTTCCGACCTGCACCTCTACCACGGGATGATGCCCGACACCCGCGTCGGTACGACCTTCGGCCACGAGTTCGTCGGCGTGGTCCACGAGGTCGGTCCGTCGGTGCAGAACCTGAAACCCGGAGACCGGGTCATGGTCCCGTTCAACGTCTTCTGCGGGTCGTGCTTCTTCTGCGCGCGCGGCCTGTACTCGAACTGTCACAACGTCAATCCCAACGCCACCGCGGTCGGCGGCATCTACGGCTACTCGCATACCTGCGGCGGCTACGACGCCCTCATGCTTACCGACGCCCTCGCGACCGGATACTTCGGCGCGCAGCTGGGTGACATCGTCGAAGGCGACACGGTCGTGGTCTTCGGCGCCGGCCCGGTGGGCCTGTACGCGGCGAAGTCCGCCTGGTTCATGGGTGCCGGCCGGGTCATCGTGATCGACCATCTCGAATACCGGCTGGAGAAGGCCCGGACCTTCGCTCACGCCGAGACCTACAACTTCGCGGAGTACGACGACATCATCGTCCACCTGAAGAAGATCACCGGTCATCTCGGAGCGGACGTCGCCATCGATGCGGTCGGGGCGGAGGCCGACGGCAACTTCCTGCAGCACGTCACCGCCGCGAAACTGAAGATGCAAGGTGGCTCGCCGGTCGCGCTGAACTGGGCCATCGACGGTGTCCGCAAGGGCGGCACCGTCTCGGTGGTGGGCGCCTACGGCCCGATCTTCAGTGCCGTGAAGTTCGGCGACGCGCTCAACAAGGGACTGACCCTGCGGATGAACCAGTGCCCCGTCAAACGTCAGTGGCCCCGTCTGTTCGAGCACGTCCGCAACGGCTACCTGAAGCCGAACGACATCGTCACGCATCGTGTCCCGCTCGAACACATCCCCGAGGCCTACCACATGTTCTCGTCGAAGCTCGACGGGTGCATCAAGCCGATCATCGTCGCCGACGGGAGCTGAGGAGGATCCGCCATGGCCTACACCGCAGACAAGCCCGAACCCCCGGAGACCCCCGACCAGCTGCGCGCCCGCATCCCCGGATGGGGGGTCGACCTGGATCCTCGCGACCGGCCCTCGGTGCCGAAGGAACGCTTCGCACCTGAGGCGACCGGCGCGCACTGGGACTTCCCCGAACGCCAGCCCGGGTACGAGACCCGCGAACGCTCGATCGAGCATGCCTTCGTCACCCCGGTCTTCGGCACCACGGCGCCGCTGAAAGGACTGTCCGGTGTCGTGCGCAGGTACGCCTACCGCCGCTACAGCGAAGGCCGCGCCGCGCACTGGTTGCTCCTGATCGGCGCCGACCGCATCGACGTCACCGAGAGCCGGGTGCGGGCCCTGATGCAGGGCCGTCCCGACAATCCCGTGACCGAGAGCGGGATCCGGTCGGAGATCACCGCGCACGGCGGGGCGTCGAGGCGGCGGAGTTCGCGTGCCGACGTCAACCACCAGTGGCTCGATCCGTTCGTCTCCGGCGCACCGTGGATCGCCGCAGCGGGTCTGGGCGCAGCGGTGGTGGTACGCCGGAAAGGGCGCTCACGGAGGTGAGAACCGGCACGTGGGGAGATCCCGAATCCAGCAACGACGTGTCACCTTTTCGACTCGATAGTGCAAAGCGAGAGTCAAGCAGGGGTGTGCGTCGTTCACGATATGAGACCGTCCCTCTTGTGAAGGACACCTCCGACGACCTCCCCCGGGCCCTCTCTCCCGGCTCCTCCGTCGTCGCCGCGGTCCTTCTCGATGCCACCCCCGACTGGGATCGGGTCGCCGCAGTGCTCGCGCCCGGCAACCACGAGTCGCCCAGTTTCCGGCACCGGGTGGTGGAACTGCCGTTCGGGCTCGACCCGCCGCGCCGCGCCGGGCATCCCGACTCGGATCCGCCCTGGCATCTCGAGCGGGTCGAGCTACCCGCCCCAGCGAGTTTCGAGGAGGTACTCACCTACGCCCGGACGGCACCCGACCCCGTCGGTCTCCGGCATCCACGCTGGGAACTGACCCTGCTCGACGGCCTCGACGGCGGCCAGTCGGCACTGGTGATCCGTCTCCGCCACCTCGGCTCCGTGCCGGCCCCCGGGCAGTCCGATTCCATGTTGTCGTGGGCGAGATCGGTGTCCGAGCAGAGCGCCGAGTCGTTCCGCACCGCCGCACACGTCTTCACCTCGCTGGGCACCGGATTGATCAACGCCCTGCTCGGACGTACCGGCGACCGCGAGGAACCCGCACCCCGCGCCCCGCGACTGCACGTGCTCGACGCGGATCTCGGCGCCCTGCGTCACGCCTGCGAACGCGCGGGTTGTCGCGTGACGAGCGGGTTCTCCGCTGCGATGCTCCTCGCGTGCAGCGAGTACCGCCGTCGACACGGTCGCTCGATCGACGGCCTGCGCGTCGTCGTCCCCGGGCCGGACGGCGGGGCGGTGCCCATGGCACCCGAGGATGCGGCCGACCTCCAGGCGATGGACGCGGTCGATCTCATGCGGCGCATCGACATCTCGTTCCCATCCTCCGCCGGTGCACAGGCCGACATCGCCGTCGGTCCGCGGGACGTGGTGGTGTCCACGCTCCCCGGTTCCCACGCGCCGCTCTACGTCGGCGGCGCGAAGATCGAGCGGTACTACGGCTTCGGTGCGGCCGTCGGCGCGATGATGACCGCGTCGGCGATGTCCTATCGCGACACCTGCTGCATGGGCCTGGCGGTGGACCCCACGGTCGTCCCCAACCGCGATTCGTTCGATTCGTGCCTGCAGGAAGGGATGCGCGCGGTCCTCGGGGAGTGACTCCCCGCGTCGGTACGCTGGGTGACAGAACCCTCCCCCACCGGAAGGATCGGCCGTGGAACTTCTGCTCATCCTCGCTGCCGTCGGTGCCGTGGTGTACTTCGTCTCCCGCTCCCAGAAGAGCACCACCCGTCACCGCACCGTCACCCTCGACGACGCCAAGGCCGACGCACGGCAGGCGATCGAGCGTCTCGGCGGCCAGATCTACAACCTGACCGGCACCGACGACGCCTCGCGTCAGGCGCTGGCGGACGCGTCCGAGCGCTTCACCGCCGCCGGCTCCCAGATCGAGCAGGCGAACTCGCCGATGCAGGCGCGTCTCGCAAAACAGACCGCGCTCGAAGGTCTGTACTACATCCGCGCCGCGCGCCTGGCGATGGGCATGGACCCGGGGCCGGAGATCCCGACGCTCGACGGACAGAAGTCCGCCGGCGAGGTCACCGAGAAGCGCACCGTCGACTTCGAGGGCCGCACCATCGCCGCGTCGCCGTCACCGTCCTCCGCGACGCCGAACTACTACCCCGGCGGCCGCGTCGCGGGCCGGCCTGTCCCTGCGGGCTGGTATTCGGAGCCGTGGTGGAAGCCCGCCCTGGTCGCGGGCGCGTGGGGCGTCGGCTCGATGCTGCTCTTCTCGACGATGTTCGCCGGGATGGCCGGTGTCCCCTACGACGCGCAGGCATTCGAATCCGGTGTCGGCGATCCGTCGGCGGAGACAGGTGCGGGCGACGACTTCGGCGGTGGTGACGAGTACGGCGGGGGCGACGAGTACGGAGGCGGTGACGACTTCGGTGGCGGCGACTTCGGTGGCGGAGACGGCGGCGGATTCGATTTCGGGGGCTTCGACTTCTGATCCGGGTCTTCCGAGTCGGGTCTTGTGAGTCGGGTCAGCTCGGCTGACAGACCGGGCACCAGAACAGGTTCCGCGCCTGCATGACCGAGTGCAGAACGGGAGTCCCGCAGATCCGGCAGGGTTCGCCGGCACGGCGATAGACGTACGTCCGGGGCCTGTTCTTGGCGTAGGCCGGTGCGCCGTGGTCGTGTTCGGGTCGCACGACGTGCATGCGCCCGTGCTCCACACCGACGTTCATCAGTTCGACGAGATCGACCCAGATCGCGTCGAATTCGCTGCGGGACAGCGTGTTTCCCGGACGTTCGGGATGGATGCCGTGACGGAAGAGCACTTCGGCCCGGTACACGTTGCCGACCCCGGCGATGACGGCCTGGTTCATGAGCAACGCCCCGATCGCGGTGCGTGATCTGCCGATGCGACGCCACGCCCGCTCGGGATCGGCGTCGGGTCGTAGCGGGTCGGGACCGAGTCGGGCCTCGATCGCCTCGACCTCGCCGGGGGTGAGCACCTCGCACGCCGCCGGACCGCGCAGGTCGCTGCCGTGGCGCGCGCCGATCATCCGCATCCGTACCTGTCCGACCGGTTCGCCGAGCGGCAACTCGCGGTCGGTGAACTCACCGTAGATACCGAGATGCACGTGGACGGCGAGACCGCCCTCGTAGTGGTGGAAGAGATGCTTGCCCCACGCGTCCGCGTGGGTCAGGACGCGCCCGTCCACGGCGGCGGCACCGTCGGCGAACCGCCCCTGCGGACTGGACACCCGCACCGGCGCACCCGAGTACCACTCGTGGTGCCGCCGGGCGAGCCGGTGCAGGATGTGTCCTTCGGGCACGGATCAGGCGGGCGCGCCGGGAACTGCCGGGGCCTCGCCGGTCTTCTCGTACTCGGCGAGGATGTCGATGCGGCGCTGGTGACGCTCCTCGTTCGACCACTCGGTCGACAGGAAGGCGTCGACGATCGCGAGGGTCTCCTCGAGGCTATGCATGCGGCCACCGATGCCGATGAGCTGCGCGTTGTTGTGCTCGCGCGCGAGCTCGGCGGTGTCGACGCTCCAGGCGAGGGCGCAGCGCGCACCCGGCACCTTGTTGGCGGCGATCTGCTCGCCGTTGCCGCTGCCACCGAGCACGATGCCGAGGCTGCCCTTGTCGGCGACGGTGCGCCGCGCAGCCTCGATGCAGAAGGCCGGGTAGTCGTCGAGGGCGTCGTACTCGAACGCACCGCAGTCGATCGGCTCGTGGCCGTTCTTCTTCAGGTGCTCGATGATCTCATTCTTCCGTTCGAAGCCCGCGTGGTCGGCTCCCAGGTAAACGCGCATGGGCCGAGTCTAACGAGGCCCGTCCGCTCGCCCGCACGCGCCGTTCGCCGTGCGAGGGGCGGGTCGGAGAACACCCCGCCGGGGCGGGTCAGAGCACACCCCGCCGAGGGCGGGTCAGAGCACACCGTAGCGCGGCGGGTGGGTGCCGCTGAGGGTCCACCGGCCGATGTGCTGGAGCTTCCACCGGGTCGCGTCGTGCAGGGTGTGGGTGCGGGCGTCGCGCCAGTAGCGCGACAGATTCGCGGCTCCCGACGCGCTGCGGGTGCCGCCGAGTTCGAACAGGATGTTCGCCGTCTCCACAGCGGCGCGGGTCGCGGCGACCTTCGCGGTCGCGACCTCGATGGAGGCCGCGGCGGTGGACTCTGCGGTCGGGTTCGCGCGTGCGCGGTCGACGGCCCGCCCTGCCTCCGCGAGCAGTGCCTGGGCGGCGCGGACGGTGACGGTGGCCTCCCCGGCGATCTGGACGAGCAGCGGATCGTCCACTGCGCGTTCCACATCCGCCTCGAAGTGCGGACGCGCGCGACCTGCCTGGACGACGGCCTCGGCGAGCGCGCCGGTCGCGATACCCACGTCGATCGCCGAGTGCAGCAGCTGCGCCTGGGCGCCGTAGGTGGTGGGCGCTTCGAAGATCGGCGTGTATGGCACGACCGCCGCGTCGGGGACCTCGATGTCGTCGAGGGTGACGGTGCCGCTGGCGGTGGTGCGCTGGCCCATGCCGTCCCAGTCGTCGACGACGGTGAGTCCGGCAGTCTCGCGCCGGACGAAGGCGACGGCCTTCGGGGTCGACGCGTCGGTTGCGTCCGGGTCGTCGGCGAGACTGGCGCGCACCGCGATCCAATCGGCGAACAGTGCACCGGTGCTGTAGAACTTGCGGCCGGTGAGGACATAACCGTCGCCCTGTCGGCGCAGCACCGTGCTGTCGACGTTCACCGCACGCGACCCGCGTTCGCTCTGGGCGTTGGCGAACAGTGCCCCGTCGAGCACCTCGCCGTAGAAGAAGCGCTTCTGTTCGTCGCTTCCCTGGGACCGGATCGCCTCGAGGAAGGTGAAGTGCGAGTGCGGGATCTGGGAGATGCTCGGATCCGCGGAGGCGAGGATGCGGAAGATCTCGGCGACCACTTCGTACGGAGTGGCGATGCCACCGTATTCGGTGGGCACGGTCACCGCGAGCAGTCCGGAGGCCGCGAGCGCGCGGATCTCGTCGCGCGGCAGTTCCCGTTCGGCATCACGACGTGACGCGCCGGCTGCGAACTCGTCGGCGAGCGCGGAGGCGACGCGCAGGGCCTCGTCGGTGTCGGCGAGGCGGGTCGCGGTGCGTGAGGTGGTCATCGCGTCACCTCCGGCGCGAGCGACGCGCTGGTTGTGACGAGCAGGGTACGGGGACAGGGAACAGCCATGATGCATCACGGTAGTCCGCGCCCGACCCGAAGCCGAGAATTGAATTCGGAGTGAGCACAAGTCTGTACGGCGGAGCGTTGCGACCTTCGGTCCCGAGCGTGGCGAACCCCGCCGCGGCAGGTCAGCGGCGCATCGCCCAGACCTTCGGGCCGCCGTCCGGCAGCTCCACGACACCGGTGACCACGAATCCGAGACGTTCGTAGAGCGCGACGTTCGCCTCCGAGGAGGTCTCCAGACAGGCCGCGACCCCCTGCCGCTCGGCCGCGCGGAGTCCTGGTTCGAGGACGGCCCGTCCCAGGCCGCGCCCCTGCGAGGCGGGATCGACGCCCACCGTGGCCAGGAACCACACCGGCTCGCTCGGTTGCAGTTCCGCGGTGGCCTGCTCGGCCAGTTCGGCGGCGCGGGCACGATCACCCCGCAGCTCCGTCACCCGATCGGAGACGGACGCGAACGCCTCCCTGAGTCCGGTGGAGCCGGGCGTCGTCCAGACGGCCACCGCGTCGACGTCGTCGGAGACCCACACCTCGCCGCAGCGCATGCCGATCTCGGCGAGGAAGAGCCCTTGGAGGTCGCGGACCCGGGTCTCGTGGTCCCGGCCGTCGACGGTGTAGCGGGTGAACGGATAGTCGCGGAACGCTCGTCCGAGCGTTGCCGTCGCCTTCTCGACATCGTGCACCGTCGCCGGCCGGACCACATGATCGTTCGACACGCCGTGGCACTCTACCGAGCGCCACGGCGGTGCCCGGTCAGGAGAAGTCGGGCTCCTCGTCGCGGCTGCGCTTGAGCTCGAAGAAGTGCGGGTAGGACGCGAGGGCAACCACACCGTCCCACACCTTGCCGGCCTCTTCGCCGCGCGGGATCTTCGACAGGACGGGCCCGAAGAAGGCGATGCCGTTGACATGGATCGTCGGGGTACCGACGTCCTGGCCCACCTTGTCCATGCCGGCGTGGTGGCTCGTGCGCAGAGCCTCGTCGTAGGCGTCGCTGTCGGTGGCCTCGGCCAGCGAGGCGTCGAGGTCGAGTTCGGCGAGCGACGCGGCGATCACGTCCGCGAAGTCCTTGTTGCCCTCGTTGTGGATGCGGGTGCCCATCGCCGTGTACAGCGGGGAGAGGATGTCGTCGCCGTACTTCTGCGCCGCAGCGATCGCGACGCGCACCGGGCCCCAGGCCTTCGTCATCAGCTCGGCGTACTCCTCCGGCAGGTCGCGCCCCTCGTTCAGCACGGCCAGGCTCATGACGTGGAAACGCGCCTCGATGTCGCGCACCTTCGTGACCTCGAGGATCCAGCGCGAGGTGATCCAGCACCACGGGCACAACGGATCGAACCAGAAGTCGGCGGTGTCCTTGCCGGTCGAGGACGCGGCAGTCAGGTCGCTCAAGAGATCTCCTCACAAGAGTTCGTACGGGCCGGACAACTACAAGCATGTTCAACACGGCCCCGTCGACGATTCTTCCTGAACCGGGCCGTAGTGCGGGCGGTAGCCGTAACGTCGGAGCCGGGAAGCAGGTCCGGCACGCATCACAGCGGAGGCACCACGATGTCGGGTGAGGAAACGTTTCTGATCGTCGGCGCGGGTCTGGCCGGCGCCAAGCTGGCAGAGGAACTGCGCGCCCGCGACTTTCCCGGGCGCATCCTGCTCATCGGCGCGGAGGAGCACCTGCCCTACGAGCGACCGCCGTTGTCGAAGGACTACTTCGCCGGACGCAAGCAACTCGCCGACTTCACGGTGCACGACGGCGACTGGTACCGCGACCACCGCGTCGAACTGCTGCTCGGCACGAAGGTCACCGCGATCGATCCGGCCGCCCACACGGTGACGCTGCCCGACGGGTCGACGCTCCACTACGACAAGCTCGCTCTCGCCACGGGCTCGACGCCCCGCAGGGTCCCGATTCCCGGAGCCGACGCCGAACGCGTGTACGTCATGCGCACCGTCGAGGACTCCGATGCGCTGCTCACCGCGATCCAGGGCGAGACCGACAGCGCGGGATGGCTGGCCGTCATCGGCGCGGGATGGATCGGCATGGAGATCGCCGCGAACGCCCGCGACCGGGGCGCGGGCGTGGTGGTCGCGGAGACCGCGAAGCAACCCCTGTCCGGCGCCCTCGGCGAGGAGATGGGTGCGGTGTTCGCCGACCTGCACCGCGCGCACGGTGTCGATCTGCGGACGAACACCTCGGTGCGCGAGATCGTCGCCTACGACGGTCGCGCGAGCGGCATCCGCTTCGGCGACGACAGTGTGGTGCCCGCCGACGCCGTGCTCGTCGCGGTCGGGGCGCGCCCGAACGTCGAGCTGGCCCGCGACGCCGGACTCGCGGTCGACGACGGCGTGCTCGTCGACGCATCGATGCGGACGAGCGATCCGGACATCGTGGCCGTCGGCGACATCGCGTCGGCGGAGCATCCGCTGCTCGGCACCCGCGTGCGCGTCGAACACTGGGCGAACGCCCTGAACCAGCCGGCCGTCGCGGCCGCGACGATGCTCGGACGTGAGACGACCTACGACCGGCTCCCCTATTTCTTCACCGACCAGTACGACCTGGGCATGGAATATGTCGGGCTCGCTCCCCGCGACGCGCGGGTGGTCACCCGCGGCGACGTGCCGGGACGGCAGTTCCTCGCGTTCTGGCTCGACGACGAGCAGCGGGTCCGGGCGGGGATGAACGTCAACATCTGGGATGCCGGGGACGACATCCGCGCTCTCATCGTCTCCGGGCGGCCCGTCGACGTCGGCCGGCTGACGGACACCACGGTGCCGTTGTCCGACGTCGCTCCGTGAAGGTTCGCCGATCATGATGGGATGGACGCCGACCGACATTCCGTCGTGAGAAGGAGTTCTCCCGTGGCACCACCGAATCTGACCCGCGAGCAGGCCGCCGAACGGGCCGCGATCCTGTCCGTCGACAACTACAGCATCGAACTGGATCTCACCGACGATGCCGGCGCGCCGGGCACCACGACCTTCCGGTCGGTGACCACCGTGCGATTCGACGCGACCGAGGGAGCCTCGACGTTCATCGACCTCATCGCGAAGACCGTGCATTCGGCGACCCTCAACGGCGACCCCGTCGACGTGTCCGGATACTCCGAGGAGACCGGCATCGCCCTTACCGGGCTCGCCGCCCACAACGAACTCGTCGTCGACGCCGACTGCCTGTACACGAACACCGGCGAGGGCCTGCACCGGTTCGTCGACCCCACCGACGACGCGGTGTACCTGTACTCGCAGTTCGAAACGGCCGACGCCAAGCGGATGTTCGCGTGCTTCGACCAGCCCGATCTCAAGGCCACCTTCGACCTGCAGGTCACCGCGCCGCAGGACTGGGCCGTGATCTCCAACGCCGACACCGTGCAGACCGCGGCCGCGCAGCCGGGTCTGCACATCTTCCGCACCACCCCGCGGATGAGCACCTATCTCGTCGCGCTCATCGCCGGTCCGTACGCGGTGTGGTCCGACGAGTACACCGACGAGCACGGCACCATCCCGCTGCGCATCTTCTGCCGAGCGTCGCTCGCGGAGTACATGGACGCCGACCGGCTGTTCACCGAGACCAAACAGGGCTTCGGCTTCTACCACGCCAACTTCGGGATCCCCTACGCCTTCGGCAAGTACGACCAGCTGTTCGTGCCCGAGTTCAACGCCGGAGCGATGGAGAACGCCGGAGCGGTGACCTTCCTGGAGGACTACGTCTTCCGGTCCAAGGTCACCCGCTACTCCTACGAGCGCCGCGCCGAGACCGTCCTGCACGAGATGGCGCACATGTGGTTCGGCGACCTCGTCACCATGCGCTGGTGGGACGACCTGTGGCTCAACGAGTCGTTCGCGACGTTCGCGTCGGTCCTGTGCCAGGCCTCGGCCACCGAGTACACCAACGCGTGGACGACCTTCGCGAACGTCGAGAAGTCGTGGGCCTACCGGCAGGACCAGCTGCCGTCGACGCACCCCATCGCCGCCGACATCCCCGACCTCGCCGCGGTCGAGGTCAACTTCGACGGCATCACCTACGCCAAGGGCGCGTCGGTGCTCAAGCAGCTCGTCGCCTATGTGGGGCAGGAGCCCTTCCTCGCCGGTCTGCGCGAGTACTTCCGCGACCACGCCTACGGCAACGCCACCTTCGACGACCTGCTCGCCGCGCTGGAGAAGGCCTCCGGCCGCGACCTGTCGGACTGGGGTGCCCAGTGGCTCAAGACCACCGGCCTGAACATCCTGCGACCGGACTTCGAGGTCGACGACCAGGGACGCTTCACGCGTTTCGCGGTGGTGCAGGAAGGTGCCCAGCCCGGCGCCGGTGAGTTCCGCGTGCACCGCCTCGCGATCGGTGTGTACGACGACGACGGCTCCGGCAAGCTCGTCCGCACGCACCGCGTGGAGATCGACGTCGACGCCGCCGAGCGCACCGAGGTCCCCGATCTGGTGGGTGTACCGCGCGGCGCGTTCGTGCTCGTCAACGACGACGACCTGACGTACTGCTCGGTGCGTCTCGACGCTGAGTCGCTCGCGACCGTCATCGAGCGGGTCGGCGACATCGCCGAGTCCCTGCCGCGCACCCTGGTGTGGTCGGCGGCATGGGAGATGACCCGTCAGGCCGAGATGAAGGCGCGTGATTTCGTCGCCCTCGTGCAGCGCGGTATCGCCGCCGAGACCGAGGTCGGTGTCGTCCAGCGTCTGCTCATGCAAGCGCACACCGCGCTGGAGAGCTACGCCGACCCGTCCTGGGCCGCGGAGCAGGGCCGGGCGGACTTCGCCAACCGCCTGCTCGAGCTCGCCCGCGAGTCCGAGGCCGGCTCCGACCATCAGCTCGCGTTCGTCAACGCGCTGACCACCGCGTACCTGTCGCCCTGGCACACCGAGGTGCTCGAGGAGCTGCTGGGCGCGGATCCGGCGACGGTCGGCCTGCCCGGGCTGACGGTCGACACCGATCTGCGTTGGCGGATCATCCAGGCGCTCGCCGCGGCGGGTGAGGTCGACGCCGAGGGGGTCGAGTCGCCGTTCATCGACGCGGAGGCCGAACGCGACCCGACGG